>NZ_JBFOCT010000009.1:0-35135 GCF_040907925.1 Aeromonas sp. s12 | reverse complement strand
CGGGAATTCAGATAATAAGTGCGACACTCATGGATGAATGGCGAGAGGTGGCCAACTGCTGATTGGTGGTACCCTTCTGCTCGCCAAAGTAAAAGCAGTATCACCATGAGCTATCAGCAGTTGACCGAGGGGCAACGATACCAGTTATCGGTGCTTCGCGCACAGGGGATGTCCATCCTTGCCACCGCACGCGCCATTGGCGTTCATCGCTCCACCCTCTACCGGGAGCTGCGTCGTAACGCCGGGCCGCAGGGCTACCAGCCAGACAATGCGCATCAGCACGCCACCCACCGACGGGCCAGTGCGGCCAAATCTCGGCTATCTGCCGATGTCATCCAGTTTGTCGAGCTGACACTCGCCTGGTGGTGGAGCCCGGAGCAGATAAGCGCGGTGGGCAAGCAGATAGGCCTCATGGTGAGTCACGAGTGGATATACCGCCATGTGGCCGCCGACAAAGCCCGGGGTGGCCAGTTGTACCGCCATCTGCGCCAGGGCCACAAGCGCTACCGCAAGGGGGCGAGCAGCCTGCGTTCTCCCATCAAGGAAGCCCGCTCTATTGATGAACGGCCGGCTATCGTCGATAGCCGGGAGCGGCTCGGTGATTGGGAGGCGGACACGGTGCTGGGCAAGCAAGGCACAGGTGCACTGGTCACCCTGGTGGAGCGCAAGAGCCGGCTCTATCTGGTCAAGCGGGTCGCGAGCAAACAGGCTGGGGTGGTGCGGGATGCGATAATCGAGATGTTAACTCCCTACATCGAGCAGGTGCATACCATCACCTTTGACAACGGCGGCGAGTTTGCCGAACACAAGGCGATAGAGGAAGCGCTGGGTGCCGAGACTTACTTTGCGCACCCTTACTCTTCGTGGGAGCGCGGTCTGAACGAGAACAGCAATGGGCTGTTGAGGCAGTTTATCCCAAAGGGAACAGACCTGAGAGAGGTCACGGACGAGGATGTCAGGAGAGCGGAGCAGTGGCTCAACCTACGACCTCGGAAATGTCTCGGATTCAGGCAGCCTGTCAAGGTATTCGAAGAGTACCGTCAGGCGGCATAGGCGAGTGTCGCACTTCGAAGTTGAATTCGCGGTCAACCTGCTGCAACCGGGTGCCGGTATGAACGTCGATCCGGCTGCGCTGGATGCCAGCGCTATCTCCGCCTATGCGGAGCAGGCCAAGTCCCAGGGCATTATCGCCTTTTTGCTGGATATTATTCCGGGCAGTGTGATCGGTGCCTTTGCCAGCGGTAATATCTTGCAGGTGTTACTGTTTGCGGTGCTGTTCGGCTTCTCCCTGCATCATATCGGTGAAAAGGGACAGGTTATTTTCGGCGTCATCGACAGTTTCTCCAAAGTCATATTTGGCATTATCAATATGATAATGAGACTGGCGCCGGTCGGTGCATTCGGGGCAATGGCATTTACCATCGGCAAATATGGAGTAGGTTCACTGGTACAGCTGGGCCAGCTTATTGCCTGCTTCTATCTCACCTGCCTCTTCTTTATCTTCATTGTGCTGGGCAGCATCGCTAAAGCCTCAGGTTTTAGCATCCTGCGTTTCATCTCCTACATTCGTGAGGAGTTGCTGATCGTGCTGGGGACCTCCTCTTCCGAGTCGGTACTGCCGCGGATGCTGGACAAGATGGAGAAGCTGGGTTGCCAGAAATCGGTGGTGGGGCTGGTCATTCCGACCGGATACTCTTTTAACTTGGATGGCACCTCCATCTATCTGACCATGGCGGCGATTTTTATCGCCCAGGCCACCAATACGCCGCTCGACCTGTTCCAGCAGATCACCCTGCTGGTGGTACTGCTGATCTCCTCGAAAGGGGCGGCGGGGGTGACTGGTAGTGGCTTTATCGTGCTGGCAGCGACCATTTCGGCGGTTGGCCATCTGCCACTGGCTGGTTTGGCGCTGATCCTGGGGATCGACCGTTTTATGTCCGAAGCGCGGGCGTTGACCAACCTGATCGGTAACGGGGTTGCCACCGTGGTGGTCGCCAAATACTGCAAGCAGCTGGACGAGAAGAAAATGGATGCAGTGCTCGGCGGCAAGGTCGGGCAACTGGAAGCGGACAGGGCGTAAGCGCTGTTTCCCCCGCACGGCCGCGTTGGCTGGTGCGGGGGCAATAAAAAAACGGCCGATAGGCCGTTTTTTTGTGCTGATACCGCAAGTATCAGCTCCTCACTGCAGGGCGCTGATTACAGGCTCTGGGTGAAAGTACGGGTAACCACGTCACGCTGCTGTTCCGGGGTCAGGGCGTTGAAACGCACTGCGTAGCCAGATACACGGATGGTCAGCTGCGGGTACTTCTCCGGGTTTTCGATAGCATCTTCCAGCGTTTCGCGACGCAGTACGTTGACGTTCAGGTGCTGGCCACCTTCAACAGCAGGCTCAGCCTGAACCGGCAGTTCGCGGTATTCGAACTGACCCAGGTCAGCCAGTTGCACTTCTTGATCGGCAGCGAAAGCATCGCCTTTGACGCAGATGCAGCGAGCTTGTTGCTTCTCTTCGTCCAGCAGCCAGAAAGAGTTCAGCAGAGCGGTGTTGGCGGCCTGGGTGATTTGAATGCCTTTGATCATGGTATGACTCCTCAATGGGAACGCGAATCCAACTGTAAGGAAATTACCCTGATGTATTTAAGCTACCGTCGATGGCGATGACTTAAAGGGCCCTTGCCTTACACCTTTTCTTTGATGGGGTCATATATACCATGGTGGTAATATTACCAAAATTGATCTGGATCAAGAAAATCCGATAAAGCGCCATTTCAATGGGATTAAATTCTTGAGTTGAATCAAAAATAGGTCATTTTTCTGATTTTGTAAGATATCCAAATTATGCATCTTTTATCTCGCCAATCTAGTAATTTAACTACATCTTTTCGGCTTTTTTCTGAGGTTAATTGAGGGGGTGGCTACACTCAGCAAAAAAACGAGGAGAGTGCCGGGTGAATAATGGGTGGCGAAAGTGGGTATGGCTCGCCCTGTGCTGTTGCTGGGCAAGTAGTGTTGCGGTGCGGGCCGAGACGGTGCGTATTGCTGTGGGCGAGTGGCCGCCCTATATCAGTGAGTCGTTGCCCAATCAGGGCTTTCTCTGTGAGGTGGTGCGCCAGGCCTTTGCCGAAGAGGGGCTCGATGTCAGCTTTCACTTCTATTCCTGGGCCGAGGCTTACCGACTGACTCTGGAGGGGCGCTATGTGGTCACCATGCCCTGGTTTCGCTCCCGCGAGCGGGAGCAGCTTTTCTATCTCTCCGCCTCGCTCGGCCATTTCACCACTCGCCTGATGACGCTGACCGGTACGCCCGCGGTCAATCTGGGTGAGCTGAAACACGAACCGGTCGGGGTGACCCGTGGCTATTTCTATGGCGATGGTTTTGCCGCCCGCCAAGCAGGTCTCACCCTCGAGTGGTCAGATTCCGATGAGGAGAGCATGGGCAAGCTGCTCGACGGGCGGATCCACTATCTGGTGATGGATGAGCAGGTGGCACAGACTCTGTTCCAGCAGGCGCTCTTTCGTCATCCCCAATCGCTGTCACTGACCGGTGCCGCCGACCCCATCTGGTCGCAACCGGGATACCTGCTGATGCGCAAGGCCGATCCAGAGGCGCGCCGTCTGATGCTGCTGTTCAATACCGGCCTGCGCAAGCTGGAGCGCTCAGGGCGCCTAGCCAGGCTCTGGAAAGCGTGAGCCACGGTTGCGTCTTGCGGGCTGGCCCCCTATCCTGAGCCCTTCGCCGTATCAAGTGAGGAGGCCGGGGTGCTGACCTGGAGTGATGTGATTGGCTCTGAGAAAGAGCAGGACTATTTCAAGAGTACGCTGGCAACTGTCAGAGCCGAGCGGGAAGCGGGCAAGGTGATCTACCCGCCAGCTACCGATGTGTTCAATGCCTTCAAGCTGACCGAGCTGGATCAGGTCAAGGTGGTGATCCTGGGGCAGGATCCCTACCACGGCCCCAATCAGGCGCACGGGCTCTGCTTCTCTGTTCTGCCCAGCGTGCGTACGCCTCCCTCACTGGTCAACATCTATAAAGAGATGCAGCGTGACCTGCCAGGTTTCGTCACACCCAATCACGGCTTTCTCGAATCTTGGGCCAAACAAGGTGTCTTGCTGCTCAACACTGTGCTGACGGTGCAGGCCGGTCAGGCCCATTCCCACGCCCATCTGGGATGGGAGACCTTTACCGATCGGGTCATCGAGCAGATCAATGCCAGTTGTCAGGGTGTGGTGTTCCTGCTGTGGGGTGCCCACGCCCAGAAGAAGGGACGTTTCATCGACCGCCAGCGCCACTATGTGCTGACCGCGCCGCACCCGAGCCCACTCTCTGCCCACCGCGGTTTCATCGGTTGCGGTCACTTTAGCGAGACCAATCGCTTGCTGGAACAACAGGGCAAGAGTCCGATAGAGTGGAAATCTGTCTGCATCCCACTTGATTGAGTGCAAAGTTCGGGCGACAAATGACCGTATACTCAGGGACATAAGATTAATTCAGAGCCAAGGAGTGCCCATGTTATCCAGTCTGCACAAGGATCATCTCAACATCGCCCGACTTTTAGAGCTGCTCAAGCACAAGCTGGCAGCCATCCGTGCCGAAGAGCCCATCAGCTATTTTCTGGTGCGCGATGTCATCGACTACCTGCGGGAGGTCTCTGACAAGTACCACCATCCCAAGGAAGACCTCATCTATGACTACTACCTGAAATATCGGGTGGTGGAGGGGGAGGTTGCCAACCGCCTGCAGGAGGAGCACGTCAAGCTGCTGGAGGCCGGGGCCGATCTCAAGGAGATGGTGGAGATGATCCTGATGGATGCGGTGATCCCCCTCGATCAGTTCACCACCAAGCTGGAGCGCTTCGTGGAGCTGCAAGAGGCACACATGAACTATGAAGAGGGGGTGATCTTCCCCCATCTGCGTGACTCCCTGACCGAGGATGACTGGCGTCATCTGGAGCAAAACTGGCAGAACCGCGCCATTGGCGACCCCCTGTTCGGGGCTGAGGTGAGCCAGCACTTCCAGGCACTGGCCAAACGCCTCTCTTTGCCGCTCACGAACGGCTAAGACGAGCCCGTACCCGCAGCGTGGCGGGTATTGTGTGAGTGCAGCTTGAGTGAAAACAGAAAGGCCTCCATCTGGAGGCCTTTTGCATGGTGGAGCAAGCTTACGCCTGTGGTTTCAGGAAGTTGCGATAGAGCATATAGAGGTGGGCCGAGCTCCAGCTGAAGTTGCTGGCCCCCTGCATGGCGCCGGTCTCCGGATTGTAGTTTTCGCGGATGGGGCCGCTGCCCGCCAAGCCCTCTGCGTTGTTGAATAGCTTGTTGACCAGAGCCTCGGCATCGCTGCGGTAGCCGTAGTTCTCCAGCCCCCTCACCCCGAAGTAGAACTGATCGAGCCATACCCGGCCGCGCCAGTAAATATTGGGGTCGTAGGCAGGGTTGGTCAGCGCGGCTGTGCCCAGCGGAATCTTTGTGTTGAACTCCTGGGCGTTGAGCATCACCTCGCGCACCCGTGCCGCTTTCTCCTTGTCGGCGACTTCTGCCCAGAGCGGGCTCCACCCTTCCGGGCCACGGCCGCGGGCGGTCAGTAATTTGCCGACGCAGCCGTTGCCGTCAGCAACATCCCCCTGAGCAATCTGACGATCGTAATAGAAGCCTGATGCCTCATCGAACATGCAGCTGTTGATGTAACCAGCCAGCTGGGTCGCGCCATCGCGGTAGCGGCTCGCGTCGTCCGGCTTGCCAAGCAGGTCGGCCATGTCTGCCAGAATGCGTTTCTCCTTGGCTAGGAAGGCGTTGAGCTCCACCGACTCCTGATCGATGGAGAAGCCGATCAAATCGCCATTGTCCTGATGGTTTTCAAAGAAGGCGACGTTCCAGTCCTGACGTGCCTTGGCCAAATCTCCGCCATAGGTCTTGTCGGCATAGCGTTGCAGCTGGCCCGGTTCGATAAAGCCGAAGCGGGCGGCGTTGTCCATGCCGGACTCCCAACCGGCGCCGTGCTGGGCACCGATATCCATGTCGCTGTAACCGCCCACGTTCAACACCTGTTGATAGAGCGGCATTCCGGCGCAGGCATACCAGCCATCCCCCTCACTGGTACAGCTGGAGAGATCCAGCCCGGCGGGAATACCGTTGGAGTACTGCACCTTGAAGGTGATATTGCCGTACTCGTCGTTGTGCTCCACATGCTTGGTGGCGCCATATTCGATGATGCCGTTGCGGTTGTTGTCCCGCGCGCGGTACCACCAGTCGTGGTAGGCCTGCAGCTTGGGATACATCTCGGCGATAAAGGCCTTGTCCTTGGTGGCGCTGTAGATTTCCCAGATAGCCCAGGCGGAGAGGGGCGGCTTGGTGTCGCGCTCGTTCCAGTTGCCGCCATCGCCACCGCGATCCGCCAGCTTGTTGTAGAAGACGGCATCGATCACCATGCCCGCATCCTGCGGTCGCACCGGATCATCCGGCTGTACCTGATAGTCATACATGGCGCGCACGTTGTTCTTGGCTACCTCCGGGTTGAAGTGTGCCATGGCATAGGCGTGCTTCCAGCTGTCCCAGGCCCAGACCCCGTCGAACCAGCGGGCGGTATTGGAGGGGGTTACCCCGTCGTGGAGGATGGCGCCAGCCGGGGAGCGCCAGTTGCCATTGAGGGTCTCCATCGCCTTGACGGCGATGCGGCGCTCCGACTCGGGGATCCCCTGATTGGAGAGACCGTTGGCAAGGTAGCCCTCCCAGCGGCGGATGGAGTCGGCAAAATAGCTGGCCGGGTCGGCCAGCAGGGCCTGACGGCTCTGCTGATGGCGGCTGGCGTCATCTGCGGAGTGGAGATAGCTCTGCAGGGTGAAGATATCCTCGCTCCCCTTGGCGGCCAGGGTAATGCTGGCGTCACTTTGGTATCCCAGTGTCTTCTGGTCGAGGGTGGTGCGACTTGGCAGGGTGCGGTCGATGCGATAGCGGGCGCTGCCGCTCTGCATGATGTTCCAGGTGCTGCGCAGTTTGCCGAACTGGAATTCGATTCCTTTGTCGCTCTCGCTGATGGTGCGAGTCCAGCCTGGATATTTGCTGGCAATCGTATCCTTGGCATCCCATTGATTGAGCAACTCGCCCTGCCAGTTGAGGTTGAGGGTGAGCGGTGTATCGGTCTGATTGATGAGTCGGGTGCGGATAAGAGCGGTGCGGGCATCGCCATAACGCAGCTCCAGCTCCAGCGTGAAGGGCTCGAACTCGAAGCGTTGCACCAGTGCACCGGGAATGGCGTACACCTCCTGCTTGCGGGCGCTGGTGAGCGGGAACGGGCGGCCGCTCGCATCGCTCAGGGTGAGCTTGTCCAGCTCGCTGGCAAAGAAGAGGCTGTACTCCTCGGAGATGACCATGGGGCCGGTAAAGCCCCCCCACTCCTTGTCGCTGGCAGGCAGCAGGAAACCGTGCCATGCCCCCAGATCGAGCAGCGGGTTGTATTTGAGGTTGGAGTAGCTGTCAAAGTCGCGGAATTGGGTCGGTGTTCCCCGACGGTCGATAACGTCCTTGTACTGGATGGCCTGCTCCGGTTTGGCGACTGTGCTGCTCTCTGTCTGGTTATCGTTGCAGGCAGTCAGTCCGAACAGGGTGGTGCCGAGGGCTACCGAAAGTAAAGTTTTACGAAACATTTCTCGCTCCAATTCCGTTTATGTAGGTTAAAAGGAAGATTTTTTACGCTTATTTTTAGTGAAAAGGTGTTCGGTAGCCATTGTATGGCAAGGGGAAAGGGAGCGTTGGCGCGAGATCACACTCTGAAGAGGCGGCAATGTGAGCGGGATCACCGGGTTACATCAGGTTACATAGAATGGTCTTTAAGTAATATTTTACTTTTCGTTGCTCGCCAATCTGGCAGGGCAGGTGTGCAGGTATTGGTGGGGCGTCAGGCCGAACTCCTGTTTGAAGCGGGCGGCAAAGCGGCTGGGGGAGTCATAACCGCAGGCGAGGGCGACCTCCAGAGGGGTCAAGCCCTGTTGCAACAGGTTGAGGGCGTGGCTCATGCGCACCTGAGCCAGCAACTGGCGAAAGCTGCGACCTTCGGCGGCCAGCTTGCGCACCATGGAGGCGCGGCTCATGGAGAAGTGGGGGGCCACTGCCTCCAGGGTGTGGTTGATGCCGGGTTCCACCGCCAGGTAGCGGGCCAGCCGCTCTGCGAGGGTCATGGTGCTGGCGGGAAAGAGCAACCCGAGGGCGTTGGCGGCCCGCAGCTCGGCATAGAAGCCGCGCAGCAGTTCGGCCTGGGTCGCTTCGCTCAGTCCCCGTTCGGCCATGGTGCTGATGAGCTCAAAGCAGAAGGCGAGCCCGGGGGTGACCTTGACGGCGGGTTCCTCCAGATCGGCGTGGGAAGGGGCTGACTCGGCCAGCCATTCTGGTGGCGGCGGAGTGAGCAGTGTGATGGCGTGGGAGCGAAACTTGCCCTGCTCCGGCTGATTGACGAAGGTGAGCTGGTGGCCTGCAGGGATCAGCAGCCACCGCTCCCTGTCAAACGACAGACGTCGCTCGCGCCACCATAGTTGCTTGCTCCCCTGGGTGACCCAGATGAGGGTCGGGGCGTAGATGAGCACCCGGTGCAGGGGCTGCTGGCGGATCCCGAGATAGTGGCTCTGTTGCAGCAGGGGAGTGCTCATCCGGTTGGCTCCTAGGGGGTGACGAAGGTGGCGGTCAGGGTGGCCTTGCCGAGCGCCATGCTGTTGAGCATGTAGCCTACCATAGCGGGCGGGGTATCAGCCTTCACCTCGAGATCATGGGGCAGGGCCCAGGCGGTGAACTGATAGCGGTGCATGCCGTGACCTGCGGGCGGGCAGGGGCCGCCGTAACCCTGGCTGCCAAAGTCGGTGCGGATCTCCAATCCCTGCTTGAGCTTGCCGGAGGCATTGCTGGCCAGCTCGCTCTGGGTGGCAGGCAGGTTAACCACCAGCCAGTGCCACCAACCGCTGCCGGTAGGGGCATCGGGGTCATAGGCGGTGATGGCAACACTCTTGGTGCCTGCCGGCAGATCCTGCCAGCTAAGTTGGGGCGAGTGGTTGTCGCCGCTGCAGCCAAAGCCGTTGAAGCTGAACTGTTTGTCCATCAACTGGCCTTCGTGAATGTCCGTGCTCTTCAGGGTCATGGCAAAGGCTGGCATGGCCGTCAGGCAGAGCAGTGGCAACAGGGCACTCTGTTTGAGCAATTTCATCGGGTGACTCCTCGTGTGGTAACGGGTTCACTTTAGCGAGGGTGGGACAGGATTTTGTTGCAGAACGACTCAAAGTGAGGTCGATTGGTGAGTTAATTGAGCCTTTTGGTATTTTTATGGCAAGAAGGTAAACGGCAGCCATAAAAAAACCGGCATCAGGGATGCCGGTTTTTTGTTTGACGATGAGAAGTGCGGCTTAGCGCAGGATCATCTCGTCACGGCCCGGGCCGACGGAAACCATCGGAACCGGTACGCCGAGCAGCTCTTCGATACGCAGCACGTACTGCTGGGCAGCGCGCGGCAGCTCTTCGAAAGTGCGGCAACCGGTGATGTCTTCGCTCCAGCTTTCCATCTGCTCGTAAACCGGCTTCAGGGCAGCGGTTTGCGGCCAAATCGGGTTTTCGGTGTGGGCACCTTCGTAAGCCACGCAGATCTTCAGATCCGGCAGACCGGTCAGGCAGTCCAGCTTGGTCAGTGCCACTTCGGTGGCGGCTTGCAGCTCGACACCGTTCTTTGTGGCGACGGCATCGAAGTAACCGACATCACGGGGACGGCCAGTGGTGGCGCCGAACTCGTTGGTGATCTTGCGGAACTCGTCCTGGTTCTCCATGGCGGTCAGCAGGGTGCCGGTACCGACAGAGGAGCTGAATGCCTTGGCTACAGCGATGACGCGCTCCGGACGCAGACCAGGCAGACCGCCACCGATACCGGCGTAGGCGCCAGATACGTGGGAGGAGGTCACCCAGGGGTATTCGCCGTAGATCAGGTCACGGCCAGCGCCCAGCTGGGCTTCGAACAGCAGGGTCTTGCCTTCGGCCTGCAGCGCTTTGAGCGGCATGCTGACGTTGCACACGGCGTCGATCCACGGTGCAGAGACTTCCAGCAGCCAGTCAGCCATCTCCTGGGCAGTCTGGGTGAATTCGAAGGAGGGGTAGATAGCCTTCATCTGCGGCAGTTTCCAGTCCAGCATGAACTGGATGCGCTCGACCAGTACGTCCGGCTGTTTCAGCCAGCCGACCAGGATCGCTTTCTTCATGACGCGATCGCCGTAGGCAGGAGCGATGCCCTGACGGGTGGAGCCATAGGCGCCGTCACCCAGACGTTGCTCTTCCAGGGTATCTTCCAGTGCATGCAGCGGCAGGCACAGGGTCGCGCGGTCAGAGATGGCCAGCTTCGGAGTCACGCCGGAGGCTTTGACTTCCTCGAGCTCGACGGTCAGTTTCTCGGGGCTGATCACCATGCCCGGGCCGAGGACAACCAGGCAATCCGGGTTGAATACGCCACTCGGAACCTGGTGCAGCTTGAAGGTGCCAAGGTCGTTGACCACGGTGTGGCCAGCGTTGTTGCCGCCCTGGAAGCGAATGCTGGCGCCAGCTTGACCTGCCAGATAATCCACGATGCGGCCTTTGCCTTCATCACCCCAGTTAGCACCTACGACTACGATAGACGACATGACTCTTTCTCCTAAGACGTTAGGCGTCCATCCTAGGAGCCTGATGCGGATTAGAAAAATTAATTATCTTTATAATTCCGATAAGAGAACCATATAATTATGGCCAATTAAACGGCAAACCGTCCGATTTTGCCTGGCAAGCCCCGCACATCGCGGGTTGAGGGACTCTTATGCTGGATATTCACTGGCTGCAAACCTTTGTCACCCTGGCCAGATTGCAACATTTTGGCCAGACCGCCACCGAGCTGCACATGACCCAGCCCAATGTCAGCCTGCATATCAAGCGGCTGGAGCAGGCGACCCGGGTGCGGCTGATCGAGCGCAGCCCGTTTCGCCTGACTCAGGCGGGAGAGCGGCTACTGCAAAGCGCCGAGCGCACCATTGCCGAGTTGCAGCTCTGCCAGTCCGATCTCAATGCCCTCAACCAGCTCAGTCAGGGGACGCTGGCCATCGCCGCCAGCGACATTATCTCCCGCCTGCTGCTAATCCAGCCGTTCCAGCGCTTCAAGCGGGAGTTTCCCGGCATCGACCTCACCCTGTTCAACACCACTTCGGATCAGGCTGCCGAGCTGGTCAAGGCGGGCAAGGCGGATCTGGGTTTTGTCATGGCGCAAAAGCGCAGCGAGCCGCTCTTCTATACCGAGCTGCAACAGGTGACCTGGTGCGCGCTGGGGCACGGCCTTGCCCGCTGGCAGGCGCGGGCGGTGGCGGGAGAGAGCGACCCCCTCGACGAGCCGACCCTGATCCTGCTCGGTCACGACACCCGCACCCGGGCGCTGATCGACCCGTCCCTGCCGCTGCTGGCCTTGCCCCCCTGCCGCATCATGGAGGTGGGCAGCGTGGACGCCCAGCTGGACTGGGCCGAGGCGGGCTTTGGTGTCGCCATCGTGCCGGATTTCTCCCTGCATCCGCGCCTCAACCTCACCGCGCCGGTCACCAGCCTCGGCGACTTTCCCGGTACCAGTCTGGGCTACGTGGTGCGCCAGAATCAGGTGTTGTCGCGGGCCATCAAGCAGTTGCTGCACTGGGTGGAGGAGGAGATCCAGAAGCCCAACCCCTATCTGACCCGGGTGATAGAGCCGTAGCGGGGCGGCAAGGTGAGCAGGCCTATAGGGGTGACTGTGCCGCCATCAATTGCGTCACTATCGAACGCGCGTAAACAATCAGGGCAGCCGAAGCTGCCCTGATGTATTTGTTGGCGCTGACCACTCAGTGCTGTGGCGGTGTGGCTGCGCTGCTGGTAGGCTGGATTGCCTGCTCTTGCGGCGAAGTTGCCGCAGAGGCGCTTGGCCACTGAGTCGAAGCGGCAGCCGATGGTGATGGAACCGTTGACGCTGCGGCAGAGCGAGCCACTATTTCCCCCTCTGTGGTCGGCGTAGCAGTGAGCTCGGGGGCGACCTCAAGCGCCTCTTCGGGCAAGGAATTAACCTCTGTGGCTTCTGTCGTCACTGCGGCACTGCTGGTGGCGGTCGCGTCAGAGGGCGCAGTCGCCCCGTCGGCGGCACTCACCTCTGCCGTTGATGCCGCCTCCGAGGCCGATGGCGCTGGTGTTAACGGCTCCGGTGTCAGCTGTTCCGCGGTTAACTGCTCGGGAGTCAGTGACAAGGGAGCTGGCGGTTGATCCGACATCCCCGCATGGAGGGGCAGCTCGGTGTGGGCCTGCAACTGCTCGGGGGTCACCTTGCTCAGGGCGGGATGCAGCCGGCTGAACTGCTTGACCCGGGCCAGCAGGGTATCGCGCACGGTTCGGACGATGGGGTCCGGCAGGCTGGCCAGCGCCACCAGTTCGGCACTCATCCCGATGTTGTTGATGGCGGTGGTCTGCCCCGGATAGAGGTTGGCGGCGATGCGGCTGCGCTGGTAGTAGGGGTGTTGCTTGAGCAGCCTGTCGATCTGCTCCCCTTCGATGGGGATGAGGCGCACCTTGCAGCGGCTGATCAGTTCGCCGACCGCCAGACTGGGGTGACCGGCAACCACAAACGCGGCATCCAGCGAGCCATCGCACAGCCCTTCCAGCGGTTCGCTGTCCGACTTGAGTTGATAGGCAGCAAACTGCCCGGGTTGCCATCCCATGGCCGCCATCAGGGCCTGGCTGGTGATCTGCTCACCGGCGCCGTTGTTGCCCGGATAAACCCGCTTCCCTTCGATATCTGCCAGGGTGGTGATGCCGCTATTGGGGGCAGCCAGCAGGGTCAGCGACTCCTGATAGAGGCGAAACAGGCTGCGCAGCTCATTGTTGGCCCCCTGCCCGCTGAAGGGGCCGGTGCCGTGCAGGGCGTGGTGCAACACATCGGACTGCACCAGCGCCAGCTGTACGTCCCCCTTGTCGAGTGCCTTGAGGTTGGCCATCGAGCCACGGGTGCTCTGCACGGTGCAGCTGTCCCCATGCAGGGCATGGCCGGCATTGAGCACCCGGCAGATGGCGCCACCGGTCGGGTAGTAGACCCCGTTGAGCGGGCCCGTTCCGATAGTCAGCGCCTGGCTGCCAAAGGGGAGCAGCGCAGAGAGTGCACAGAGTGGGAGCAGAAGGTGATGCAAGATCCGTAGAGACATAATTGACCGTTGACTGAGTTGACCGCTGGCTGATGACACAGGCAAAAAGGGATGGGGCTTGCCCATCCCGTTGCTGGCTGATCAGGGCTTGCTGTGTTTGAGGATTGCCCGCTCCATCCGCGCCAGCGCGTCGGTCAGTCGTGCCCTGGTGCAGCCGAAGTTGAGCCGCACGAACTGACCGTCGCCAAACTGGGCGCCGGGGGAGAGACCAACGCCGGCCTGCTCGAAGAAGGCGATGGGATCGGCAAGGCCAAGGGCGCTCACATCGATCCAGGCCAGATACGTCGCTTGATGGTTGGCCAGCTTGACGCCGGGCCAGCGGGCAACCGCTTGCTGGATCAGGGCCAGATTGGCCGCCAGATAGTCGAGTTGCTCGGTCAGCCACTGTTCGCCACCCTCATAGGCCGCTTCGGCGGCGACAAAGCCCAGCAGGTTGACGTCGGCGCTGATGCCGCGCATCGCCTGCTGCAGCCTGAAGCGCAGACGGGCGTTGGGGATAATGGCGAAGGAGCAGCAGAGACCGGCGATATTGAAGGTCTTGCTCGGGGCCATCATCACCGCGCAGCGCTCGGCCGCTTGCGCACTGATGGCGCCGTAGGGAATGTGGCGGGCGTTTTTATCCAGCAGCAGATCGCAGTGGATTTCATCGGAGCAGATCACCAGATTGTGGCGCGCAGCGATGGCATCGATGGCCAGCAGCTCGTCACGGGTGAAGATGGTGCCGCCCGGGTTGTGGGGGTTGCAGAGCAGCAGCAGATCTGCGGCGGGGGCCTGACGCTCCAACTCAGCCAGATCCAGCACCCAACGACCCGCCTCTTCAATCATCGGCACTGTGAGCAGGGGGCGATCATTGAAGCCCGGCGCCTGCAGGAAGGGGTAATAGACCGGCTTGGGGGTGATGATACCGCGGCCATGCTGGCTCCACGCCTTGCAGGCGAGGTTAAGCCCCGGCACCACGCCCGGCAGGAACACCAGCCATTCGGGCTCGATGGCCCAGCCATAGCGGGTCGCCATCCGTTCGATAATGAGTTCGATCAGGCGTGGCGAGGGGCGTGAATAGCCGAAAATGCCGTGGGCGACCCGTTTGGTCAACGCCTCAATCACGGACGGGGGGGAGACAAAGTCGGTATCGGCAACCCACATGGGCAGCACATCCTGACCCTTGTACTTGTCCCATTTCAGGCTCATGGTGCCACTGCGGTCTACTTCCTGATCAAAATCAAACATGCGAACTCCTTGTGCTGGCAGGATGGGCTTTCACTCTACGGGGTCGCGGCCTCCCTCGCAAGGCGCACACCTGCTTATGCATCCTTGAGCCCGCTCTTGATAGTGACATAAGATAGGCGCCGGATTTTCATACGGCTGCCGCCCGTTAGCCCGTATCGTCCCTCCAACCAGTGGTAACCCTATGAGCTTGTCGATAGCGGCGGTCAAACGCCCGGACCCCGTCTCTCTTTCGTTTCTTGCCGTGACCTTTATGACCGGCGTCGCGGTGGCATTGCAGGTGCCTACCTTAAGTCTGTTTCTGGCCGAGGAGGTGCAGGTGCGCCCCTTTCTGGTCGGGCTCTTCTACACCATCAACGCGGTGGTGGGCATTCTGGTCAGCCAGTGGCTGGGCCACCGCTCCGACAACAAGGGGGATCGCAAGCGACTGATCCTGCGCTGCTGTTTTGCCGGAGTGGCGCTCTCCCTGCTGTTTGCCTGGAACCGCAACTACTGGCTGCTGGCGAGTCTGGGGGTCATGCTGGCGGCGCTGGCGGCCACGGCCAGCCCCCAGCTGTTTGCGCTGGCGCGGGAGTACTCCGACAGCCGCAACCGGCGGGCGGACATGTTCAGCTCGGTGATGCGAGCCCAATTTTCGCTGGCCTGGGTCATAGGCCCGCCCATCGCCTTCGCGCTGGCCATCGGCTACGGCTTCGAGCTGATGTACTTGGCCTCGGCACTGGCCTACCTGCTCTGCGCCCTGGTGGTGTGGCGCTGGCTCCCCTCTCTGCCTTTGCCCAAGATGGCCGAAGAGACAGAGCGGGTCAGCAGCTGGCGTGATCCGGCGGTGCGGGCGCTCTTTATCGCCTCCACCCTGATGTGGACCTGTAACAGCATGTACCTCATCAATATGCCGCTCTATATCACCCGGGAGCTCGGGATGGATGAGAAGCTTGCCGGTATCCTGATGGGCACGGCGGCGGCGCTGGAGATCCCCTTCATGCTGCTGGCGGGTTATTACACGGCCCGTTTTGGCAAGCGCCCCATGATGTTGTTGGCGGTGCTGGCTGGCGCAGCCTTTTACACAGGTCTGGTGACCCTCACCGACCAATACGCCCTGATCGCCTTGCAGCTGTTCAACGCCATCTTCATCGGTATCGTCGCGGGGATCGGCATGTCTTACTTTCAGGATCTGATGCCGGGGCGAGCCGGGGTGGCGACTACCCTGTTTGCCAACAGCATCCGCACCGGTTCCATCATGGCAGGGGCCATCGCCGGTGTGGTGGCGGAGGTGTGGAGTTTCCACGGGGTCTTTATGGTGGCGTTGGGATTGGCACTGGTGGCACTGGCCGCCAGCTGGCGGGTGCCCAACGTCTGACGGGGGATCTGGCTGTTATTTGTCGTGTTGGGGCTGGGCGTGCGGGAGCGGCGCTGATTCGCCCTGATATTCGTTGCGCAGGCAGCGCAGCAGCAGCTCGGTCGCGGGGCCGAGAGATTCGGGGGAGAGGGTCAGCAGGTAGGTATAGAGGTGGCGCTCGTTGCCGCTCTCCAGATCCAGCTGTATGAGTGACCCTTCCGCCAGCTCCCGCTCTACCAGATGGCGCGGCAGCCAGGCATAGCCGAGGCCAAGGCGCAGCATGGCGAGCACTTCGTGGTAGTGGGTCGCCTTCCAGCCGGTGTCATCCGCATCGTTCCAGTCCACCGAGCGGTGAATGGGGGGATGAAGGCTGATCTGGTTGTGGCTGGTCAGCACATCGCTGCGGATGGGCCCCTCCTCCTGTGCCAGCGGATGGCTGGCGGCGCAGAGGGGCAGCAGGCACACCTCGTCCAGCAGCAGACCGGTGCGATCGCCTGGCAGGTGCTCGGAGAGCATCAGATCCCCCGGTTGCAGGGCGTTGAAGTGGCAGTGAATGCGTTCGTGCAGGTTGACCCGGCAACCCCGGCTGCGAGGATAGAAGCTGGCCAAGGCCCGATAGAGGCGATCCCTTGGCTGCAGCGCCGAAACATAGAGGTTGATCTGCGGCTCCCATTGCCGCTCCAGATTGTTGGCCAGATTTTCCAGCTCTTCCACCTGTTGGCTCAACTGACGGGCCCGCTTGAGGAAGATCTCGCCCGCCGGCGTCAGCACTGCCTTGCGGCCGCGCACCTCCAGCAAGGGCACCCCCAGACTCTGCTGCAACTTTGCAACCGCATGATTGAGGGAGGACTGGCTCTTGTTCAGCGCCTCGGCCGCCTGGGCGTAGCCGCCGCAGTCGACCACCGCCTGAAAGATCCGCCATTGCTCAAACGTGCTCTTGGGACGAAACATAGTTCAACCTGATTGGAGATAGGATGGTCAGTGGTTCGAACAGGGAGCCTGTGCCCCCTATTCAATTTAACCCCTGCCGCACAACACTCTGGGTATTTTATTGATTTATTTGGGCTGGGCCACGCAACTTGTTTATTTTGGCTGAGCCACAAAGGTCTGGCCGGTTTTGCCGCGGCTGTCCGACCCCATCAGGTAGAGGTAGAGCGGCATCAGGTCGGCCGGAGTCTTGAGGTTCATGGGATCTTCCGCCGGGAAGGCGCTGGCGCGCATCTTGGTGCGGGTACCGCCCGGGTTTAGGGTATTGACCCGCACACCTGTGTTCTCAAGCTCGTCGGCCAGCACTTCCATCATCCCCTCGATGGCAAATTTGGAGATGGCATAGGTACCCCAGTAGGCGCGCCCCTTGCGTCCCACGCTGGAGGAGGTGTAGACGATGGAGGCATCGCCCTGCGCCTTGGCGGTCTGGCGCAGGAGCGGCAGCAGCGCCTGGGTCAGCAGGAATTCCGATTTGACGTTGACCTGCATCACCTCGTCCCACTCCTTCTCCTGAATATGTTCAAACGGAGAGAGGGTGCCGAGCAGACCGGCATTGAACAGCACGCCATCGAGGCGGCCAAACTGCTGGGCGAAGGTTTCGGCCATGCCGCGGTAGTGGGCGGCGGTGGCCCCTTTCAGATCCACCGGCACGATGGCGGGCAGCGGATAACCGGCCGCTTCAATCTGGTCATACACGGCTTCGAGTTTGGCGCTGGTGCGGCCGAGCAGGATCACGGTGGCACCGTGAGCGGCGTAGGTGAGGGCGGCTTCGCGGCCGATCCCGTCGCCGGCACCGGTGACCAGAATGACTTTATCCTTGAGCAGATCGCGGGGTGCCTGATAATCGAGCATGACAACTCCTGTTAACAAATTCCGGCCATAAGTGCATGGCAATCGGCGCCAAGTGTACTGATCCGCGCGCCTGTTTGACCAGCCAGCGGCAAGAAAAATGTGAAGAAAATAGAGAGGTTGTGATGCTCGGGTTGGTTTTTCCGGGCACTGGCTGCGATTTTTTGCGCGCCTCCATCAAACTCCCTAGAATGTGACGAAAACCGATCCATTCTGGAGTCCATCGTGACATTTCTGACCGAATATGGCCTGTTTCTGGCCAAGACAGTGACCTTCCTGCTGGCCATAGGCGCCATCATCCTGATGATCGTGAGCACTCGCCAGCCGAAAGCGCGCAAGGGTGAGCTGGTGGTGACCGATCTCTCGAGCGAGCTGGAACAGGGGCAGTTTGCGCTCAAGAGCGCGCTCGCCAGCAAGGCCGAGCGCAAGGTGATGGAAAAGCAGCAGAAAGAGGAGCAGAAAAAACGCACCAAGGCCGGTGATGCGCGCAGTCGCCTGTTTGTGCTCGATTTCAACGGCAGCATGGATGCCAAAGAGGTGGCCTCCCTGCGCGAGGAGGTGAGCGCGGTGATCGGCGTCGCCCAGCCCGGCGACGAGGTGCTGCTGCGGCTCGAATCCGGTGGTGGCGTAGTGCATGGTTACGGCTTGGCCGCTTCCCAGCTGCAGCGGCTGCGCGATCGTGACATCAAGCTCACCGTGGCTATCGATAAGGTGGCGGCGAGCGGCGGCTACATGATGGCTTGTGTGGCGGACAAGATCCTGGCTGCCCCCTTTGCCATCGTCGGTTCCATCGGGGTGATCGCCCAGATGCCGAACTTCAACAAGTTGCTGAAAAAGCACGACATCGAATTCGAGATGCACACCGCCGGTCAATACAAGCGCACCATCACCATGTTTGGCGAGAACGACGATCTGGGGCGCGAGAAGTTTCGCGAGGAGCTGGCGGCGATCCACGAGCGCTTCAAGGCCTTTGTGGCCGAACACCGCCCGCAACTCGATATCGATCAGGTCACGACCGGTGAACACTGGCTGGCGAGTCAGGCCAAGGGGCTGGGGTTGGTGGATACCCTCTGCACCAGCGATGACTATCTGCTGGCGCAGGCCAGCCACCACAAGGTGATCGGCATCAGCTATCGCAAGCCAAAAAGCCTGACTCAGAAGCTGGGGCAGCAGGGCGCGCAGGCGCTGGAAGCCGGACTGGGGCGGCTGTGGCAGCAAAGCCCCTGGCGCTAAGCCTGGCCCTCTGGCGCTAGCCCGAGGGAAATCCCGTGATAAAAAGGCCAGTCGATGCCCATCGGCTGGCCTTTTTGCATCCGGTTGCACCTTGCTGGTGAGCAAAGGTTGTTTCTATTGAGGCCCTCTGTTACAACTGAATGCTTGCCCCGTTTATGACAGGATCTTGTGGTAAGAGCTGCGGGGCATGGAGCATAGCAATGTCATGGAGCACCTTCAGGCAATTTACTCCGCTGGTCTGGATCGTCATTCTGGGCACCTTTATGGTGCGCACCAGCTACTACATGGTGTGGCCCTTCCTCTCCATCCTGCTCTATCGGGAGTATGACCTTTCGGCCACCTTCATCGGCCTGTTGCTGGGGGGCTCGATGGCCCTCTCTACCCTGGTCAGTTTTTACGGCGGCTGGCTCTCTGATCGCTTCGGGCGGCGCAGCATACTGCTGGCCGGTTGTCTGGTGGCGATGATCTGTTTCGGCCTGCTCGGTTTTTCGCACGAGGTGTTCTGGCTCGGGGTCGGAGTGATGGGCAGCGGCCTCTCGTCAGGGCTCATCGATGCCCCCGGCAAGGCGCTGATGGCCGATAGTCTGGCCTCGGCCAAGGCGCGGGAGTTGGCACTGCACCTGCGCTATTTTCTGCTCAACCTGGGGGCGGCGTTGGGGCCGCTGCTCGGAGTGACCCTCGGGATCAACGCCCAGCAGGAGACCTTCCTGTTTCTGGTGGTGAGCTATTTGCTGCTGGCGCTGGCCTTTGGCTGGGGATTTCGCTGGGCTGGCAGCACAGGCAAGCCGGGGACTGCCGGGCCTGGCTTACGGGATGCCATCAAGGTGTTGCTTGCGGATCGTGCATTCCTGCTGCTGGTGATGGCCAATCTCCTGATGGTGCTGGTTTACTCCCAGTTTCACTCGCCGCTGGTGCAGTACCTGACCCGGGCCGGTATGCCGCAGGTGGCCGAGCTGGTTGCCCTGCTGGTGGCGACCAACGCCCTGACCGTGGTGCTGCTGCAGTTTCCGCTGCTGCGGTTGTTGTCACGCTGGCCGGTGCGGGTACGGCTTCATATCGGTATGGCGCTCTTTCTGGCGGCCCAACTGCTCTTCGCGCTGGGGGACCCGATGGTGCGCAGCCACTGGTTTGGCGCCGTGCTGTTGCTCAGCATCGGCGAGACCATCCTCTTCCCCCTGCTCAACGTGCTGATCGACCAGATGGCCCCCACCCACCTCAAGGGGAGCTACTTTGGCGCCAGCGCACTGGCCGGGTTGGGAGGAGCTGCTGGCGCTCTGCTGGGAGGCTGGATCCTCGAGCAGTGGAGCGGCCAGCTGCTCTATGTGCTGATGGCGCTGCTCTGTGTGGCGATTTTTGCGCTTTATGAGTGGGGGGTCAGAGTACAGCGTCCCGCTGCGGCCACGTCTGTGGTTGAGCGGAACTGACCCGGTTAACGCAGGGATCCTTGATGCTGAATGTTCAGTGAGTGCTACCCGGAGTCTTCTCTTTGAGCGCCTTCTTGGCTGCGTACATCCTCTCGTCGGCGAGGCGGATCAGGTTTAACCCGTCGTCGTAGTGCTCCGGCCCGGTCTGCACTATGCCGATACTGAGAGTGAGATCGCCCAGTTGCTCCTTGACGGTGTTGATCAATCGTTTGAGATAGATATCCCGCGCCTGACTCTCGTTGCAGTTGGGCAGGATCAGGCAGAACTCATCTCCGCCATAACGAAAGCAGCTGTCTTCGGCGCGAAAGACCTGACGGATGCAGTGGCCAACGATGCGCAGGATCTCGTCTCCGCGCTGGTGACCTTCGGTATCGTTGATTTGCTTGAAGTTGTCGATATCGAGATAGGCGATGGCCATGGGTTCGGCACGTCGCTGACAGGTGCGCAGGCTTAGCAGCAACAGCTCGTTGAGGTGGCGAACGTTGAGCAATCCGGTCAGGGCATCGGTGCGGTTCAGCTCCTCCAGTTGTTTGGTACGTTCGCGTACTTTCTGCTCCAGACTCTTGGCATAGTTCTCCGACTTCTCTCTGGATGACTCTATTTCCGACACCAGACTGC
This sequence comes from Aeromonas sp. s12, assembly GCF_040907925.1. Taxonomy (NCBI): domain Bacteria; kingdom Pseudomonadati; phylum Pseudomonadota; class Gammaproteobacteria; order Aeromonadales; family Aeromonadaceae; genus Aeromonas; species Aeromonas sp. s12. The sequence goes on along the minus strand of NZ_JBFOCT010000009.1, from coordinate 14,278 downwards.
GAATGTAGGTTTCGAAGACCAGAGTGATGTCGAACAGAAAGAGTTTGTCCAGTGCGGCCAGCATGACGAGGCGCTCCGGCTCATCGTGGATCTGCTCGAACATATCCTCGATCAGCAGGGCTTTGAGGGTGTTGATGGCGGCCAGATAGAGCTTGGGTTCGACCCCGATCCGCTTGTGAACCAGCCCGATCCGCAGCCGGTTGTTGACGTACTCCAGATCGTAATGGCCGCTGAAAAGATCGAGCACATAGCGCCGTTGCGCGGTGCGCAACCGTATGAGGGTATCGGCATCCCCGATCAACAGGGCGATCTCGGTGATGGCCGTCTGCTGCTGGTAGAAGCGATCCACCAGGGCGTCGATCCGTGGTTCTATCTTGCTGCAATAACTTGCCAGCCGCGCCACATCCTGCTCATTGAGCAGCAATAACTCCTTGCGATGGGCAATTTCGAAGTCGGTGATCCTCATCTGCTCAAGCAGGGTCTGTTCGGTCGGATTCATCGTCGTCCTCGGTTTATTACTGGGCGTTACGCTGTCCATGAGGTGGGACAAACAAGCAGGCGTGGCAACTGATAGTGTAGTCAGTGAGACTGGTGGCGCGCGCAATGCCCCCGTATGGCGGGGGCCATGGAGGGTCAGATGAGAGCTAAAGGGGCAAGAGAGCCGGAGGGGGAGATCAGAACGTCAGCACCTTGTCGGCAGCCAGGGTCCATTGGGCCAGCATCGGCAGGGTGCCGACCTCAATGCCCTCGATCAGCGGCAGGGCGGTGATGCCACGGGCATCGGTGCAGGTCTTGCACAGGCGAATGGTGACGCCTTGTGCCAGCAGGATCTCCAGCATCTGGCGCAGGTTGTACCCTTCGGCCGGAGCCTGACCGGCCAGTGCTGCACTCACCGCATCTGACATCAGGAACAGCTTCAGGCTGGCACCACCCTGTTCGTTGAGGGCGATAGCGAGACGCAGGGCGTTGAACAGGGATTCGCTGCCATAGGGGGCACCGTTGGCAATGACCACAATTTGTTGATTCATAACAGACTCCCGATTGGAAAGAGCGTCATTGTAGAACCAACAGGGTGGCAATTGCGTGATGTTGCACAACTTCTGTCGCACCTTTTTCCCGCTTGCTTGACCCTGCTGCCGATCGAGGTTTTTATGGTCAGCTCGCAAACAAGACCGGATGAATCGAGATGTGGAAAGTATTGGGAGCCGGCTTGCTGCTGTTGGCGGGTCAGGCCTTTGGCAGTGAGGCGGTCGGTTGCAAGGCCCGTCTGCAGGCCGTCAACGACCAGCTGGTGTTTGCCAAAGCACACAACAATGCCGGGCAGATTGCCGGGCTCGAACAGGCAGCGCGCAATATCAAGGCCAACTGTACTGATGAAGGTCTGCTCAAGGAGCAGAAAGAGCGGGTTAACAAACTACGCGGCGAGGTGGATGGGCGTCTGCTTGAGTTGCAGGAGGCGAGAGTCAGTGGCAAACCGGAGAAGATTGCCAAGCGGCAGGCCAGGCTGGAGGAGTCCCAGACCCGGATGCTGGAGGCCCAGCGTGAGCTGGACAAACTGATCCGGCTGGTCGGCAAGTGATGGCCAGCCGCTGCACGCAGGATCAAAAAAGGCCGATTATTCGGCCTTTTTTCGTTTTACGGTCTGTGCATCAGCTACTGCCTGTGCATCCGCACAAACTTCTCCATCAGCTGATCTTCGGTCTCCACATGAGTGGGATCCCAGATGATGCAGTCGATAGGGCAGACACTGATGCAGGTCGGCTTCTCATAGTGACCGACGCACTCGGTGCAGCGACTGGGGTCGATCTCGTAGATCTCCTCACCCAGGCTGATGGCCTGGTTGGGGCACTCGGGATCGCACATGTCACAGTTGATGCACTTGTCGGTGATGAGCAGCGCCATTTCAGGCCGCCGTGTGCGGGTTGCGGGTATCCTGGCTGTCGCCCAGATTGCGCAGCAGGATGCCGTAGTTCACATCCAGATCTTTCGGGACCGGCACATAGACTACGTGACCGTTGCCCGGCGCGGTGTCGATAAGCTCCCCTTTGCGGTTCTCCATCTGCTCCAGATTGAAACGGACGTTGCCCTGCGGGGTCATCAGCTCCAGGTTGTTGCCCACCAGGAACTTGTTCTTCACCTCGACCTCGACCATGTCACCTTTGCGTCCGGTGATTTCGCCGACAAACTGCTGGGTGTCGGAGACGGAGTAGCCGTAGTCGTAGTTCTGGTATTCGGTGTGGTTGTGACGGCGCAGGAAGCCCTCGGTGTAGCCGCGGTGGGCCAGATTTTCGAGGGTGCCCATCAGGCTGCGGTCAAACGGCCGGCCCGCCACCGCATCGTCGATGGCCTTGCGGTAAACCTGAGCGGTACGGGCGCAGTAATAGAAAGACTTGGTGCGCCCTTCGATTTTCAGGGAGTGAACGCCCATCTTGGTCAGTCGCTCGACGTGCTCGACGGCACGCAAGTCTTTGGAGTTCATGATGTAGGTGCCATGTTCGTCTTCGAACGCGCTCATGTACTCGCCTGGGCGGTTGGACTCTTCCAGCAGCACCAGCGCATCAGTCGGCTTGCCAAGGCCCAGGGTGTTGTCCGGACGCACTTTGATCGGCTCCTGACGGTGGACGATCTGGCCCACGTCATCTTCTTTACCTTCGTGCACCTTGTACTCCCAGCGGCAGGAGTTGGTGCAGGTGCCCTGGTTGGGGTCACGCTTGTTGATATAGCCGGAGAGCAGGCAGCGGCCGGAGTAGGCCATGCACAGCGCGCCGTGAACGAACACTTCCAGCTCCATCTCCGGCACCTGCATGCGGATCTCCTCAATCTCGTCCAGCGACAGCTCGCGGGAGAGGATGGCGCGGGTCAGGCCCATTTGATGCCAGAATTTCACCGTGGCCCAGTTGACCGCGTTGGCCTGCACCGAGAGGTGAATGGGCATATCCGGGAAGGCTTCACGCATCATCATGATGAGACCTGGGTCGGACATGATCAGCGCATCCGGCTTCATCTCCACCACCGGACGCATGTCGCGGATAAAGGTTTTGAGCTTGGAGTTGTGGGGCTGGATGTTGGCCACCACATAGAACTGCTTGCCCAGTGCATGGGCTTCGTTGATGCCCAGCTGCAGGTTTTCATGATCGAATTCGTTGTTGCGCACCCGCAGGCTGTAGCGGGGCTGGCCGGCATAGACGGCATCGGCGCCATAGGCGTAGGCGTAACGCATGTTCTTGAGGGAACCTGCGGGGGAGAGCAATTCTGGTTTAAACATGGCGGACTCTTTATATCTGATTGCAAATCAGGACGATGCCACCTGATGGCATCGTAGTGGTTGAGCTGCGGTGCAAGATGCCCTCCGAGAGGAGGCTCAATGCAGCGCGACCCGATGACGGCATATCCGGGGCTATCTAAAGAAGATGCGCCGGATATTCGGGGTGCGAGATTGTACTCGCCCCCACGTCATCATGCAATTTGGCAGGACATTGTTGGCTGCGCGAGCCGACAGGATGCCGAAATGAAACCGCCGCTCAGGCCCAACGGGAGAGGGGGGAGGGCATGGCGTAGACGTAACCCTGTTGATAGTCACAGCCGAGCTGATCGGCAATCTCGATATGGGTCTGGTTTTCCACCCCTTCGCACACCACCTTCATGCCGAGTCGCTGCAGGTACTCCACCAGTCCGGTCAGCATGCGCAAGGCATGGCTACTCCTGGTCGCTTGCAGCAGCAGAGAGCGATCCAGCTTGATGACCTCGTAGGGGAGCGCCATCACTCGCTGAAAATTGCACTCCTGGGTGCCAAAGTCATCGCAGGCGATATGGGCACCGTGGCTGCGCAGTACCTCGATCAGGGCCAACTCCTTGCGCTCTAGCGGGGCGTACTCCACCACCTCGAACCAGATTGCGATATCCAGCTTGCGGGCCTGCAAGAGAGTGAGCAACAGCAGGTTCTTATATGTAGGGCTCTCAAAAGCGGGGTTGAGGTTTATCGAGAGGGTACAAGGAGCATGGCGTGCCAGCACGGTCAGATCACGCCAAATGGCTCTGAGCATAACGATATCCACATGCAGGGACTCGTCATCGCTGAGAGAGGGAAAGTCTATTCCCTGATAACGCTGCTGGCGGTGTTCCCAGCGTCTGGCCAGCGCCTCAAAGCCGATGATCTGGCGATCCCGGTTAACGATTGGCTGATAAAAGGGCACGGCAATGTCCGCTGTCGTCAGGGATGCCACGTCACCGACCGGAAACTCTTCTTTAAACGCAAACATGTCACTTCCCTGCTGACTGAGATGATTTCGGATAATAGGGGAGGATGTTGAAAGCTGGCTGTAGGAATTGTCTGATTGTTTGCAGGAAAAATACTTTGGCAGTATCAGATTATTCCGATTAAGTCCGGTGCATGGATTATCTAGACTGGCCTCAATGACGAATCGCTGAGCCAAATATGATCATCTGGCGATCTGCATATATGGAGCTCGTATATTTTTCGGAGCCTTCAATGAATGAAGGCAACACTCTCTATCGTTTTTACAGTGTGATAATTATTCATGAATAAGATTTTTACTGTATTGCTGTTTATATTCAGCAGCAATGCCTTGGCATCGCCGGATATTAGCGTTGGCACCTTATATGACTATATGTCGGCAGAAAAAACTACGCTGCTCAAGCGGGTTAGAAATCTTGGTGATGAGACGGCCTTTGTCAAAATAACGCTGGCCGAAATTATATATGATGCCGATGGCGTGCCGAAGGAGCGGGAGTTACCGGAGGAGGGCGTTCGTCAGCTGGTGACAAGTCCATCACGGTTGATTATTCCGGCAGGTGGTATGCAGGCTACTCGTTTTATCTATATGGGAGTGCGGGAGCGAGAACGTTATTTTCGGGTGCGTTTTGTGCCGGTCAAACCACAGGACGATGAAATAACCGAATTACCACCACAGCAACAAATTAGCGCCGGGGTCAGCATCATGACCGGTTTTGGCACCATTCTCTTTGTGGCCCCCAAAGAGACCCGTTATGACACCCGGATTGACCGTAAAAACGGTGTTCTCTATGTGGAGAACCGGGGCAATGCCACCGTTATTCTCGATTATCTGGAACTGTGTGACCAAAAAGAGAGCTCATGCAGTCAACCGGAGAAGATGCATCTGCTGCCCGGCGTTAAAAAGCGGGTCAGTCAAGAGGCAACCCGGACGGTTCGTTTTGAACTGATCGAAGGGAAAAAATCGGTATTCAGGGAGTTCAAGCTCTGATCCCGATATATCACAAGAACGACAATCACACCTGAAGGAGTGGCTATGAAGATGTTATCGCTTTTTCCCGCCCTGTTGCTGGCGAGCGGATCGCTGATGGCGGCCGAGCGCATCGAGCATACGGTGACGGTAACGGCGCAGATCCCGACCGAACACTTTTATGTGCAACCCGTGGGTGACTGGATGAGTACCCCACAGAAACTGACCTTCAACCCCTTTAGCCAAAAGCTGGATCCCTTGGCCAAGCAGCTGGAGATGAAGAGCACCATTGGTCCCATCAAGGGTTATCTGGTTTATCCCGCCACCATGGCCAGCGGCAAGGAGAGTATCGGCTTGACGGTCAAGGTGGCAGGCGTTGCGCTGACCACTACATCCGCCGACTTGCTGAACCAAGCGGATGCCAACACCGGCAAACAGGTCGGGCTGGAGATTATTCCGGCCGCGGCGCCAACCGGTGGCTACAAGCCCGGCAACTATCAAGGGATTGTCAGCATGATGTTTGAATCGGAGGCACCGCCTGCTCAAGGCAGCTGACATGAGTATGTGGGGGGCATCAGGCCCCCTTTAATTGAGATTCCAGGCATTCAGGTTGCACTTCATGGTTCGTTCTCTTCTTCTCTTGCTCGGGTTGTTGCTCTCTGCCTCACTGGCGGCGGCAGACCCAGCACTGTTGCTGCAACAGGCGCGGCAGTTGCCAGAAGGGTTTGAAGAGCACTTTTTTGGTGTTCCCCTGATGGTGCGGGTGACCGTCGACAGTCGCCTGCTGGGGGATGGGGAAGTGCTGCTCGGGCGGGATAACTCGGTACAGCTGCTTTCACTGGTGGATGTGCAGGAGAGCGAGTTTGACGAGGGGGCGCGTGAACGCTGGCTGACCAGGTTGGGATCGCACCTGCCGCTCGGCGAGTGCGGCCGTGCCTGTCCCGAAGGCATAGTGGGGTTGCAATACAGTCTGGAGGAGTCCCAGCTCTCGGTACTGACCGGTGAGGTAGAACAGGAGGCGCGGGATCAGCGCTTTATAGCATTGCCTCAAGAGAGCAGGGGGTTGCTGGTCCAGAACCAGCTGAACCTGGTACAGGGCACTCAGCGCAACGGTCACTACAACCTGCAGCTGGAGGGCAGCTTGGGGCAGTGGACCCCCTTTATGGAGGGGGATGCCACTTGGCAGGAGGGGCAATCGAGTGAAGTGGGCCTGGCTCAGCTTTATGGCGAGCGACTCCATGAGGCCAATTTTTATCGCCTTGGTTTCTTCTTTCCCTCAGCGCAGGGGTTGGTACGTCAGCCGAACTACTACAGTGGCGCGACCCCCACCGTGCTCGGGATGATGTGGGGCAGTTCGGATCTGCTGCGCCGGGAGCGCGGTGTACCCAGTCTGGCGCCGATCCGGGTGGCTCCGGCCCGGCCGGGCATGGTGGAGATCTATCGTGACGGCAACCTGATCCAGTCCCAGCCGGTCGTATCGGGTTTGCAGGCACTTGATACCCGATCGCTGCCCGGAGGTATCTACGAGGTAGAACTGCGGTTGCTGGAGGATGGTCAGGAGACCCGCCGTTGGCGCGAGATGATCTACAAACCCTCCAACTGGCAGACGCCGGAGGAGCCGTGGCGCTTCAACCTGTTTGCCGGACGCCAGACCCGCTGGCTGGTACGCCAAGGTGATAGCGATTTGGAGGGGGCCAGTGGCGGCGTAGCGGTGAACCACCTGTTGCTTCCTTCGTTGGTGGTGGGGGCGGGTAGCCAGTATGTGGACAGACGGGCTCAGCACTCCCTCTCGCTCGACTGGGAGGCGACCAGTCAGCTTCACGGCTTTGCCTCTCTCAATCAGAGTGTTGGCATGGGGTGGGGCTACGATCTGCAGGGGATCTACTGGCATGGCAACAGCAGTCTGGTGGCCAGCCATTCGCGTAATCTGCGCAAGCAGGTTGAAGCAACTGCGGTGTCCAGTCTGTCACTGCAACAGTCGCTGGAAAAGTGGGGCTCCCTCAGTCTCTATGTTTCTCACCAGTCTGGTCGTGGCAATGGTGCTGATGTGGGGTGGCACTATAGCGATCGGTTGTGGGGGCGTTGGGTGACCTGGGGGGTGACCCTGTTCGATCGTCCCGGCAGCGAGAGCACGACGCAGCAGCGGGATCGCGGTAGCACGCTGAGTCTCACTATCAACTTGGGGGGAGATGATCGCCAGTTGTCGCTGGGGCTGGGCAGCAATACCTCACGCTCGGGCGGTGCCCAGCGCAGCGCCTATCTCAACTACCAGCAGGAGGTGGATTGGGGGCCGCTGCGTCAGGTCAGCGTGGGCAGCACCCATGACAGCTATGGTACCGGTCTATCCGGCTATGGTCGTTTCGCGTCGTCCTGGTTGGGTGGCGACCTGTTTGCCCAGCACTCCTCCTATAACGCAGAGGTGACCGGCGGCGTCAACCTGGAGAGTGTGCTGGCGCTGGGGCATGAAGGGGATCTGGCGCTCGGTTTCCGCGATACGGGCGGCATGGGCAATGAGGCGGCGATGATCCTCGATATTGCGGCCGATGATGAGGCAGCGCGGATCCGGGTCAACGACGATCTGGGCAGCGTACAGACCCTTGGGCCCGGTCGTCATCTGGTCTCGGTGCCAGCCTTGCAAAGTGGCGCCTTGCAACTGGAGATGGCCGACCACGAGGGGATGCCACTCACCATCAAGCCCACCGTGCTCCCCTACCATCTTAATCGCGGCGGGGTGGGTTATGGCCAGGTGAATGCTGTGAGCACCGTTACTGTGATTGGTCGCCTGCTCGACGAGCAAAATAGGCCGCTGCGTGGTGCCATGGTCAGTAACCCTATAGGGCGGGCATTTACCGAAAATGATGGCTTCTTTGCGCTGGAAGCGAGCCGACGACAGCCGCAATTTAGCGTGGAACACAATGGTACCCTCCATTGCAACAACTCATCAGGAGTGCAGAGCCGCACGGAGGCATCGGAGATTATTATATTGGGAGAGTTAATATGTTCACCAGGTGTGACTGTAAAAAATGAAAACCATTAAAATATTAGTTCTACTGATGTTTAGTCACTCTTCTTTGGCTGATGTGATTAATATTACTGCAGACTATAAACCTGAGAGCTATGAAGTGAGTGGTGGGCGTTTTATCAACACCACTCCGTGCGATGTCGGTCAACCGATTTCTTATTGTGACCCACAGAAGCCGCTAGAGTCATCGGTTATAGTAAAACTCCCAGTGTCGATAGCAAAAACAATAAATTCGGCGAAGGGTAAACAGAACTACCTAAGTTACTATCGACTTTCTGGTCCTAAAAAAGTGACGTTGACGAACAGCAACAATGGAGAACACCATGAATTGGCGTTTATTCCAACCAATATAGGTGCCAAGGTAATAAAAATGGAGTATCCAATTGTCAATAATAATAGATGGCCCATGCATACTATTGGTGGTGATTGCTATCAAAGCTTTAGTACTTGGGGGTGGTTCGGGTCTGTAGTAACTGGGCAACTTTTTTTATATTCTATTAATGATTTAGCTCAAAATGGTGCGTCTGAGTGCTATCACAATAGCCAACTTGGTGATGGAACATCATACTCTGTCGATTGGCTGAATTATGGCTTTCGTATCAAAGCACCTAATCCATTGACTATGTCAAACGGAAAGTATACCGGTAGTTTAAAAATAATGGTGGGGCGTAATAAGGATATTGACCTAGGTGATGCAACTTATTCTGGGGGAACAGAGCATGAACTTAAATTTACACTGACAGTCCGTCATCAATTGAAAGTTGATTTTCCCAAAGGAGATAGCGATGGCCCTAGCCAAGTAACCTTATTGCCACCAGGTGGGTGGAGTAATTGGATTCATAGTGGAAAGCGAGAGCCAAGCATATTGCAGCAAGATCTTCCTTTTCGAATATGGTTTAGTGCCCCATTTACTGTCTCACTGCGTTGCCAATATCAATGGTCTACTAGTGGCGAGTGCGCATTAAAAGATAGCAAGGGGCGAACAGTGCCTTTAAAAACGCACTATGTTAACAGCATAAATGAAATATTTCTGTTGACTACAAATAAAACCAGATTTGTACTTCCTGTACAGGGAAGTCCGGTTATCAATGCTGCCAGAGCGATTCGATTTCAGATTGTGGGTGGGACGGTCGCCGAGATGATGAAATACCCTGGCTCCTCCTTTAAAGGTGATGTTACCCTGATATTTGATGCGGCTATTGATTAATAGAGTCCGCTGCTTTTGGCATAGTCAAAGAGGGCGCTATCGCTGCTAATACCCAGCCGTATCATTGCGCTCTTTTTCTGGGTGCTGATGGTTTTGACACTGCGATGAAGATAGTCGGCAACCTGAGTGACGGACATGCCGCTGGCAAGTAGGCGCACCACTTCGCTCTCCTTTGGTGTAAGCGGGTGGGGTTCGCCTTGGGCAGAGATTCCGGCATTGGCCAGCAGTATTTTTACCGCAGGACCAATATAGCGATGACCGAGCAATATCTGGCGAATGGCATCGGCCAGTTCATTGATAACCGATTTTTTCAGTATCAGACCGTTGACCCCAACCTGAATAAGAGATTGCAAGATGGCGCTGTTCTGGATCTGGGTCAGCACAATAATGGGCAGGTTTGGATAATCCCGACGCAACTGCTGGATCATCACCAGTCCATCACAGCGGATATCTCCCGGCATGCTGAAATCAGTGATCAACAGATCACAATGATGCTGTTGCAATAATTTCAGCAAGTCAGATACCTGATATGCCTCGGCGATCACTTCACAATGGGGTGTTATCTGGTCAATCAGGCTACGGATCCCGGTCAGAATCAAGGGGTGGTCATCGGCAAGAATAATCTTGAAGGACATGGATGAGCCTCTTATAAAACGGTGAATAATATTCAGACTATCAAAGCTAGCATTTCTATACTACCGTGCGCACCCCATTTTTTCAGGTGCATATATCTTTTTATAAATATATGTGAATCGTTATGTCTATATATTGTTCGCTTATGTCATTAATCAAACGATTCATAATTATTGTCGCTGTTTTTTCCTTGACGCCTTCCGTATTTTCGGCGGAGGTACATTCTGTACCAACGATTGAAGTAGGCATATTGGCTGGCGGATGGGGACCATTCCAGCAGTGGGACGGCAAGGTCGCCGCTGGATTCAGTGTTGAATTGATGGAGGAAATAGCAAAAAAGCTTGACTACCGGATTGCCTGGCAGGTTTACCCTGACTGGAAAACCATGTATGCCGATGCCTGCCGTGGCAAGCTGGATATCCTGCTCGATGCTTTTAACTCTGAGGTGCGTCAGTGTGTCACTTATAGCCTGCCTTACTACACCTCGCCAACCGTGGTGGTGGTGCGCCAGGACAGCCCCCTGTTTCGGAATGTGAGCCGGCTGCAGTCCGCCAGCATTGCCATCGAAAAAGGTTTTCTGACCGAGAAGCTGGTCAAGCTGCACTACCCCAATGTCACACCGCGGCTCTTTGTCGACACCCGTAGCGCACTGCAGGCTGTTGAACAAGGGCGGGCAGATGCCTATATCGGCAACCTCCATGTGGCCAACCTGTTTATCGAGCGTCACCCGGCGTTGGCGGTGGTTGCCCAGTCTCCCTTGTTGATGGAAACCCTGCATCTTGGCGTCGCCAGCCAGAAACACTCTCTTGCTATCCGGCTTGATACTGCCATTCAGTCGCTGACGGTCGAGGCACGCAGTGCATTGGAGAAACGCTGGTTGGGGGAGAGCCTGGAGCCCAACTTTATGGGGCACAGTCATTTTTTACTGCGTCCTGATGAGCGTGGCTGGCTCTCGATGCTGCCACCGCTCAAGCTGGGGCTGATCCCCGGCTGGGTGCCCTTCTCCCATCTCGATGAGGAGGGCAATTCGGTCGGCTTGATAGCGGATTATCTGAAGGTGTTGCAAGAGAAGTTGGGGTTGGCTTACAGCCGAATATCGGTAAAGGATTGGCCTGACCTGCAACAGCAACTGCTGCATCACGAAGTCGACCTGGCGGTATTACCCGCTCGCATTATCGAGCGGCTGGTGGGTTGGCATGCCAGCGAACCCTTCACATCATTCCCGATGGTGCTGGTGACGGCGCGCGGTAGTATTCCGATCGGGGATCTCTCTGATCTGGCTGGTAAAAAGCTGTTGCTGACCGACAGCATGCTGATCCCCCAGCTGAGGGTAATGGTGCCTGACCTTAAACTGATCACGACCAAGAGTGCCAACGAGGGGCTTGCTCGTGTCGCTGCGGGGCAGGGAGATGCCTATATCGGCAATCTGGTGGTGGTCTCCCGTCTTATCACCGAGCAGTTTGATGACCGACTTCATATTGCCGCGCCCACCCCCTTCAAGGATGAACTGGCTGTGGCAGTACGTGAGCCTTACTTCCCCTTGCTGCCCCTGGTCAACCGGGTGCTTGCCAGCATGAGCGACAAGGAGCAGCGCCAGATCCGCAACAGCTGGCTGGCGCTCAATTACAGCGAAGGTATCCCCAGAGCGAAGCTGGTGCGCACCCTGCTGCCAGCCGGGGTGGCGATCACTCTCTTTATTCTGGTGCTGTCGGTGGCTTACTGGCGGCTGCGTCAGGAGATAGTCCGTCGCCATCAGGTTGAGGCAGCACTCGCTAGAGCCAAGGCCAAAGCGGAGTCTGCCGCCACCCAGAAAGGGGAGTTTCTGGCCACCATGAGCCACGAGATTCGCACGCCCATGAATGGCATTGTCGGTATGGCGGAACAGCTCACTTTTACCGAGCTGACCCAGGATCAGCGCCAGATGGTCGAGGTTATCAACCGCGGTGCCCAGGGGTTGCATGCGCTGATCGACAACGTGCTCGACTTCGCCAAGCTGGAGGCGGGCAAGATGCAGCTTGAAGAGGCCCCTTTTCTAATCCGTGAATTGATCGACAGCGTGCTGACCATGACGGTGAGCGAAGTACATCGCAAGGGGTTGCGCGTCTATCTCTGGGCGGATGCCGGTGTGGCGGTCCGGATAAGTGGTGATGCGCTGCGTCTGCGCCAGATCCTCTTCAACTTTGTCAGTAATGCCATCAAGTTCACCGAGCGGGGCTTTATCGAGGTCTCGGTGCAATTGCTGTCGCAGGGGGAGGGGCAACAGCAATTGCGCTTCGGCGTGCGCGACAGCGGCATCGGTATGAGCCCAGAGGCGCTTGGCCGGATCTTCAATGCCTTTGAACAGGCAGAGAGCTCCACCACCCGCAGTTATGGTGGTACTGGCTTGGGGCTGAGTATTTGCCAGACCCTGGCCACCTTGATGGGTGGCGAGATCCGGCTGGAGAGTGCCCCTGGGCTAGGCACTTTCATCAGCCTGACGGTCACGTTGCCAGTGTTGGCACAGCGAGAGCCGGATCTCCGTCTCAATGGCGTGCAAGCCCACATCGATCTCCATGACGATAAGCTGTGCCACACCCTGCTGTTGCATCTTGACGCCTTGGGGGTAATACGAACGTCGGAGTCTGGTGATGCTCAGTTGCGTTTCACAGACCATGAGCTGGCGGGCAACGGGGTTATCCGGGTGCTGCCGCTGGCAACCCCCCTCGGCTTTCGCTGTGATGAGGGGGGTTACATTCTCAACAGTAATCCCATGACCTGGCATGCGGTGCTGGAAGTTTGCTATCGCCAGCTTGGCTTGAGCGATGGGACGGCAACGAAAGCGATGCGAAAGAGCGCACCCATGCAGCCCTGTCGGGTATTGCTGGTGGAGGATAATCCCCTCAACCAGTCGCTGGTAATACGCCAGCTCAGGCAACTTGGGATGAACTGCGATGTGGCAGAGCATGGCCAGCAGGCTCTCGAGATGGTCGCGCAGCATCCCTATGAGCTGGTGCTCTGTGACTGTCAGATGCCGGTGATGGATGGTTACGAGTTTACCCGCAGAATACGGGCTGCAGAGAAAGGCGAGCGGCAGCTGATCATCGCCATGACGGCCAATGTGTTGCCAGAGCAGGTTCAGCGCTGTTTTGCCGCGGGCATGGACGATCTGTTGGGCAAACCGGTGCTGCTGGGTGCTCTGCACCAGATGTTGCAGAAGTGGCAGATCTTACCCGCGCCAACCTTGATTGATATTGCAGCTATGGAGGCATTTTTTGGTCATGGTGACAAGTTGCAGCAGATGTTTCCGCTTTTTCGCCAGGAGCTTGAACAGTCGATGGTGCAGGAGCCACTTGATGACAATGCATTGGCCAATTGGGTGCATCGTCAGGCGGGGACCATCAGCATGATGATGGCGCCGGAATTGGCGGAACAGGCATGGCGATTGGAAGAAAAAATCCGTCAGTTTGGATCGCCAGCTTGTACAGATGAGCTGACACGCTTTCGTGCCCAATTACAGCAAATCATCGATGAATTGACGTTATTGAGCGAGAAAGGGCACTCAGTTATCGAGGGAGAGCTGGAGTAAGGGGAACTGTTCACTCATAAAATTGCGGGGGCTGTGGCCATTGCCTGCGCTGGCCAGCCATTCCCAATCCAGTTTTGGCGAGCCCGCTTTGAAGCGTTGATAGGCAACGCCCTGATGGATGGTCAGAAAGAGGGTCGTGGGGAGTCCCAGCTTGTTGCTGTAGCGCACCATCAGATCGCCCTGATAGTCGTTGCTTATTCTGACTTTGAGCGCCTGCAGTGTCAGACCGGTGGCGTGACCATGCTCGTCCCAGACTTCAAACATGATGTGAACACTCTGATGTCGATGATGCCACGATGAGCAAGATGGGATGCAATTGCAACTGTCAGATCTGACAAGGTCGGAAAAGTGTGATGAGAATGGCAGAAAGCGAAAACCCGGCGCGAGACCGGGTTTTCTTGAATGATGGTGGAGGGAGAAGGATTCGAACCTTCGAAGGCAGAGCCGTCAGATTTACAGTCTGATCCCTTTGGCCGCTCGGGAACCCCTCCACAGGGGCAAAGCAAATTGTATTCAGCCATTGCAATCAGGGAAATGGTGGAGGGAGAAGGATTCGAACCTTCGAAGGCAGAGCCGTCAGATTTACAGTCTGATCCCTTTGGCCGCTCGGGAACCCCTCCACGGGGTAT
>NZ_JBFOCT010000008.1:0-310103 GCF_040907925.1 Aeromonas sp. s12 | reverse complement strand
CGGGAATTCAGATAATAAGTGCGACACTCATGGATGAATGGCGAGAGGTGGCCAACTGCTGATTGGTGGTACCCTTCTGCTCGCCAAAGTAAAAGCAGTATCACCATGAGCTATCAGCAGTTGACCGAGGGGCAACGATACCAGTTATCGGTGCTTCGCGCACAGGGGATGTCCATCCTTGCCACCGCACGCGCCATTGGCGTTCATCGCTCCACCCTCTACCGGGAGCTGCGTCGTAACGCCGGGCCGCAGGGCTACCAGCCAGACAATGCGCATCAGCACGCCACCCACCGACGGGCCAGTGCGGCCAAATCTCGGCTATCTGCCGATGTCATCCAGTTTGTCGAGCTGACACTCGCCTGGTGGTGGAGCCCGGAGCAGATAAGCGCGGTGGGCAAGCAGATAGGCCTCATGGTGAGTCACGAGTGGATATACCGCCATGTGGCCGCCGACAAAGCCCGGGGTGGCCAGTTGTACCGCCATCTGCGCCAGGGCCACAAGCGCTACCGCAAGGGGGCGAGCAGCCTGCGTTCTCCCATCAAGGAAGCCCGCTCTATTGATGAACGGCCGGCTATCGTCGATAGCCGGGAGCGGCTCGGTGATTGGGAGGCGGACACGGTGCTGGGCAAGCAAGGCACAGGTGCACTGGTCACCCTGGTGGAGCGCAAGAGCCGGCTCTATCTGGTCAAGCGGGTCGCGAGCAAACAGGCTGGGGTGGTGCGGGATGCGATAATCGAGATGTTAACTCCCTACATCGAGCAGGTGCATACCATCACCTTTGACAACGGCGGCGAGTTTGCCGAACACAAGGCGATAGAGGAAGCGCTGGGTGCCGAGACTTACTTTGCGCACCCTTACTCTTCGTGGGAGCGCGGTCTGAACGAGAACAGCAATGGGCTGTTGAGGCAGTTTATCCCAAAGGGAACAGACCTGAGAGAGGTCACGGACGAGGATGTCAGGAGAGCGGAGCAGTGGCTCAACCTACGACCTCGGAAATGTCTCGGATTCAGGCAGCCTGTCAAGGTATTCGAAGAGTACCGTCAGGCGGCATAGGCGAGTGTCGCACTTCGAAGTTGAATTCGCGTTCAACTCTACCAATAATGAATAGAGCCACCCGTTGACTTAACAACACGAACACACGCCATACCCAACCATCGAGAGTTAAAAGGAGTCAAAAATGTTATTGAAATTTACATATCATGACCATAAGCCATATTGTTCCATAGCTATTTCCATTGCTTTTATAATACACAAAAACAATTATTGAATTGATTTTCGCAGTATGAAAATGACTACTTGTTTTTCTATATCATAAAAGCAAGCCGTCTAAAAACATGGTAAATTGACACATATACCAATCATGTTTAACCTCCTAAAAAAAATAGGAGGCCATATGAACAACAATGAACCAGCACTAATAAGGACAAAAACACTATTAAAAAAACTTGGCATATCCAGATCGACGCTGTACAGATGGATTAAAGAAGACAAATTCCCACCACCTATCAATAAGGGCTTTTATTCTGTCGCAGCGATAAATAGCTGGATATCAAGGGAAAATCACTCATCTTAGATGATGAATCACACCATCTTATGGTTCAGTTATATTTAAATATCCTGCAAGGATTTTATTGCCTCCATTAATTTTGTATCCCATAACTCATATGCCTCACGTTGCTCATCAATCCAGTCATGCAGATTATAGATGGCCATCACACCGGCCATCCTGTGGCCAAGAATTTTTTCGGTTACCTGTGGTAGAACTCGTTCCTCCGATAAACGCGTACTCAACGTTCGACGCATGTCATGCATACGCCAATACGGCAGATCCAGTTTATCTCGCACACGCTCTGCTAACTGGATCAGGGACGCACTGCTCAACGATCTTTTCGGATTCACTGGCGAGCGACATACTGGCCCTCCCTTTAGCCGATCTCTCGCTGCCGCTTCTTGCAGCAGCATCATAACCCTGCTGGGAATAGGCCGACGTATTGGCGCCCCACATTTGGCGCGAGCAGCGGGAACCGTCCAAATTTGCTCCTCCATATTGAACTCACTCCACTGTGCACCCAATGCCTCGCCGCTGCGACAACCAAGCAAGATCACCAATTTGGCTGCCAATTTTAATCCGCGGCTGGCCCTGCTCTGTTCAAAGGCAATCCAAATTTGAGCGAGTTCTCGCATGGTCAACACACGAGTACCTCTCTCAGGTTGAGAGCCCACATCTTCGGTGCGTAATTGGAGCACCGGGGAGCCACCAATGAGATTACGACGAATACAAAAACTAAGCATGGATTTTAACCTGCGCAGTAAATGCCCAGCGTTTTTCGGCTTTTTCTTGCCAATCTTATCAAACCACTCCAGCCAGCTCGAAAACGGGATCTGTTCAACCGGAATACCAATAAACAGAGGTTCGAAATAGCGCTGCATGGTATGCTCATAGAGCATGACCGTACGGGGCCGCAGCTTGGGCAGATGGTGCTCACGAAAATGCTCGCAGCACTGTTTCAGTGTGACATCATGCTTCTGGTGGAGCTTATCCCAGAAAACTCTGGGATGTTCATTACGCTCAAGTGCACCACGGATTGCAGGGATCAACGCCCTGGCATCAGCGAGTTTAAGGTCGGGATAGCGTCCAATTTTGAGTCTCGCCGCTTTTCCTTGCCAGCGATAGCGATATTGCCACGAGATGGTGCCTCGCTCGGTGACCCGAGCTGACAATCCATCACGGTCTGACAATTCCGTCTTGCCAAAGTAGGGCTTACCATAGAGGGCCCGTAGCTTCGTATCAGTAAGTGGCATATGACTCTCCTGTGACTGGTCATCTGATTTTTCACTGACACATTAACGCGTCCTAACGTGTACACAGATATGTACCAAACTGGTCTGAAACGGACTGAATCAAGGTCGGACAAAGTGAGACAATCTGAGATAACACTCCGTATAACGACTTGTTTTTCAAGCATATAGACACAATTCAGAACCACGAAATGAACCAGCAGACAAATCCTACCTTCTACTTCCACGACTACGAGACCTTCGGCATCAGCCCCGCCAAGGACAGGCCGTCGCAGTTTGCCGGTATTCGTACCGATGCGAATTTCAACATCATTGGCGAGCCGCTGGTCATCTATTGCAAACCACCGGCAGACTACCTGCCGGATCCGGAGGCGTGCCTGATTACCGGTATCACGCCGCAAAAGGCGATGAAGGATGGGCTGTGCGAGGCGGATTTCATTCGCCAGATCCACGAGCAGTTCGCCACGCCGAATACCTGTGTGCTTGGCTACAACAGCATCCGCTTCGATGATGAAGTGACCCGCTACACCCTCTATCGCAACTTCTATGACCCCTATGCCTACAGTTGGCAGAACGGCAACTCCCGATGGGATATTCTCGACATGCTGCGGGCCTGCTATGCCCTGCGCCCGGAGGGGATCGAGTGGGCCTTTGATGATGAAGGCAAACCGAGCTTCCGGCTGGAAAAGCTGACGGTCGCCAACGGCGTGGCCCACGCCAACGCCCACGATGCGCTCTCGGACGTGCTGGCCACCATCGAGATGGCCAAGCTGGTGAAAAAGGGGCAACCCAAGCTGTTTGGTTATCTCTTTGATCTGCGTAACAAAAACAAGGTGAAGGCGCTGATTGACGTGGTGACCATGAAGCCGCTGGTGCACGTCTCCGGCATGTTCTCCCCCTGGCAGGGTTGTGCAAGCTGGGTCTCGCCACTTGCCTGGCACCCCACCAACCAGAACGCGGTGATCATGGTGGATCTGACCCGTGACCCCACCCCGCTCATTGAACTCTCCAGCGAGGAGATCCGCGAGCGCCTCTACACCAAGAAAGAGGAGCTGGGGGATCTGGCAAGCATTCCGGTCAAACTGGTACACATCAACAAGTGCCCGGTGCTGGCACCGGCCGCCACCCTGACCGCGGAGCGCGCCGACGAGCTCGGCATCAATCGGGAGCAGTGCCGCAAGAGCCTGGATCTGCTGCGCACCCACCCCGAAGTGCGGGAAAAACTGGTGGAAGTGTTCAATCAGGAGTTCGCCGGCAGCAATGAGAGCGACCCCGATACCCAGCTCTACGCCGGATTCTTTGGCCATGGCGACAAGTCCACCATGGATCTGGTGCGTGCCACCCCCGCGGATCTGCTGGGTGAGCGGGAGTTCGCCTTTACCGACTCCCGGCTGCCGGAGATGCTGTTCCGCTATCGTGCCCGCAACTGGCCACACACCTTGAGCGAAGCAGAGCAGAAGCGCTGGCGCCTGCACTGCAGCGACTACTTCAGCCGCCGTCTGCCGGACTACGTGCCCCGTCTCGAGGCACTGGCCGAGCAGAACCAGAGTAACGAACGGAACTTTGCGATTCTAAAGAGTCTCTACCACTATCTGGAAGATTTATGAGTTGTGAGTAGTTTCACAATAAATCCTTCCCGCCCATCCCCTTCTTCAGGTCATAATGACGAAGGGGATTTCCCCAAAAACCAATATCTTGCAACATCCTGAGCGGATGTCTCCCAAGCAAGAGATCTCTTTGGCCGAACGGAAGCCATTTGCTGATGCCTCGTCACCACGCACTGCTCGGATTACTGGCCCTGCTGCCGCTGGCAGCCAACGCCGCATACCGGTTCGATGTGCCGGATTATCTTGCTCGCCTGCCCGAGCAGACCTATCGCATCGTAGAACAGAACTTCAACACCCTTTATCAGCAGACTGATTTCACTCCCCTGATCACCAACAGCTACTTCAACGGCTCCCATCTCTACAAGTTTGTCGGGGTACCGCTGGCCATCAGCGCCCAGTCAGGTTTCCAGCTGGAGGTGTTTGGTCAGGTCTATAACCGCGCTTCGCAAGCCTATATGCACCTGAGCGAGGATATGTCCCTCTATCGGGTGATGCGGGTCGATCTGATGGGGAACCCCAATGATCAACTAGCCATCGGTTTTGGTCTGGGGGTGCCCATCACCCCGTTGCTGACCCTCAAGGCGATCGCCTCCGGCAGTGATATCCCGGGCTATGGCTCCGCCAAATACGCTGTCGGTTTTGAGTGGCGTTACTGAAAAACGTGACTGATAACCGCTGATTGAAACAATTCAGGCTCCGTGATGGAGCCTGAATTGTTTGGTGACACAGTGATCAGGTGTAGCGGATCACCCGCCCCTCGCCCCCTTGCAGGGTCACAGCCGTACCGACTGCCTCTCCCTGCCAAAAATCGGTTCCCCCTTCCGGCAGCAGAAACTCCTGTGGTTGCCCCTCCCAGTTGAAGAGGCAGAGCAGAGTGCCGCCCTCGGGCAGGCTTACTTCACCACAGGCAAAGTCCATCGACTCGAAACGGGCAGAGGGTGCACGGGACGCACAAAGCTCAAGTAGCTTGCGCAGTTGCACCGCCTGCTCCTCATCGAGATCTTGCAGTCGATCACCGGCCAGCATCATGCCGCCACTTGCCACCAGCGCTGCCAGATGGAAACTGTATTCAGCCTGGCTTGCCTGCTGGCTCGGTAGATCCCGCAGGCAAATGCAGTCGGGGTCGAGGGCCCAGAGCTTGTCATTTTGCCAGGCGCGGCAGAAGGCCTCGCGGGCGATCTGGCGATAGCGGTGGCCATTGCGCTCCACGTCATCGCTCACCCGCATGCCGTGCACCAGCCCAAGGCTCGGCCAGATGGGGGCATTGCAACCGAGCAGGAAAGCGCCTTCACCTGCACCACGCAGGATGGCCGCCATACCACACCGATAGGCCTCGACCCGGGTGGCGGCCGGATCGTGGAAACGGCCACCGTGGATGGCGCCCCAGAAGTTGGCATCGAGTTTGAAGTAGTGGATGCCCCACTGCTCGCGCAGGGTACGAAACACCTGCTCAAGGTGCGCTTGCACCTCGGGGTGGGTGCCGTCCAGCACATACCAGGGGGTGCAGCGCCAGCCGCCATAGGTGACACGCTCGGAAGGGAGCGGCAGGCCGTCATCCCCCTTCACAAACCAGTCGGGGTGATCCTGAAACACCTGCGAACCGGGCTCTGCGATAAAGGGAGCGACCCAGAGAGCGGGCTCGCAGCCAGCCTGTTTGATCTCGGCAGCCAATGAAGCAACACCTTGCTCGAACTTGGCCGATGGAGTGAGCCAGTCACCCATTTTGGCCTGATAGCCGTCGTCGATCTGCACATAACGCAGGGCCGGGAAGCGCTCGGCACGCACCTGCAGGTTCTCGCGAATATCGGCAGCGCTCACCTCGGCGTAGTAGTGATACCAGGAGCACCAGCCGCTCGGGCGCTCACTCACCTTGCCGATCAGCGAGCCGTGCTCGACCTCGATCAGCCGTGCCAACTCGGCCAGCAGATCTTCGCGCTCCGCCCCTTCGAGGCAGATCAGCGCCTCGCTCTGCCAGTGCTCACCGGCTGCAAGTTTTCGCCCTTCGCAGTTCATCAGGATCTGCAAGCGGCCATCGGGATAGAGACGAAACTCCCCGCCAAAACGGTGGCAGCTGGCAAAGGCGAGCAGCAGCCACCCCTTGCCATGCTCCACCAGCAACAGGTTGTGAATGGTGTGATAGCCATTGTCATCAGTGATGCGATAAACGCTGGCATCGGGGCAACGGCCGACATGTTGCGGTGATTGCCAGCTACCCTTGGTCTGGGCCAGCATCTGGAATCCTTCGCCATAGATGGCGCTCTCCACCGGCAGGCCAAGCTTGCCGTCAAACAGCACCCAGCGGTCAACCGGAGTGGCATCAGAACCGGTGTTGTCGAGTCGCACCCGACACAGGGGCCCTTCCCACTGACGGGTTTGCAGCAGATGGGGTGGCAACGCATTATCATTCGCCAGCTGGCGAACTCGGGACAAGAGGGATGTCATCACTACTCCTTGTAGTTCGAAAAGGGTTCTATCAGACGATGTTCAAAAGATTGTTCAACAGATAATCTGCATACAAATCAGCTTCAAACGAACTGATTTCAGTTGTTATTGTTTTAATGCCGCGACCCGGCCTCTCTGGTAAACTGCGATTTTTCTTCCCAGTCGATGAGGTTCACGTGATCGCGCAACGCGCCTTGCTGTACTTTCGTGACTTTATGGTCATCGTCGCCTGCCTGCTGGCAGGCAAATCCGTGGCAGCCATCCTGCCGTTCGCCTTTCCCGGCAGCATCATCGGTATGCTGCTGCTCTTCGTGCTGCTCTCCCTGCAACTGATCAAGCTGCACTGGGTCGAGCTGGGGGCAGGCTTGCTGCTGCGCCACATGGGCGTGCTGTTCGTGCCGGTTGCGGTCGGGCTGGTGGCCTGGCTTGAGCCCCTGCGCCAATCCTTCGGCGTCATCATGCTCTGCATCGTGCTCGGGATCGTGCTGATCCTCGCCACCGTCGGTCGGCTCTACCAGAGGATGAACAAATGATCTTCTGGCTAGCGATCCCTCTGACCCTGGCGCTCTATTTCGCCACTCGCGCCTTCTATCGCCGCCTGCCCTGGCCCATCATCAATCCGGTGCTGGTGCCGACAGCGGTGATCATCGGCCTGCTGCTCTGGTTCGATCTGCCCCTTGAGCAGTACGAGCGCGGCAGCAGCCCCATCACCATGCTGCTGGAGCCCGCAGTGGTGGCGCTGGCGCTGCCGCTCTATCAGCAGGCGCGCCAGATCCAGGCCAAGCTCAAGCCCATCCTAATCTGTACCCTCGCCTCCGTCTTGATCTCGGTGTGCACAACCCTGCTGATCGGTCATTTTATGGGCACAGATCCGGCGCTGCTCGCCTCCCTTGCCACCAAATCCATCACCACCCCGCTCGCCATGAGCGTCAGCCAGTCCATCGGCGGCATTCCCGCCATCGCGGCCGCCGTGGTGGTGGTGGTGGGGATTGTCGGTG
This sequence comes from Aeromonas sp. s12, assembly GCF_040907925.1. Taxonomy (NCBI): domain Bacteria; kingdom Pseudomonadati; phylum Pseudomonadota; class Gammaproteobacteria; order Aeromonadales; family Aeromonadaceae; genus Aeromonas; species Aeromonas sp. s12. The sequence goes on along the minus strand of NZ_JBFOCT010000008.1, from coordinate 302,257 downwards.
CCCTGATCGGCTACCCGCTGCTCAAACTGCTCAAAGTGACCGATCCGGAAGCCCAAGGGCTCGCCATGGGAGCCTGTGCCCATGCCATCGGCACTGCGACTTCCGCCGAGAAGGGGATCACCCAGGGGGCCTTTGCATCGCTCGCCATGGTGGTATGCGGGATCCTCACCGCTGCCGTCGCCCCGCTGCTGTTTGCCATCTATCACTGGCTGATCTGATCACCCCATTGACCACCTGTTGACCATTCCGAGGGGCCTGCTGGCCTCTCGGGGTGCGACCTGCCGCACAATTTGCACAAGACAAACGTTTCCATTACCATCCCCCTCCGTTTGCCCGTCAGGGCGTGAGCCTGCTCACACATTTACCCGAGCTTGCTCCCTACAATGGCCGCCCAATTGGCCTTTGAGGACACACTATGCATCCCCGTTTTGCCAAGCCATTCGATACCCTCTCTGCCCCGCTCAAAGCAGCCGTGCAGCCCATGCTGGATAGTGCCGACTTCAACGCCCGCTTCACGCCGGAGCAAGTCGCCACCCTGAAAGCCGCCACAGGTCTCGATGATCGCGCTCTGCGTCTCGCCCTGTTGCCGCTGGCTGCCGCCTGTTCTGTGGCACCCATCTCCAAGTTTTATGTCGGTGCCATCGCCTGCGGCCTGAGTGGCACCTGGTACTTCGGTGCCAACATGGAGTTTTCGGGACAAGGCCTGTTCCACTCGGTCCACGCCGAGCAGTCCGCCATATCCAACGCCTGGCTGGGTGGTGAGACCGGGATCTCTGAAATCACCGTCAACTACACCCCTTGCGGCCACTGCCGTCAGTTTATGAACGAGCTGAGTACCGCCAAGACCCTGAAAGTCTCTCTGCCCGATGACCTGAGCGCCCTGCAATCCTTCCTGCCCCACTCGTTTGGCCCGGCGGATCTCGACATCACTGATGCGCTGATGAGCCCGCAGGATCACGCAGAGCTTGAACTGCAAAGCGAAGACCCGCTGTGGCAAGCCGCGCTGGCCGCCGCCCGTCAAAGCTACGCCCCCTATAGCCAGGGCTATGCCGCGGTGGCGCTGCAGTTTGCCGATGGTCGCATCTTCTCGGGCCGCTACGCCGAGAACGCCGCCTTCAACCCCAGCCTGCCGCCGATGCAGATGGCCTGCGCCCATGCGGTGCTTAATGGCGAAGATCTCGCCACCATCCGCCGCGCCGTGCTGCTGGAGAACAAAAACGGCCAGATCAGCCAGCGTGACTCCGCCCAGTCCACTCTCAAGGCGCTGGGCTCCGTCGAGCTGGAGTATCAGGCGGTCTGACCCCGGCTTTGCTTGGATAAACGAAAGCCCCCGCACCAAGGTGCGGGGGCTTTTTTACTGGGCCATTTAACCGGGAGCGACCCTTGATCTCCACGGCTTGGCGCGGTTGATCACCCAGTCTGACCGGTTGCTGATCAGACCGGTTTCAGCCGCGCCGTGAAGTGGCGCAGCAGCGGCGGCTCGTAGTCAAAGGTGAGCCCGCGAATGTCGCGGGCCCGTGCTTTCACCGCGATCAAGCAGTCGGCCACATAGTCCATGTGATCCCGGGTGTAGACCCGGCGCGGAATGGTGAGACGCAACAGTTCAAAATCCGCCGCCTCCTGCTTGCCGGTAGCGGGATCACGCCCCAGCAACAGGGAGCCAATCTCCACCCCGCGCACGCCCCCTTCCAGATAGAGCTCGCAGGCGAGCGCATGGGCCGGAAACTGCTCGGCCGGAATATGGGGCAGCAGCTTCTTGGCATCCACAAAGACCGCATGACCGCCGGTGGGGGTCTGGATCGGGATCCCCGCCTCGGCCAGCCGCCCACCCAGATAAGCCACCTGACTGATGCGATAGGTGAGATACTCCTCATCCATCCCCTCCCGCAGGCCGATGGCAAGCGCCGCCATGTCCCGTCCGGCGAGGCCACCGTAGGTGACAAACCCCTCCATCGCCACACAGCGCACCTGCACCGCGCGGAACAGGTCGAGATCCTCGTTGAAACAGCAGAGTCCGCCGATATTGACCAGCCCATCCTTCTTGGCCGACATGGTGAAGATGTCCCCTAGGGCAAACATCTGGCGCACTATCTCCTTGATGCTGCGCTTGGCATAGGCCGGATCCCGCTCCTTGATAAACCAGGCGTTCTCGGCGAAGCGGGCGGCGTCGATCACCACCGGAATATGGTGACGACGGGCCAGCTCGGAGACCGCCTCCATATTGGCCATGGAGACCGGCTGACCACCGGCGCTGTTGCAGGTCACCGTGATGATGATGCCGGCCACGTTGTCGGCCCCCAGGGTCTCGATGGTGTCGCTCAGGCGAGGGAGATCAAAATCCCCCTTCCAGGCATAAGGGGCCGTGGTGTCGAGGGCTTTCGGGGTGAGCAGGTTGATGGCCCGCGCGCCAGCCAACTCAACGTGAGCCTTGGTGGTATCGAAGTGATAGTTGGAGATAAAGACCGGCGCCTTGCCCTTGCAGCGCTTGACCAGCTCGGGGAAGAGGATCTGCTCGGCCCCGCGCCCCTGGTGGGTGGGCATCACATGCTGGTAACCAAAAATCTCGCGCACCGTGCGCTCCAGCTCGACGAAGTTGCGGCTGCCCGCATAGGCCTCATCCCCCATCATGATGCCGGCCCACTGGCGGTCGGACATGGCACCGGTGCCGCTGTCGGTCAGCAGATCGATATAGACATCCTCGGCCAGCAGCAGGAAGGGGTTCCAGCCAGCGGCCTCGAGGGCGGCACGGCGCTCGGCGCCAGTGGTCTGTTTGATGGGCTCGACCATCTTGATACGAAACGGCTCGGGTATACGACGCATAAAAGACTCCCCACCGGCGCGGGGCCAGTGTGTTTGAAATTGGAATTAGAATTGGCAAAGAGGCCGGGGCGATCAGGGTCGTCCGGCTGACAAATTCAAACGGCGGGTGCCGCCAATCAGCGGTGAGGAAAGTCGAAGGTGAGAATGGGATCCCGGGTATACCAGTGGGCGAGCAGGCAAGCTGCCCGGGGCGTAGCTGTCATGATTGGCATCACTCCCCTCCATATCGGTTGTAGACAGTCGGTGGCCAACAAGATCCATTGATGGATGCTGCCAACGGGCAGCCTCGCCACGTTAACGGCTGGTTAATTGGCAAACAAGGGGCGCACCGACGGGCTGTGCGCCCGCTCACAAAGTGGGCGTCTGCGCGGCAAACCGGCAGTGAGGTTGATCCGCCCGCGCCCCCGCTTCGTTATTCTCCCTACCCACACGCCACATCCCCCATCAGCCAGGGCCGTAAACCATCATGCATCGCAAACCCCATCTGCCCGAGAAGATCTGCCCCGTCTGCCTGCGCCCCTTCAGCTGGCGGCGCAAGTGGGCGCGCAGTTGGGAGGAGGTTCGCTACTGCAGCGAGCGTTGTCGCCACGCTCGTCACAGCAGCCAGCAACCTGTGGGAGAGCGAGTCTGATGGAGCTGCGTCTTGTTCTTGGCGATCAGCTGAACGCCGGTCACAGCTGGTTTCGCACCCCGGATCCGGCAATTTGCTATCTGATGGCGGAGCTACGGCAGGAGACCGATTACTGCCGCCACCATCGTCAGAAGGTGCTGGCCTTCTTTGCCGCCATGCGCGCCTTCGCGGCGGCACTCACCCAAGCGGGCCACCGCGTCTGTTACATGACCCTCGATGAGAGCGCCCGCTGGCCCGATTTGCCCGGCTTGCTGGAGGCTCAACTCGAAGCACATCAGGCCGACAGCTTTGCCTGGCAGAGCCCGGACGAGTGGCGCCTCGCCAACCAGTTGAAAAGCTGGGCGGCGGGCCTTGCCATCCCTGCCACCGAGGTGGAGAGCGAACATTTTCTCACTCCCCGTGATGGCTGGCAGCGCTACCCCCACAGCCGGATGGAGTTCTTCTACCGCGCCCTGCGAAAGCAATACCAAGTGCTGCTTGATGAGCGCGGCCAACCCCTTGGCGGGCGCTGGAATTTTGATGACGAGAACCGCGCCAAGCTGCCGGAGCGTCAGCCGATCCCGGAACCCCTCACCTTTGCCAACGAGGTGAGCGAGATTGATGCCATGCTGACCCGCCACGGGGTCAGCACCATCGGCGAGGCAGATGCCAGCCAACTGCCGTGGCCCATCACAAGGCGCCAGAGTCGCGAGCTGCTCGCCCATTTTCTCACCCACTGCCTGCCCCACTTTGGCCGCTATCAGGATGCCCTGAGCGAGCGGGGCTGGAGTCTGTTTCACAGCCGTCTGTCGTTTTCCCTCAACAGCAAGATGCTTCATCCGCTTGAGGTGATCCGCGTCGCCGAGACCCACTGGCAGGCCAATCAGGCAACTATCACGTTGGCGCAGGTAGAGGGTTTTATCCGCCAGATCCTCGGCTGGCGCGAGTTTGTCCGCGCCCTCTACTGGGAAAAGATGCCCGACTACCAGCAGACCAATTTTCTCGGGGCCGACCGGCCGCTGCCCGGCTTTTTCTGGAGCGGCGAAACCAGGATGGCCTGCGTGCGCCACGCCATTGGCCAGTCTCTTGAGCACGGTTACGCCCACCATATCCAGCGGTTGATGGTGACCGGCAACTTTGCCCTGCTGGCGGGGATCGATCCTGACGAGGTGGATCAGTGGTATCTCGGCATCTATGTGGATGCCATCGAGTGGGTGGAGCTGCCCAACACCCACGGCATGAGCCAGTTTGCCGATGGCGGCCTGATGGGCAGCAAGCCCTACGCCAGCAGCGGCGCCTATCTCGAACGAATGGGCCACTACTGCAAGGGGTGCCACTATCAGGTCAAAGCCCGCCACGGCGACGGAAGTTGCCCCTTCAACAGCCTCTACTGGCACTTTCTCTGGCGCAATCGGGACAAACTGGGCGGCAATCCCCGCCTCGCCCTTCCCTATGCCAACTGGGATGGCCAAGCCGCCGAACAACAGCAGGCCATTCTGGCCACTGCGGAGCACTACCTGATCAAGCTGGAGCAGTTGTAAGCGGGCCATAGCCCCTGACACTGCCTTGAAAACAGCGCAGCGATTTACGCTGGCAATCAGGCTCACCATCGCACCAAACACCAGCTTGTGACTGGCAAGCAGACGGAGATCCCAATCCTGCGTAGAGCGGTTGAATATCCTGTGGCGGCTGATTATGGTGGTGGCCACATCAGAAGATCAGTCAAGGAAAGACGATATGGAGATAGTGGTTCTCGGTGGCGGCGTAATTGGGGTAACCAGCGCCTGGTATCTGGCCAAAGCGGGTCACAAAGTAACCCTGCTGGAGCGACAAGGTGGCGTCGCCCTTGAAACCAGCCATGCCAACGCCGGGCAGATATCCCCGGGTTATGCGGCCCCCTGGGCGGCCCCCGGCATTCCCCTCAAGGCCGCCAAGTGGATGCTGCAAAAGCATGCCCCCTTCACCGTGCGCCCCACCGCCGACCCCTTCCAGCTTCGCTGGATGCTCAGAATGCTCGCCAACTGCACCCCGACCGCCTATGCCACCAACAAGGGGCGCATGGTGCGTCTGGCCGAATACAGCCGCGACTGCATGAAGGCACTGCGCGACGAGCTCAACATCGATTACGAAGGGCGCCAGCTCGGCACCCTGCAGCTGTTTCGCAGCCAGTCCCAGCTCGATGCCAGTCAGCGCGATATCGAGGTGCTGGAGGAGTATGGCGTCCCTTACCAGTCGCTGGATGCCAGCGGCTGCGAGGCGGCAGAGCCTGCGCTGGCGCGGGTGCGCGGCAAAATCGTCGGCGGCTTGCGTCTGCCCGGCGACGAGACCGGCGACTGCTTCCGCTTCACCAAGGCCCTTGCCCTTGAAGCCGAGAAGCTCGGGGTCAGGTTCGTCTTCAACTGCGATATCGACGAGATTGAGCAAGCCCGCGGCCGCGCCGTCGCGGTGCGGGCGGGCGAGCAGCGCTATCGCGCCGATGCCATCGTCTGTGCGCTCGGCAGCTATGCCACCGGTTTTCTGCGGCCGCTGCTGCGCCCCCTCGGGCTGGAGCTGCCGGTCTATCCGGTCAAGGGCTACTCCCTCACCCTGCCGATGATCAACGCCGACGCCGCACCGCGCAGCACAGTGCTGGACGAGACCTACAAGGTGGCCATCACCCGCTTTGACGAGCGGATCCGGGTCGGCGGCATGGCGGAGCTGTCGGGCTACAACCTCGCCTTGAATCCGAGACGCCACGACACTCTGGCAATGGTGGTGGGCGATCTCTTCCCCGCAGGGGGCGATATCAGCCAAGCCGAGTTCTGGACCGGCCTGCGTCCCATGACGCCGGACGGCACCCCGCTGGTGGGGCCGAGCCCCATTCCCGGCCTCTGGCTCAATACCGGCCACGGCACCCTGGGCTGGACCATGGCGGCCGGTTCGGGTCAGCTGTTGTGCGATCTTATCAGCGGCAGCGAACCCGCCATCAGCGATGAGGGGCTCACTCTGGCCCGTTACGGCTAAGCGCCCAAGCTGTCGGGCTGTTTCACTCGCCAACTACGCCCAGCAGAGGACGTTCTCAACCGCTTTATTGACAGGCCACCGCCAAAAACGGTGGCCTTTTCGTCTGATGTTGACCTTCTCCCTCCCCGTCTACCTGAGCGGTGCTCTGGCTGCCGGTTAATGCAGCAAACGGCACAGAATATTGCGCAATTCGACTTGCGCAAGCCGCCACAATCCGTAATGTGGATAGACGCATTTTTCGCAGCGCATATTTTTTAAATGGCCTGTAAACCGCTTGTAAACAGGCGTCGCCAGACAAGGGGTTACGGGTGTCATCGCGAGTTTCTTTAGCAGCAATCCAGGGTAGGACAATATGAAAAAAGTAGGTTTGGTCGGTTGGCGTGGCATGGTGGGATCGGTTCTGATGAGCCGGATGCAGGAAGAGCAGGATTTCGCCCATATTCAACCCACATTCTTCACCACCTCCCAGGCCGGTGAGGCCGCTCCCAACTTCGGCGTCGATGCCGGTACTCTGCAAGACGCCTTCGATATCGAGGCGCTGGCCAAGCAGGATATCATCATCACAGCGCAAGGCGGCGACTACACCAAGGATGTCTATCCGCGCCTGAAAGCCGCTGGCTGGCAGGGTTACTGGATTGACGCCGCCTCCTCCCTGCGGATGGAGAAAGACGCCGTCATCATTCTGGATCCGGTCAACGGCGACGTCATCGAGCAGGCCCTGAACGATGGCATCAAGACCTTCGTCGGCGGCAACTGCACCGTCAGCCTGATGCTGCTGGCCCTCGGCGGCCTGTTCAAGGCCGATCTGGTGGAGTGGGTGAGCGTGGCTACCTATCAGGCTGCCTCCGGTGGCGGTGCCCGTCATATGCGCGAGCTGGTTACCCAGATGGGGATGCTGCGCGATGAAGTAGCGGTCGAGCTGGCAGACCCCGCCTCCGCCATTCTCGACATCGAGCGCAAGATCACCGAGAAGACCCGCTCCGGCACCCTGCCGGTAGACAACTTCGGCGTGCCGCTGGCCGGTGGCCTTATCCCCTGGATAGACACCAAGCTCGACAACGGCCAGAGCCGTGAAGAGTGGAAGGGTCAGGCCGAGACCAACAAGATTTTGGGTATCGAAAACGCCGTTATTCCGGTGGATGGTCTCTGTGTGCGGATCGGCGCCCTGCGCTGCCACAGCCAGGCGTTCACCATAAAGCTGAAAAAGGATGTGCCGCTGGCGGAGATCGAAGCCCTGCTGGCTGCCCACAACGACTGGGTAAAAGTGATCCCCAACGATCGCGATATCACCGCCCGCGAGCTGACTCCGGCTGCCGTCACCGGCACCCTCAGCATTCCGGTGGGTCGTCTGCGCAAGCTCAATATGGGCCCTGAGTATCTGGCCGCCTTTACCGTGGGTGACCAACTGCTGTGGGGCGCCGCCGAGCCGCTGCGCCGCATGCTGCGTATCCTGCTGGCGCGCTAATCCGCAAGCTAGAGGCAGAAACAACAAGGGCGGGGAGTCACACTCCCCGCCCTTTTTCATTGCCAGTTTTTATAAGCCGTTTAGCAGGTTCTCACTCTTGCAGTCACTTAAAGCAGAATGCGCTGACAGCCGCTGTAGATCTCGGCCCGCCCGGGGCGGCAAAAACCCACCAGCGTCAGCCCTGTCTGCTCGGCCCGCTCGACCGCAAGCTCGGTGGCGGCCGAGATGGCGAGCAATATTTCCACTCCGGCGCTGGCGCACTTTTGCACCATCTCGAAGCTGGCGCGGCTGGTCACCAGAATGGCGCCGTCACGGCGACCCGTGCGGCACAGATGACCCACCAGCTTGTCCAGCGCGATATGGCGCCCCACATCCTCGCGGATGGCGAGAATGTTGCCCTCCCCGTCCAGATGCACCGCCGCATGGGTGGCGCCGGTGCGCTGGCCCAGCAGCTGGAGCGGGCGCAGCGCGGTCAATACCTTGTCGATATTGCCCACCGCCAGACGCTGGCTGTCGGGCAACGCTGGCTGGGTGCGGATCACCTGCTCCAGACTCTCGCTGCCGCAGATGCCGCAACCGGTACGGCCCGCCATGGTGCGCCGCTTCTCTTTGAGGCGATGGACGCAGCGATTGGCCAACGTGATATGCAGCTCAATCCCCTGACAGCCGTCAATCTGCTCGATGTCATGGATATCGAGCAGGCTGTCGATGATCCCCTCGGATAGCGAAAAGCCGATGGCAAAATCCTCCAGATCGGAGGCCGAGCACATCATCACGCTGTGAGCGATGCCGTTGTAGACCAGCGCCACCGGCGTCTCGGAGGGGAGCGCCATTTCACTGTCGCATGTCAGTGTATCGGCGCGGTAGTGCACCACCTCGCGGTGGATGGCGCAGCGGGCCAGTTCGTTCTGTTCTCTCTGCTCGCTAAGCTCGTCACGCGCCTCAAGCTCAAGTAGCTCTCTCATGGTGCGACCCCGTCAATGATCTCGGGATCTCTGGCCGAAATGCCGAGCCGCTTCATTTTCGAAAGCAAGGTGGTGCGTTTCATGCCGAGGCGGTTGGCCGCCCCCCGCTCGCCAGCGACGATGCCGTTGCAATCGCGCAGGGCGACGATGATCGCCTCGCGTTCATCGGTCGGCTCCTCGGCAAAGAGCGGCGTGGCGGGCTCGTCATAAACCAGGGTCTCAATCTTGTGATAACCCTTGAGGGGCATCAGCTCATCGGGCGAGAGGTTGAGCACATGGCCGCGGGTCATCACCACGGCGCGCTCGATGACGTTCTCCAGCTCGCGGATATTGCCGTACCAGGGGAGTGACACCAGCATTTTCATGGCATCGGCGGGGATCGAGGTGATGGTGCGGCGCATCCGCTTGGCGATCTTCTTGATAAAGAAATTGACCAAGAGCGGAATGTCCTCGCGCCGCTCGCGCAGCGGCGGCAGCTCGATGGGAAAGACATTGAGGCGGTAGTAGAGATCGCTTCGAAAGCGCTTGTTCTTGACCATGGAGAGCAGATCGCAGTTGGTGGCGGCCACCAGCCGCACATCCACCGCTATTGGGTTGCTGTTGCCCACCCGCTCCAGCTCGTGCTCCTGCAATACCCGCAAGAGTTTGGGCTGCAAGTCCAGCGGCATATCCCCCACTTCATCGAGGAACAGGGTGCCCTTGTGGGCCCGCTCGAAGCGGCCGATGCGCTGGGTCAGGGCACCGGTAAAGGCCCCCTTCTCGTGGCCAAAGAGATCGCTCTCGATAAGGCCGGTGGGGATGGCGGCGCAGTTCACCTTCACCATCTCGTGGTCGTGGCGGGCACTCAGGGCGTGAATGGCCTGGGCGATCAGCTCCTTGCCGGTACCGGTCTCGCCGAGGATCAGCACGGTACTGTCGCTCTCGGCCACCAGCCGCACCTTCTCCAGCACGCTCTCCATCACCGCGCTCTGGTAGATGATGTGGGGGAACTCCCCCTGCATCTGCGGCTCGTTGATGCGAATGGTCTTCTCTTTGGCACCGTTGGTGTTGGAGATCTCCTGCTGGGCCTGCACGTTGTTCATGGCAATGGCCGTGCGCGCCGCTACCTGCTCCAGCAAGGAGATATCGATATCGGCAAAGAAGTCGGCGTTGGGGTGCGAGAGGATCAGCACCCCCAGCAGGTTGCCCCGATAGCGCAGCGGCAAAATGCAGGAGCTGTCAGCCTCGGGGGGCAGGATCTGGGAGGTAAAGCGGCAGCGATTGCTGCAGCCGTGGCTATGTTCGCGATAGACAAAAAACGGCTCGCTATGACCAAGGGCCCCCTGCAGGCACTTCTTTTCAAAACAGGAGTGATCGATGATGCCCGGCTGCTCGCTCTGGTGCTGATTGACCAGATAGCTCTTGAAGCTGTCGGAGGTGGCGTTGTACTCCGCCAGACACAAGCTGCTGATGCCGAAGTGGTGGTGCAGGATGGCAAACAGGCTCTTGGGCAGCTCGGCGATGCGCACCAGTTTGATTACCGCGTTGGTCACATCCACCAGAATTTTGCAGCTGTCGCGCTCAAGACGCAGGGAGTTGGCCTGCTCCAGGGTGCGCTCCTTGTCGAGCACGTTCTCCAGCGCAATGGCGATAATGGCCGCCAGCTGGGTCAGCTTGGCAAGGGTCTCCATGGTGAAGCTGTCGAGCTGGGTGTTGATAAACTCGACCCCGCCCAAGTGGCTGCGGGCGGTGGTAATGGGGAGCTGGCAATAGGAGCGCAGCCCCCCGTAGACCCCTTCACGATCCAGCGCCGGGCAGCGATTCTCAAAGCGGGCGGCAGCGAGAATGATGGCCTGTTCCGGGGTCTCTTTGGTAGGACGGGGGGAGAGGTGCAGCTCTGCCTTGGGGCAGACCAGATGCTTTGGGCCGGAATGTCCCATGAAATAGAAGATGGCCTCCTCGTCCGCACCCATGTTGAGGATCAGGTTGACCCGGGTTACGCCGCCGAAGCTGGCATCTATCTTGTTGAGTTTGTGGATAAAATCATCGAGCGTCACGGCCGACAGGAGGGATTTGGAGAGCAGGAGGAAACCGTCGTCCCAGATGGGAGAGATCTCGTCCAGGGGGATGGCACTCACATTTAGCATTGCGGCCTCACGTTATATCGATTTAGTCACCAGTCAGGCTGTCCATGCCATCGCATCACGACAAGCACCCGTCACCAAAATAAATAGCCGCAGCCCGTAAAAGTGGCTGCCAATAAGAAAAGCGGTGACGAAAATTGTCGCATGTTGCAATTCCAGAGTTGTTATTAACGAACGACAACAAAAAGTAACATCGTTATCGGGGGATATATTGGAATGGCGACTCATCATAGATGAGCTCAAATTTCATTACAATCCGATTTAATATATCTGATGGCCATATTTAACCGGTTATTTCATCAGTTCTTGATCTCAATTAAGGCGCCCGAAAAGTGGGCCGCCGTCAACTGTCAGATCTGCCTCTCCTCTTCGCTGGCTGCTTCACTGGCTGCGGGTTTCAAGATGGTGTTTGCTGCCCATTCATCGGCAGTTTATGAGGTGATGATCCGGCTGTGGCAGCACTTCAGGCCACCGAAGATAAAGAGGGCCGACAAGCTCTGGAAGGCCATCAGCAGCCAGCTGGCGTTGTCGGCAAGCTCGGTGGTGACGCTCTGGTGCGTGAGGTAGACCAGCAGGGTGATCACTCCCAGCAGCAGGCCGTTGATCAAGGTGGTGGAGATAAACCCGATCAGCCAGGCACTGGAAATACTCAAGGCGGAAAATACGCTGCTCATGGCGAGCCGCGCTGCCATAAAACAGCCGAAAAAACCGAAGCCCAGCAGAAATATCATCTCATCGTGCCAAATATAGCAACCTATTCCCAGCAATATCGCCGCCAGATAGGTGCCAATATAGAAAAGTCCGAATAAGCGACCAATTTCATGTTGCATCATTTACTCCCCTTTCTTTGGGTAATAAAAGGGTGCCCGACTCGATAAATCCGAGTCGGGTTCCCTTATTTGTGCAGAACGTCCTTTTTTAGGGCGGGTCAGCCTTTGGCTGCGCTGCGCAATTTCGCCTTGAGCGCGCTGTATTCAGTCTGGACGTACACTTCCGCCTCAGGCTGATTGTCGATGCGCTCGATCTTCACCGCGCAGTACTTGTACTCCGGTGTGTGGGAGACGGGATCGACGTGCTCGATGGTGAGCTCGTTGCAGGCCCCGATCCACCACTGGTAGGTCATGTAGACCACCCCGGCGTTGACCCGGTCGTTGTAGTTGGCCCGGGTAATTACCTTGCCACGGCGCGACGAGATCCAGACCAGCGCCTGATCCTTCACCCCAAGCTTCTTGGCATCGCTCGGGTGGATCTGCACATAGCCCGGCTCATCGGCCAGGGTCTGCAGCGCCGAGCAGTTGCCGGTCATGGAGCGGCAGGAGTAGTGACCTACCTCGCGCACAGTGGAGAGCACCAGCGGGTACTCGGCACAGGGCTGCTCCAGCGGCGGCCGCCACTCGGAGGCGATCAGCTGACCCTTGCCACTCGGGGTGGTGAACACGTTCCCCTCGAACAGGGTGCTGGTGCCCGGGTGATCCTCGGTCGGGCAAGGCCACTGCACGCTCTTGAGATCGGCCATCTTGTCGTAGCTGACCCCGGCGTAGAGCGGGCAGAGCGCACGCATCTCGTCCCAGATCTCTTCGGTGTTGTGGTACTCCATGGGATAACCCATGGCGGTCGCCATCAACGAGAAGATGGCCCAGTCCGGCTTCACGTTCTCGGGGGGCGTCACCGCCTTGTAGAAGCGCTGGAAGCCGCGATCTGCCGAGCTGTAGACCCCTTCGTGCTCGCCCCAACTGGTGGCGGGTAGAATGACGTCGGCCATCTCGGCGGTCTGAGTCATGAAGATATCCTGCACGATCACCAGCTCCATCCCCGCCAGAGTACGGCGGAACTGACCCAAGTCAGCTTCGGTCTGGGCCGGATCTTCACCGAAGATGTAGAAGGCCTTGCACTTGCCCTCCTCCACCTTGTGGCCAAGCTCGGTCAGGCGATAGCCGGGCTTTTGGGAGAGCGACTCCACGCCCCACGCCTTGGCGAACTTGGCGCTGATGGCGGGATCGGCCACCGACTGATAACCCGGGAACTGGTGCGGCAGCATCCCCATGTCGCAGGTGCCCTGCACGTTGTTCTGACCACGTACCGGACCGCAACCGGTGCCGCGGCGACCGAAGTTGCCGGTCAGCAGCGCCAGACCCGCCAGCCCCTTGACCACGTCCACCGCCTGACCGTACTGGGTCACCCCCATGCCCCACAGGATCATGGAAGCAGGCGACTCGGCATAGGTGCGAATGGCAGCGCGGATATCTGCGGCTTTGAGGCCGGTGATCCCCTCCACATATTCCGGGGTGTACTTGGCCACCGTCGCCTTGAAGGTCTCGAACCCTTCGGTGTAGTTGGCGACAAAGGCCTTGTTGTAGAGCCCTTCATTGATCAACACGTTGGCGAAGGCGTTAACCAGCGCCATGTTGGAACCGTTTTTGAGCGGCAACCACTGATCGGCGATACGGGCGGTCTCCACCATGCGGGGATCACACACAATCACCTTGGCCCCGTTTGCCTTCGCCTTGAGGATATGGCGGGCGACGATGGGGTGAGAGTCAGCAGCGTTGTAACCAAACACCAGCAGGCACTTGGTCTCTTGAATTTCGGGAATGGCGTTGCTCATGGCGCCGTTGCCTACAGTTGTCTCCAGACCGGAGACTGAGGGTGCGTGTCACACCCTCGCGCAGTGGTCGACGTTGTTCGTCCCAATCACCGCACGGGCAAATTTCTGCATCACATAGTTGGCTTCATTGCCGGGGCCACGGGCAGAGCCGGTGGTCATGATGGCGTCCGGGCCATATTTCGCCTTGATGGCAGCCAGACGGCTGCTGGCGAACTCGATCGCTTCGTCCCAGGAGACTGCCTCGAACTTGCCACCGCGCTCGCGGCGGATCATCGGGCTCTTGAGACGGGGGGTCAGCAGGTTGGTGTCGTTCAAAAAATCCCAACCGTAATAGCCCTTGAGGCAGAGCTGCCCCTCGTTGGTCCGGCCGTTGGCGCCTTCGGCCCCCACCACCTTGTCGTTTTCAACCAGCAGGTTGATTTTGCAACCGGTGCCGCAATAGGGGCACACGGTAATGACTTTTTTCATGACTCACACTCTTGTTTGTTAACGAAAAACGGCTCGGCAAGCCCGCTCACACCCGCGCCGGCATCGCCAGCAGTGCCTCGGCACTGGCCAGCTGCTTCTGCCGGTTCAGGGTTTCAAGATGCTCCGGCGTGACCAGCCGCAGCGCCTGGGTCGGACACACCTCGACACAGGCCGGGCCCGCCTCGCGGTGACGGCAGAGATCGCACTTGAGCGCCTGCGCCTTGGTCTGCGGACGCTTGAAGAGCGAATCGGCAGCGGGGGCCACCTCTTTGAGCACCACCGCCATGGCGCCGTAAGGACAGGCCACCACGCAGGACTTGCAGCCGATGCAGCGCTCCTGCAACACCTTGACGCAACCATCCTCGCTGACGATGGCATTGTTCGGGCAGGCCATGGCGCAAGGCTTGTCTTCACACTGGCGGCAAAGCACCGGCGTGGTCACCTTGCTGCCCACGATCACCTTCAGGCGCGGCTGAAAATAGCTGTCCCTGGAGACCAGATGTCCATCCTCGATGGCAAGATGCAGGCCGCCCTCCCGCTCAAGGGTCCCGCTGCAAGACCCTGACTGGTGTGAGACGGCGCAGGCCACCTCACAGGTACGACACCCAATACAGAGACTGGGATCTGCAATCACGAAGCTGTTCATAGAGAGGGATCCTAAATGGTTCGTTACACCGGGCCGCCCGCCGACAGGCAAAGAGGCGGCCAGCCCCCCACAAAGCATTTATCAGACCAAAACGGGCCAAGGGTGCAATAAAAATTCACAACCATATGAAAATAAAGGAGTAATCAGAAAGAGATACGTGCTGAGTGCCACTACTGACGAAAGTGACGACGGGCTGGGAAGTGTGATCGACACGACAAAAGTGACGAGCTCGACACCGGCTGACAAAGGCGTATCGCCCTGGCCTTTCAGCTCAATCGCTCAAGCAACAACCAATCAATGACTAATTTATTGATCTTGGACAGATTATGCGCCGATTGCCCTTTTTACCCCCTACCCGATTGGATAGCATGCTTCAGTTGGCAACCAGCTCCGTTGGGAGCGTTTACATGCTGATAAGCGATTCGACGCAGCCATTCAAAAGCAGCAAACTGAGGGGCAGGAATTAGTAGATGAGTCAGTTTAATTCGCTGGAATTTGGTTGCCATAGCTGTGAGGTTGTCTCTTGGGATTATTTAATATAACTAGACATAGACACGTCACTAAAATAATTTCGCGAAAAAAACATTTTTAAAATTTTTAAGGATACAATATGTTCCTTTGGGATAAATTAATAAAAATAAAATCTTGGGCAATTGCAAACTTTTGGAATCTATTTAGTTGTATTGGTGTTATAGCTACACTTTATTTAGGTTTTTTCTACGTACCTGATTATGTTGAAGAGATCGGATTAAACAAACAAAAGTTAGTTCATCAAGAGTTAGTAGCTGATATACAAGAGCTTCTATTCTACAACCAGAAAATCAAGCTGGATGACATCCAAGAAATCATTAACGGAAAGGAATTATCATATTCCATTAAGTATAAATACACATCTAGAGAGCTGCTCAATCAAATTCAAGATGATTTTTTGAAAAACAAATTCATTCCATTGACTAAAAGAAATGAATTAATGTTAAACATAAATGAGCTTCGCTCTAAATATATAGAGCCAACTGAACGACCTGTATCAGAAAGTAATTACCTCAAGTTTATATCTTCGATTACAACTATTTTAACTGGACTTATCTCATTGTTAGCCATCGCAAGCATTATATCTAAGCGACAAGCGGACATTGAAACTGAGGTTGACATATCCTCATCCTTTAATATAAAGGATGAAATCGTAAATATTGAATCAAACTCAAATAATTATGCAGCGGCTTATGAATTTGAATCAATGGTTGGTGATGTTATAGATGAGCTTAATATAAATTTGACGGATAAATACAAAGCCCATAAAAATCATTATGATTTTTTAATAAAGATCCTTGACACTGAACACATAGTTGAGGTTAAAGCTTTTTCAAGATTATTGGGATTAGGTACAGCCAAGGAGTTTTTAAACACAGTGACTATGGAAGGTAAACCTGGAGTTTTAGTTGTTAAATCAGGATTAACCAAACGAGCCTTAGAGTTTATAGAAACTCATAATAACCTGACAGATAATAACAAAATACATTTGATAATTGGACAAACAAAGCAAGACATCAAGAAGTGCTTTCTCAATGTAATACAAAAGAAATAATAACCCCCGACTAATATGAAATACAATATATTACAGTTTACTTGATTAAACTTCAGGAGGATATGTGTCAACCGGCAAAGACTACGAAATTTTTGTTCAGCACCTACAACAAGCACTGTTAGACTCTGAGGAATATTTAAAACACAAAAACATTAAGATTGAGCGAAATAAGAAAATAGCAGACAACTTTGGAAACACTAGAGAATTTGATTTGCATTGGGAGTATGAATTAGCCGGTGTCACATATAAAACAATCATCGAGTGTAAAGATTATGCATCAAAAGTAACTATTGAAAAAATTGATGCTCTAATCGGTAAAATAAGGGACATCCCTGACTTAAAGCCCGTATTCGCAACTAAAGTTGGCTACCAAAGCGGGGCAGAAACTAAAGCGAAAAACAATAAAGTTGACTTGCTAATTGTAAGGGAGCAAAACGAGTCAGATTGGCAAAGCCAAGATGGTACTCCATTACTAAAGGTTATAGATATTGATATACAAACCCAATTGCCGGTTAGAATTGTAGCTTTTCGTCCTATAGTCGATGGCAATTGGGTCAAAGAAAATACAAAACTTGATGTGTCGAAACCATTTAATCTTCACCATTTAAACAACGAAATATTCATTAACGATTTATCAAAGAATGATAAATTTTCCATTTTCGATCTTGAAAATCGTCTGCGTGACGAATTTAGATTTCAGTATGGTCAACATACTCAAGATTATCCATGCAATAACACGTTCATTGAGACATCAGAATACAATCTCAAACTACATAGTTTAAGTTATGATTTTCTGGTGCCTAAACCATACTCTATGCCATTCACTATAGATTTTTCAAAAGAGTTAATAGGTGTTATTGAGTATCTACAGAAGGATATAAAGACTGCTATCTTTCGAGAAAGAATAGTAAAAAATTGGGGGGAGTAATTAATATTGTAATACAATTTTAGGAAGCTCAAGTAGTAACGTAGGGTGTAATAAGCGCAGCGCATTGCACCTCTTACCTCTTTTAATAATTGGTGCAATTCACTTCGTTCATTGCCCCCTACCTTTCCCCTCTGGCACATAACGACTCCATCGCGGCCCAACTGCATCCCCTTTGCCATCCTGCCAGCAATTAATTAGCGATTACTTTATCGTCTATTTATTATCCGTTTTGGAAAAAGATTCCAGCCAAACCGCTTCTCTAGATAAAACAAACAGTTGCCTGCATTGTCGCGGCCTATTTCAATCACCGGATAATTAATTCCCTTACTCAAATTGAACTTTTGATTATTTATAACTGAGCATAGACCCGCAGAGTGTGTGTCATTATAAGCTTAATGACAGATGAACAGACTGTGTTCCATGACAAGCAGATCACTATTCCGTTAGCGCCCTTTCCCATCGCAATCCATTTATTCTCTCCCGATTAAATATCACGACTCTGTTGGTAGGTCGGGCAGCTGTGCGTTGGCAAACGTGTAAACATCAAACTGACAAGATGAACTCATGAACTGTGATAAACAACAAGCCACTCCCGGCGTTATGCTGGCGGCGATTGGCGTAGTCTATGGCGATATCGGCACCAGCCCGCTCTATACCTTGCGCGAGTGCCTGTCAGGTCAATTCGGGTTCGGCGTCGAGCCGGCCTCCATTCTCGGCTTTCTCTCGCTGATCTTCTGGCTGCTGATCCTGGTGGTGTCGGTCAAGTACCTCTCCTTTGTGATGCGAGCCGACAACGCCGGCGAGGGTGGCATTCTCACCCTGATGTCGCTGGCGACCCGCAACGCCTCCACCCGCTGGACGCCGCTGCTGATCATCCTCGGCCTGATTGGCGGCAGCTTCTTCTATGGCGAGGTGGTGATCACTCCGGCGATGTCGGTGATGTCGGCCATCGAGGGTCTGAGCATTCTCACCCCCGCCCTCGACCCCTATATCGTCACCCTCTCGGTGCTGGTGCTGACCCTGCTGTTTGCCATCCAGAAACATGGCACCGCCATGGTGGGCAAGCTGTTTGCCCCCATCATGCTGATCTGGTTTATGACGCTGGCGGTGCTGGGGCTGCGCGGCATCATCCACAACCCCGAGGTGCTGGGTGCGCTCAACCCCGTCTGGGCTGTGCGCTTCTTTATCCAGTACCAAACCACCTCCTTCTTTGCCCTCGGCGCCGTGGTGCTGGCCATAACAGGGGTGGAGGCGCTCTACGCGGATATGGGCCACTTTGGCAAAAATCCCATTCGCCTCGCCTGGTTTATCGTGGTGCTGCCTTCGCTGGTGCTCAACTACTTCGGTCAGGGTGCGCTGCTGCTGAGCAATCCGGCGGCCATTGCCAACCCCTTCTTCCTGCTCGCGCCGAAATGGGCGCTGGTGCCGCTGCTGCTCTTGGCGACCATGGCGACGGTGATCGCCTCGCAGGCGGTGATCTCCGGGGTCTTTTCGCTGACCCGGCAGGCGGTGCGCCTCGGTTATCTCTCACCCATTCGCATCGTTCACACCTCCGAGCAGGAGTCCGGCCAGATCTATATTCCGGTCATCAACTGGATGCTCTATATCTCGGTGGTGATCGTCATCATGAGCTTCGAGCACTCCAGCAATCTGGCGGCGGCCTACGGCATCGCGGTGACCGGCACCATGGTGCTCACCTCCATCCTCTCCTGCTCGGTGGCCAAGAACAGCTGGCACTGGAACAAGTATCTGGTGGCCATCCTGTTTGCCGCGCTGCTCTGTATCGACGTGCCGCTGTTTGCCGCCAACCTCGCCAAGATCTTCTCCGGCGGCTGGCTGCCGCTCACTCTGGGCGCGGTGATGTTCACCGTGATGACCAGTTGGAAGAGCGAGCGTTTCCAGCTTATTCGCCGCCTGAACGAGCACGGCAACTCCCTTGAGCCGATGATCGCATCACTGGAGAAATCCCCGCCGACCCGGGTGGCCGGCACTGCGGTCTATATGTCGCGGGTGGTCAATGTGATCCCCCATGCGCTCCTGCATAACCTCAAGCACAACAAGGTGCTGCACGAGCGGATCATCCTGCTCACCCTGCGGGTGGAAGAGGTGCCTTACGTCCACAATGTTCGCCGGGTCTGCATCGAGCAGCTCTCCCCCACCTTCTGGCGGGTGGTGGCAAGCTACGGCTGGCGCGAGACCCCGAACGTGGAGGAGATCTTCCACCGCTGCAACGCCGAAGGGCTCAGCTGCCGGATGATGGAGACCTCGTTCTTTATGGCCCACGAGTCGCTCATCATGAAAGACCGCCCCTGGTATCTCTATCTGCGCGGCAAGCTCTTTATGCTGCTGCAGCGCAACGCCCTGCGCGCCCCGGATCAGTTCGAGATCCCGCCCAACCGGGTTATCGAGCTGGGATCCCAGGTGGATATCTGATGGCGGGTTGATGGCCTCTTAAAGGCATAGAAAACGCCAGCAAATAGAGAGGGAGGCATTGGCCTCCCTCTTCATTTTCGTTAACCCTAATTACCGCCCCCTCATCCCCGGCCCTTCTCCCGCAAGGGGAGAAGGGAGCAAACCACGGCGCCCCCACAGACATCCCACCGTAGGGTGCAACAAGCGCAGCGCCGTGCACCGCGAACATATGTCGGAGAGGTGCAATTCACTGCGTTCTTTGCACCCTACTCATGCTGCGTTTTCCAAGGTGACGAACCCTCTTGGGGGCTTCGTCACAAGTGACGAACGTCACAGTTCGACAGCCACATCAGCGCGTTCACTCAACTACGCGAGGATTTTTATTTATTTAAAAACAGCCACTTAAAACCAATTTCTCTGCAAAAACCATTCTGGCCCGTATCTTGCCAACCTGCCCCTACTTTCTCCGTTCGCGACACGACAAGGTAGGCTATGAACCGCTTCGTTATCGCTGACCCCAAGCTTTGTATCGGCTGTGGCACCTGTATGGCGGCCTGCAGCGAGGTACACAAGGCGCAAGGTTTGCAGCAAGCCCCCCGTTTAACCGTTATGCGACACGAGCAGGCGACCATGCCGGTTCAGTGCCGTCACTGTGACGATGCCCCCTGCATCAAGGTGTGCCCGGTCGAAGCAATTCGCCAAACCGGCGATTGCGTGCAACTCAACGAGTCGCTCTGCATCGGCTGCAATCTCTGCGCCGTGGCCTGCCCCTTTGGCGCTATCCAGAGCGGTGGCAGCCGTCCGGTGGCCGTGGCCACCAGTTACGACACCTATATCCCCTGCTCCATCCGCTCCAGCAACCCCTCCACCTCTGCCGGCCTGCGCTGCTTTGGCGAGGATCTGCTGAGCTGGGAGCCGGGGGTGCGCAGCATCGCGGTCAAGTGTGACCTGTGCGAGTTTCGCGCCGACGGCCCGGCCTGTGTCGGTGCCTGCCCCTCCCAGGCGCTGAAGCTGGTCAATGACGGCGACACCGAACGCGCCGCCCGTATCCGTCGCCAGCAAGCGGCCGACACCAACCCGCAAGGGGCCTCTGCCTTCTCGGCGCCCGCCACGGCGATCCCTGCCTCCGATTTATCCACCACAGAGGGAGTTCGCTGATGTTGTCCCCCCTTGTTATGGCCACGCTCCTGCTCTTTTTGCTGGGCGCTGCCGCCGGTTTGCTCCTGCAAAAGCTGCCCGCATTGGCCAACCGCCTCAACAGCGGTTTTGCCCTGCTGGGCTCGCTCGCGGGTCTGGTCGCCGCCATCCAGATCTTTGCCCAAGGCGCCCCCGTCGACGGCCAGCTCTGGCTGCTGGGCTCGGTTCATCTCGACATGCTGGCCGCGCTGATGCTGCTGGTGATTAGCACCGTCGGCGTCGCCGTCGCCCTCTACTCCTTTGCCTATATCCGCGAATATCAGGGCAAGGGGGATGTGGCCATCGGCGCGCTGATGAACCTCTTCCTCTTTGCCATGGTGGGCATGGTACTGGCCGACAATGCGCTCGGTTTCTTGCTCTGCTACGAGCTGGTGACCCTCACCACCTACTGGCTGGTCAAGACCAACCCCGAGGCCGCCAAACAGAGCCGCCTCTATCTGGTGATGAACCATATCGGCATGGCTCTGGTGCTGATCGCCTTCTGGCTGCTCTGCCGCGAAAGCGGCTCGCTGGAGTTCGCCGCGCTGCGCGAGCACCATCTGGCGGGCGCCCTGGCATCCCTGGTGTTTCTGCTCAGCTTCTGCGGCTTTGGCCTGCGCGCCGGTTTCGTGCCGCTGCACGGCTGGCTGCCGGTGGCCGAGCCCGTTGCCCCCTCCCATATCTCGGCGCTGATGTCCGGCGTGATGGTAAAGCTGGGTCTCTTTGGCATCTTGCGGGTCAGCATCGATTTTCTCGGCGCCAGCCAGCTCTGGTGGGGCTATGTGGTGCTGATCTTCGGCGCCTGCTCGGCAGTGCTCGGGGTGCTGTTTGCGCTGGCCGAGCATGACCTCAAGCGGCTGCTCGCCTACCACACGGTGGAGAACATCGGCATCATCCTGATGGGGATGGGGATCGGCATGATCGGCATCGCCAACCAGCAACCGGCACTGGTGGTGCTGGGGCTGCTCGGCGCCCTCTATCACCTGCTCAACCACGCCATCTTCAAGAGCCTGCTCTTTATGGGCACCGGCTCTGTGATGTTCCGTCTGCACACCCGTGACATGGACAAGATGGGGGGGCTGGCCAAGCTGATGCCCTGGACTGCGCTGGCGTTCCTGATCGGTGCCATGGCCATCTCGGCGCTGCCGCCGCTCAACGGCTTTGTCAGCGAGTGGTTTATCTACCAGTCGCTGCTCTCCATGACCAAACTCGGCACCTCTGTCGTCGCGCCGCTCGCGGTAGTAATGCTAGCGGTAACCGGCGCCATGGCGGTGATGTGTTTCGTCAAGGTGTACGGCATCTGCTTCTGCGGCGCACCGCGCAGCGAACACGCGAGCCACGCCCGCGAAGTGCCGGGCACCATGGTGGCAGGCACCCTGCTGCTGGCCGCGGTCTGTCTGGTGCTGGGTCTGGGCGCCCCCTGGATTGCCCCCCATATCGCCAGCTATGGCCAAGCCTTGGTTGCCAGCCAAATGAGTGTCGCCACCGGCGCCACCCTGCTGCCACTCGATAGCAGCCAGGCGATCCTCTCCCCACCCGTTATCGCCATCACCTTGCTGGGTCTGTTCCTCATCCCGTTGCTGGTACTGGCCATCTTCAAGGGGCCCAAGCTGGGTCGTCGTCACGCTGGCACCCCGTGGGCCTGTGGTTACGCCTATGAGGAGCGCATGAGCCTTACCTCCGGCGGTGTCACCCACACCTTGCGCCAACTCTGCGCGCCGCTCTATCGCAAGCAGCCGCAGCTCGATCTGGCCAGCGCCCTGCACGGGGTGAGCGATACCAGCGGGACGACCGGCTGGCTGCTGCACGGCATTGTGCTGGCGCTCTTTATCCTGATGGCTGTAGGAGTCTGATATGCCTGTTCTTGAAATGCCGAGCTGGGGCATGGTTGCCCTCGCCCTGACCCAGGCCATCGCCATGCTGGCGCTGGCGCCGCTCGCCACCGGTTTCAACCGGGTGCTGCGGGCCAAGATGCACTCCCGTCAGGGGCCGGGCCTGCTGCAGGATTACCGGGATATCGCCAAGCTACTGCGCCGTCAGGAGGTGACCCCGGAGCCTGCCGGCATCATCTTCAACCTGATGCCTGCGCTGCTCATCGCCGCCCTCTTGCTGGTAGGGATGGCACTGCCGACCCTGACTCACGAGTCCCCCTTCCCCATCGCCGGGGATCTCATCACCGATATCTATCTGTTCGCCATCTTCCGCTTCTTCTTCTCCCTCTCGGGGCTCGACAGCGGCAGCATGTTTGCAGGGATCGGCGCCCGCCGCGAACTGACCCTCGGCATTCTGGTGGAGCCCATTCTGGTGCTCGCCTGCTTCATCATGGCGATGATGGTGGGCAGCTCGGATCTGGGCAATATCAGCAGCTATGTAGCGACCCAGCCACTGGCCGCGCCGGTTGCCACCCTGCTGGCCGGCGCCGCCTGTGCCTTCGCGGTGTTTGTCGAGATGGGCAAGCTGCCCTTTGACTGCGCCGAAGCCGAGCAAGAGCTGCAGGAGGGGCCGCTCACCGAGTACTCCGGTGCGGGGCTGGCCCTGCTCAAGCTCTCCATCGGCCTCAAGCAGCTGGTGGTGGTGCAGCTCTTTCTGGTGATTTTCCTGCCCTTCGGCAAGGCGGCCAACTGGAGTCTGCCTGCGCTCATCGGCGCGGCGCTGATCCTCGCCTGCAAGCTGCTGGTGGCCTTTTTGCTGGCCGGCATCATCGAAAACGCCATGGCCCGCACCCAGTTCGTGCGCACCCACAAGCTCACCCGCTACGGGTTGGGGCTGGCCCTGCTGGCGCTGCTCGCCTATCTGGTCGGGATCTGAGCCATGCCCGCCAGCACAGCAACTTTTTCCGATTTCATCATTTGTGAATGCTCATTCCCGAACATTAAAGTGAGAACTGCATGACCATCGCCATTTCGGATCGCATCGGCTGCGACTACATCCAGCAGGTGCGAGCACAACTGCCCCACGCCATCATCGATGAGGAGTGGCAAACCGCCGATCAGGCCACCATTACCGTCAAGCCCACCAGTCTGGTCGAGACCGCCAGCCTGATCTTCCATCAGCTGGGGGGCTGGCTTCCGCTCTCCTTTGCCAATGACGAGCGCAGCCTCAACGGCCACTTCGCCGTCTACCACGTCTTCTCCATGGAAGGTGACACCAAGTGCTGGATCACCGTCAAGGTGCTGGTGGATGCCGATACCCAGGAGTACCCCTCCATCACCCCGACCATTCCGGCGGCGGTGTGGGGCGAGCGGGAGATCCGCGACATGTACGGCCTGCGCGCCATCGGTCTGCCGGACGAACGCCGTCTGGTGTTGCCGGACGACTGGCCGGAGGATATCCATCCACTGCGCAAGGACGCCATGGATTATCGCCAGCGCCCGATGCCCACCACCGACACCGAGACCTACCCCTTCGTCAACGAACTCGGCAGTGATGCCAACCGCATCGTGCCGGTCGGCCCGCTGCACATCACCTCGGATGAACCGGGCCACTTTCGTCTGTTCGTCGATGGGGAAGACATCATCGATGCCGACTACCGCCTCTTCTATGTCCATCGCGGCATGGAGAAGCTGGCGGAAACCCGCATGGGCTACAACGAAGTGGCGTTTCTGACCGACCGGGTCTGCGGCATCTGCGGCTTTACCCACAGCGTCGCCTACACCACCTCGGTAGAGAACGCCATGGGTATTCCGGTGCCGGAGCGGGCCAAGATGATCCGCGCCGTGCTGCTGGAGGTGGAGCGCCTGCACAGCCATATCCTCAACATCGGCCTGTCGAGCCACTTCACCGGTTTCGACACCGGCTTTATGCAGTTCTTCCGGGTGCGGGAGAAATCCATGACCCTGGCCGAGCTGCTCACCGGCGCCCGCAAGACCTACGGCCTCAACCTGATTGGCGGGGTACGCCGCGATATCTTCAAGGAAGATCGCATCAAGGGTGCCCAGCTGGTGCGGGAGCTCCGTGATGAGCTCAAACCCCTGGTGGCCATGCTGCTGGATACCGCCAACATCTCCTCCCGCCTCATCGGTATCGGCAAGCTCGAGCCGCAAATTGCCCGCGATTTCAGCTGCGTCGGCCCCATGGTGCGGGCGAGTGGCTTCAAGCGGGACGTGCGCCGGGTCCACGACTTTGCCGGCTACCGCGAGCTGCCGATGGAGATCCAGACCAAGGCGGGTTGCGATGTGCAATCCCGGGTGCTGGTGCGCATCCACGAGCTCTACGACTCCCTCGACATGATTGAGTTCGGCCTGGAGCACCTGCCGGAAGGGCCACTGCTCACCGAAGGCTTCACCTACCAGCCGGGCAAGTTTGCGCTGGGCTTTACCGAGTCGCCCCGCGGCGAAAACGTCCACTGGAGCATGACCGGGGATAACCAGAAGCTGTTCCGCTGGCGCTGCCGCGCCGCCACCTACGCCAACTGGCCCGCCCTGCGCTACATGCTGCGCGGCAATACCGTGGCGGATGCACCGCTCATCATCGGCAGTCTGGATCCCTGCTACTCCTGTACCGACCGGGTCACCCTGGTCGACCCCAGGAAGGGCAAATCCACCGTGGTCTCCTACAAGGAGATCGAGCGCTACGGCATCGATCGCAAAAACTCTCCGCTGAAATAAGGGGTCATCATGATCAAGCTGTTCAAGACCATCCTCAAGGCTGGCACCCCGACCGCCAAATACCCCTTCGCCCCTTACGAGGTGAACCGGGATTTTCGCGGCAAACCGAAATATCAGGCGGATCAGTGCATCGCCTGCGCCGCCTGCACCAAGGCCTGCCCGGCCAATGCGCTGGTGATGGAAGTGGACATGGAGACCGGCGAACGACGCTGGGAGATCTCCATGGCGCGCTGCATCTTCTGCGGCCGCTGCGAGGAGGTCTGCCCGACCCGCGCCATCGCCCTCTCCCCCGAGTTCGAGCTGGCGGTGACCAACAAGGCGGATCTCTATGAGGAGGCCCGCTTCGCGCTGGCCCCCTGCACCCTGTGCGGCACCTACTTTGCCCCGAGCAAGCTGGTGGCGCTGGTGGAGGATACCCTCAAGCAGGCGGGCACGCCGCTGGCCACCCCGGAGCGACTGCACCACTGCCCCGACTGCAAACGAAAACAGAGCATGCTGAGCCAGCCTGACTCGGCCCTGATCACACCGATAGCCACACCGATGGCCGCACAAAAGGAGTGGATGTGATGAGCAAGAGCAAAGGCATAGAACCGGTTGTCGGCCATGCCCATACCCGCGCCGTGCCGCTGGCACAGGATCCCGAGATCACCAAACTCAAGAAGACCCTGCTCAAGGACATTCGCCGCTCGGCCTATGTCTACCGGGTCGATTGCGGCGGCTGCAACGCCTGCGAAATCGAGATCTTCGCCACCATCACCCCGCTGTTCGATGCCGAGCGTTTCGGCATCAAGGTGGTCGCCTCCCCCCGCCACGCCGACATCCTGCTCTTTACCGGCGCGGTGACCCGGGCGATGCGGGTACCGGCCCTGCGCGCCTACGAGGCGGCGCCCGATCCCAAGATCTGCATCGCCTACGGCGCCTGCGGCTGTGACGGCGGCATCTTCCACGACCTCTACTGCGTCTGGGGCGGCACCGACAAGATCGTGCCGGTGGATGTCTATATCCCCGGCTGCCCCCCCACACCGGCGGCTACCATCTACGGCTTTGCGGTGGCGCTCGGTCTGCTTGAGCAGAAACTCAAAGCCACCAGTCACGAGGTGCAACCGGGTGAGCGGGTCGAGCTGCGCCACACCGGCATCCCCAATGAAATCCGGGTGATGATCGAACGCGAGGCGCGCCGCATGGCCGGTTATCGTCAGGGGCGGATCATCGCGGACGAATTCATGGCCCTGCTCGAAGGGGCGACCCAGCAGGATGTGGATCTGCGCATCCAGAGCTACCTCGATCAGCACGAGGATCCGCGCCTCTCGGAGATCGTCAACAACCTCGCAAACGCCTGCCTCAACCGGGCGGCCGGCAAGGGAGAGACCGTGCATGGCTGACGAGGTTTTCTTCTATCGCCTCTCGCGCAAGTTCGTCGACGAGCAGTTTGACGTGCCGGAAGAGGCAAAGGAGGTGATGTACTACAGCCTCGCCATCGGCCACCACCTCGGCATCGTCGATTGCCTGCGAGCAGACCTGGTCTGCTCGCTGATCGGTTATCGCGACTGGGTGGCCAAGCTGCCAGAGGGAAGTGAAGCGCGCCGCAAGATGGAGGGATTTCTCACCTTTGGCGAGATCACCATCTATCGCGAGCACTGCCATATGCTGGCCTGCGCCTTCGACCGACTGCGCAAAACCGACAATCTGCTCGATGAGCAGGAGCTGGGCTGGACCAACACCTTTATGGATCAGCTCACCGCCCTCTATAACGATCCCCATATGTACCTGATGGTAAGGAGCCGCTGATGGGCTGCAATCTCGTGTTGACCGTGGGCAATGCCATGATGGGGGACGACGGTGCCGGCCCCTATCTCGCCGACAAGCTGCAAGCCGCCCCCCTGCCCGGCTGGATCCATATCGATGGCGGCATCGCGCCGGAAAATGTGGTCTACAAGGTGCGGGAGTTGCAACCGGAGCGGGTGGTGCTGGTGGATGCCGCCGAGATCGGCGAGAAGGCGGGAACCCTGCAAGTGATCCCCCCCGAGACCATCGCCGAGATGTTTATCTTCTCGACCCACAATATGCCGCTCAATTTCCTGATCGACGAGCTCAAGACCTTTGTTCCCGAGGTGATCTTTGTCGGGGTACAACCGGCCATCGTGGCGTTCTCCTTCCCGATGACCGAGATGGTGAGCGAAGCGATGGATTATCTTTATCAGCATCTTGATGCCGCCAGGGATACCGGTCTGTTAATAGATAAACTGGATCAGTGGAATATTGCCAACGCCAACCGGTGATTATTTATCGAGTTGTTAACGACCGTTATTGAGCAACGGTTCCGGCAATGTGATCGAGGCCCGATGTTAAATTAAAAACATCGGGCTAATTGTGCTGAACTTGATATAAAACAAGGTTCTTTGATTTTTTCAAAAAATCGCTAACTCTCGCTTTTTTATGACAAAAAAAGCGTTGCCAGTCACAGAAATTTGCCACAAAATGGCGACCGTTATGGAAGTTGATGGGGTCTGGTGGCCTCCTCGGTCTTCAAAACCGATGTGAGCCGAGAAGGCTTTGGCAGGTTCGATTCCTGCCTCTTCCGCCAAATTTATCTATTGAACAAATACTCTCCCGCTGAATTTTTTCGGCTTGGATGTTATTTCCATTGTTTGTTCAATATGTTTGAAGTAATACCTTAAAAAAGGTGCTTTCCGCTTGCCAATATAATCCGAACTCAGGTTATCTCGCTGGCCAAAAATTAATTTATCAGCATCGATGCAGCATTAATTTATACCCGCTCATTAATGCACCAAGTTTGCACTCATCCGCAAATCGCCAGCAGTGCCATAACCCGTCAGCTCGGCCTCTCTATCGGCAAACCGGTGCGCATCCCGAACCCACGCACTGCACTGGTAATCCCATGCCGAACTCGTCTCACGCGTCAGCTATCCCCCACCGCCAGCCCGCATCAGGTACGGCTGCCGACGATTCACTGCCAGATTCACAGCAACAGCCCAGTCAGCAACCAACGCGCCGTTTGCCGCAAGTGGAACAGCTGCTGCAGCAACCTTTTCTCGCCGGGTTTATCGAGACGCTGAGCCGCCCGCTGGTGACTCAGGCGGTGCGCGATACCCTGAGCGAGCTGCGCCAGAGCGAAGATTTTCGCCAGCATGGCATCGCCCCCGGACAGATCGAGGCGCTGATTGCCAAGCGCTGCCGACAGCAGTTGCGCCAGCGTCAAACCCGGGTGATCAACGCCACCGGCACCCTGGTGCACACCAATTTGGGGCGTTCGCCGTTAAGTGCCGATCTGTGGGACGAGGTGCGTGACCTCAACACCGGTTACAACAATCTGGAGCTGGATCTCGCCACCGGCAAGCGCGGCGGGCGCAAGGGGTTGATCGCCCCCCTGCTCCGTTGCCTCACCCAGGCCGAGGACTCGCTGGTGGTCAACAACAACGCCGCTTCGCTCTTTTTGCTGCTGCAGGAGGTGGCCAAGGGACGCGAGGTGATCGTCTCGCGGGGCGAGCAGATCCAGATTGGCGGCGGCTTTCGCATCCCCGACATTCTGGCCCTCTCCGGCGCCAAACTGGTGGAGGTGGGCACCACCAATATCACTACCGCCAAAGATTACCTCGATACCATCACCGATCAGACCGCGCTGGTACTGATGGTGCACAGATCCAATTTCGCCATTCGCGGCTTTACCGAATCCCCCGATATCGGCGAGGTGGCCCGCGCCCTGCCCGAGCACGTGGTGCTGGCGGTGGATCAGGGCTCCGGCTTGACCAGCGAAGAGTTTGCGCCGGATGAAACCTCGGTACGCCAGTACATCAAGGCGGGGGCGGATCTGGTCTGCTACTCAGGTGACAAGCTCTTGGGTGGCCCGCAATCGGGCATCATCAGTGGCCGCAGTGACCTTATCAAGCGGCTGGAAAAGCACCCCATGATGCGCACCTTCCGCCCGAGCCGCATCGTCTACTCCCTGCTCGAACGCCTACTCATCCACAAGCTCAACAAGTCCCCCATCGGTGAAGGCATCGCCCAGCGCACCTTGAGCAACCCGGCCGCCATGCAGGCGAGAGCCCATCAGCTGATGGCCGCCCTGCCCGGCTGCTTTGTGCCGGTCCCCGCCCAGCTGGTGGTAGGCGGTGGCACCCTGCCGGACGAGTTCTACCCGGCACCTGCGCTGGAGTGCACCGACCCGCGACCGGCCCAGCAACTGCTCGATGCCCTGCGCGAACTGCCGGTGCCGGTCATCGCCACCGTGCGCCAGCAGAAGGTGCTGCTCAATATGGCGACCCTGCTGCCGGCGGAGATGGAGCTGTTGATCGCCCAACTCAGGGAGTTGCTGCTGCCCGCCCCGTTCAATGCAACAAATGCGACCGAGGAGCCCTGATCCCATGACCCCCTATCGCGCCGTTATCGGTCTTGCCGGCCACGTGGATCACGGCAAGACCCAGCTGATCAAGGCCCTCACCGGCATCACCACAGCCCGCGCCCACGAGCAGGCCATCGGCATGACCCAGGATCTCGGCTTTGCCCACTTTGACGACGGTCAGGGCAACACCATAGGCGTCATCGACGTGCCCGGCCACGAGCGCTATATCCGCAACATGGTGGCGGGGCTCTGGAGTCTGGATCTGGTGCTGCTGGTCATCGCCGCCGACGAGGGGTGGATGCCGATGACCGGCGATCACCTGCGCCTGCTCAAGGCGATGGGGGTGCCGCGCCTGCTGGTCTGCATCAACAAGTGCGATCTGGTCAGCTCCGACGAGCTTTTGCTGTTGGAAGAGAGCCTGCTGGAGCGGGTGATGGACGAGAGCGGCATGGTGCCCGATATCGTCAGCGTCAGCGCCAAAACCGGCGCCAATATGGCTGCTCTGCACGCCGCCATCGTCTGCCAGCTTGCCGAACTGCCAGCCTCACAAGCGGCTCGCGAGCAGGGCGCACCGCGCCTCTATGTTGATCGTGTCTTTACCGCCAATGGCACCGGCACAGTGCTCACCGGCACCTTGCAACAGGGCCGCCTCAAGGTGGGAGACAAGCTGCGCCTCTACCCCGCCGATCGGGAGGTGCAGGTACGCTCCCTGCAGGCCTATCACCAGAGCGTCGACGAGATCGGCGCCGTCTGTCGGGTGGCGGTGGCCCTCAAAAAAGTGCCCCACAAGGAGGTGGCCCGCGGCCATTGCCTCACCAGCGCCGCCGGTCAGTGCGAGGCGGCAACCCACCTTATCGTGCGGCTCTGCGAGGTCGGCGGCAGCATTCGGGAGCAGCGCAACCGCGAGGTCGAAGTGGCCCTTGGCAGCTGGCATGGCCGAGCCCGTTTTGTACCGATCAAGGACTCCCGGCTTGCGCGGCTGATCTTTACCAACCCCATCCCCTGCTTCTTCGGTCAGCCGCTTGCCATCATTCGCCACGGCAGCAGCGAACTGCTGCACGGCGCCCGCATCGTCTGGTGCGGCGACATCCATCCCGCCAAACGCAAGGCGCTGCACGCCCTGTTGGGTGAGCTGCCAGATGAGCTGGAGCACTACAACCCGGCCACCCTGCAACTGGGGCTCAATGGCTATGTGCTGGCCAGCCGCTTTGACCAGCAGCCCGAACAGGTCACCCCCCTCGGTGAATGGCTGCTGGACAACTGCTGGCTGGCCCAAAGCCGCGACCAGCTGCTCGCTACGCTGGCCAGCGAACCGCTGAGTGCCGCCGAGCTGGCAACCCGCTTTGGCATCGCCCTGCCGGTCACTCAGGCCCTGCTCCAGCAGCTCAAGAGCGAGCAGCTTGTTCGCCTGCACCATGACAAGTGGCAACCGGGCAGCGGCGAGTCGGAAGATGATCTGGGGGAAGAGGCGCAGCTGGTGCTCAAGGTGGTGCGAGATCAAGGCAAGGAGGGTTACGAGCCCGGTAAACTGGGCCCCGGCGGCGTGGAGCTGGATCCCTTTATCACCCGCAAGCTGCCCGCGGCCCTGCAGCAGGGCTTGCAGCAAAAAGGCGCGTTGCAAAAGCAGCTGCGCAATCTGGCACGACTCAAGTATCTGGTGCAGCTCGATGGCCCCATCTACTACGACGCCGCCCTTTACAACCAGATGGTCGCCGCCGTGCTGGCGGGCCAGCAGGTGGGAGATCTGATCGACATGGCATCCCTCAAGGAGATCACCGGCTTGTCGCGTAAATACGCCATTCCGTTCTGCCTGCGCATGGAGATGGATGGCTGGGTGCGGCGCGAGGAGAACGAGCGCCGGGTGCTGCGTCTGCCAGTCACTCAAGATGAGATGGAGCCGGCATGAGCGCCACCATCGCCCCCTCTGGCTCTGCCAATCCTGTGGCCAACCGGCTGCGCCGCGAATTTCATATCGACGGCATCGTACAGGGGGTCGGCTTTCGCCCCTTCGTCTATGGGTTGGCGCTGCGCCACGGCCTTGCCGGTTATGTGTTGAACGATGCCAACGGCGTCACTATTGGCGCCGAAGGATCGCCCGAGCAGCTGGCCAGCTTTGCCCGCGAACTGCGGGAACTGGCGCCGCCACTTAGCCGCATCGATCACTTCAGCGAGCGGGAACTGCCCCTCGCTCATGATCCCGACTTCGATGGCCAATTTCATAGCCAGTTTCGAATTAAAGCCAGCCAGCAGCAGAGCGCCGCCACGGTCGCCATCTCGCCGGATCAGGGGATGTGCGAGGCGTGCGCCACGGACGTGGCCAACCCTTCGGATCGCCACCATCACTACCCCTTTACCAACTGCACCCACTGCGGCCCGCGCTACACCATCATCCGCCGCCTCCCCTATGACAGACCCCATACCGCCATGGCGGGCTTTGCCATGTGCCCGCGCTGTGCGGCGGCCTATGAAAACCCGCTGGACAGACGCTACCACGCCCAGCCGGTGAGCTGCCCCGAGTGCGGGCCGCATCTGACCTGGCGCAGCGGCCTCGGCGATGCCCTGGCCGAGCGCGAGGATGCCCTGCAGGCCGCCGCCCGAGCCCTGCAAGCGGGAGCACTGATCGCAGTCAAGGGGATGGGGGGGTATCACCTGATATGTGATGCCCGCAATGAACAGAGTGTGTCTAGATTGCGAACACTCAAGCGGCGCGCGCGCAAGCCGCTGGCGGTGATGATAGGCTCCCTTGCCGAGGCCAAACTGCATGTCACCGGCTGCGAGGCAGAGTGGACGCTGCTCGCCTCTCAGGCCAGACCCATTACTCTGCTGCGCAAGCGCAAAAATGATGATCGGCACTCAGAATCTGGACCGTCAGCCGCGCCGCTGGCCGAGGGGATAGCCCCCGGCATCGCCTATCTCGGGGTCATGCTCCCCTACACCCCGCTGCACCAATTGCTGCTGGACGCCTGCGCCATGCCGCTGGTGGCCACCAGTGCCAATGGTCGCGGCAGCCCGATCCTTATCAAGTGCGAGGCGGTGGTCAGGGAACTCGGCCGCGAGATTGACGGCATCCTGGATCACAACCGCCCCATCCTGCACCCGTGCGACGACAGTCTGGTGCAGTGGGCAGGCGGGCGGCGCCAGACGTTGCGCCTCGCCCGGGGCTATGCCCCCTGCACTCCCAGTCTGAAAGAGGCTGTCAAGGTGCCGCTATTGGCGGTCGGGGCGCAGCAGAAGAACCAGCTGGCGCTCGCCTTCGGCCGCCAGCGCATCTACAGCCCCTATATCGGCGATCTGCACAGCCTGCCGATGCAGGAGCACTTCGAGCAGACCCTGGCCACCTTTCGCGAACTCTACGATCTCAACCCCGAAGTGCTGGTCTCGGATCGCCACCCCGGCTACCTCAGCCACCAGTGGGCCAAGGGCTATTGCCGCGATCACAATGCGACCCACCTCGAGGTACAGCACCATCACGCCCACCTGCTGGGGGTGATGGCCGAGCACGACATCACGGGCCCGGTGCTGGGTGTTGCCTTCGATGGCACAGGCCTTGGCGATGACGGCACCCTCTGGGGGGGCGAGCTGCTGCTCGCAGACGTTCAGGGCTTTACTCGCGTTGCCCACCTCAAACCCTTCAAGCTGATCGGCGGCGAGGCGGCCATTCGCGAGCCGGTACGTCAGTTGCTGGGGCTGCTGTTTGAATCGCACAGTCCTGAGGCGATCAGCGCCCTCGATATTCCGTTGATCAACAAACTGCCTATAGAGCGGATCAGCAACCTGCACCAGCTCTGGCATCTTGGCCGCAACGCCCCTTACACCAGCTCCATCGGTCGGCTGTTCGATGCGGTGGCGGAGCTCTTGGGGGTGATCGATACCCCAGATTACGAGGGCGAATCCGGGCTCCTGCTGGAGGCAGCCGCCTTGCAGCTCACCCCAGATGAACAGCCCTTCCCCCTCGCCTTTGATCTCAGCCAATCAGCAGAGGGGCCAATGCAGATCGAGTGGGCCGAGCTCATCAATACCCTTGTCAGCGAGCGGCGCAAAGGCACCTCAACCGCCAGCCTGGCCGCCGGTTTTATCCGCGCCATCAGCAATCTGGTCATCGCCCTTGCCGAGCGCTTCCCCGGCTATCCGGTAGTACTCGGGGGCGGCGTCTTTCAAAACCGGGTGCTGATGGACCAGCTGGTGCCCGCGCTCGAAGCCGCCGGACGGCAGGTATTGACCAGCGAAACCCTGCCGCTCAATGACGGTGGCATCGCCGCCGGTCAGCTCTGGTTTGCCATCCACCATCTTGCCACGCACCAGCCTGCCACAGCCGGTTGTGCCACCTTGTCGGAGTCCTGAAATCCATGTGTCTATCCATCCCCTCTCAGGTGGTGCAACTGCACCCCGAAGATAACTGCGTCACCGTCGACACCCTGGGGGTGCAGCGGCGCGTCAGCTGCATGCTGCTCGAAGAGCCCCTCCAGGTGGGCGACTATGTGCTGCTCCATATCGGCTTTGTGATGAGCAAGATTGACGAAGAGGAGGCGCAGGCCAGCCTCGAGAGCTTCCGCCAGATGGTGGCCCTGATGCCAGAGCAGGATATTTTGCCATGCTGACCTTGAATGATCTCTTTCAGGGCTTTCGTCAGCCCGAGGTGATCCGCGCCCTCGCCGCCCAGATCACCGAACTGGCCAAATTACTCCCCGAACCGCTGCGGGTGATGGAGGTGTGTGGCGGCCATACCCACACCATCATGAAATACGGCCTGCACCAGCTGCTGCCCGCCAGCATCGAGTTCGTTCACGGCCCCGGCTGCCCGGTCTGCATCATGCCAAAAGAGCGCATCGATCAGGCCATCGAGCTGGCTAGCCAGCCCAGCGTCATTCTGGTCACCCTGGGGGACATGATCCGGGTGCCGGGCTCCAAGAGCACGCTGGCCCAGCAGCGCGCCAAGGGGAGCGATATCCGCCCGGTCTATGACCCCCTCGATGCCCTGCGCATCGCCCGTGAGAACCCGGACAAAACCGTGGTCTTCTTCGCCATCGGTTTCGAGACCTCTACCCCCATGACGGCCGCCTTGCTGGCTGCCGCTGAAGAGCAAGGGGTCGAGAATCTACTGTTTCATATCAACCATGTGCTGGTGCCCCCCGCCATTCATGCGGTGATGGCCGACGGAATGGCCAAGGTGAACGCCTTTATCGGCCCCTCCCACGTCAGCGTCATCACCGGCGCCGATATCTACCTGCCCATCGTCGATCGCTATCAGGTGCCGGTGGTGGTGAGTGGCT
Source organism: Aeromonas sp. s12 (assembly GCF_040907925.1). NCBI lineage: Bacteria > Pseudomonadati > Pseudomonadota > Gammaproteobacteria > Aeromonadales > Aeromonadaceae > Aeromonas > Aeromonas sp. s12. Next base: position 267,214 of record NZ_JBFOCT010000008.1, on the reverse strand, counting down.
TCGAACCAGTGGATGTGATGGAGGCACTCTTGATGATGGTGCGCCAGAAGGTGGAGGGTCGCTACGCGCTGGAGGTGCAGTACAGCCGCGCCGTCACTGCCAGTGGCAATAAAGCCGCCCAGCGGCTGGTCGAGCGCTTTTTCGAGACCCGCGAGCACTTTCGCTGGCGAGGTCTGGGGGATATCAACGCCTCCGCCCTGCGCCTGCGCGATGCGTTTGCCAAGCGCGATGCAGAGCGTGTCTTTGCGCTCAATCAGACTCCCATCGATGACCACAAGGCGTGCCAGTGCGCCGATATCCTGCGCGGCCTGGCCAAACCAAACCAGTGCAAAGTCTTTGGCCGGGGCTGCACCCCGACCCAGCCCATGGGCAGCTGCATGGTCAGCTCCGAAGGGGCCTGCAATGCCTACTACCGATATATGGGGATCCAATGAGAGAAATTCAGTTAAGCCACGGCGGTCGGGTGATGAGTGGGGATGAATCTGTCTGCTTCGGCAACCTTGTGGAGATCCAATCACGATGAGAGAAATCCAACTTAGCCACGGCGGCGGCGGCGTGGAGATGAACCAGCTGATCAACCAGCTCTTCTTTCGCCACTTTGGTAACGAGATCCTGTTGCGCGGTGAAGATGCCGCTCTGTTGCCGGTAGAGGGCCCCGTTGCCTTCACCACCGACAGCTTTACCGTCTCGCCGCTCTTCTTCGAGGGGGGGGATATTGGCAAGCTGGCCATCGCCGGTACGGTCAACGATCTCGCCATGATGGGGGCCAAGCCCGAGTATCTTAGCTGCAGCTTTATCATCGAGGAGGGCTTCCCCTACGCCGATCTGGCCCGCATCGTCGAGTCGATGGCCGCGGAGCTTGCCAACAGCGGTGCCCGCATTGTCTGCGGCGACACCAAGGTGGTGCCCAAGGGCGCCGCCGACAAGATCTTTATCAACACCAGCGGGGTCGGCACCTTCCCGCTGCCTGAGCAGAGCCGGGGCATCTCGGTACGCAACCTCAAGGCCGGTGACGCCATCCTGGTGTCGCGGGATATCGGCAGCCACGGCGCCTGCATCCTGATGGCCCGTGATGCCCTGCAACTGGGCTCCGATCTCAAGAGCGACTGCACCACCCTCTGGCCACAGGTCGAAGCGCTGCTAAAAGCGGGTATTACCCCTCACGCCCTGCGCGACGCCACCCGCGGTGGCCTTGCCGCCGTGCTCAACGAGTGGAGCAGCGCCTCCGGCGTTGCCATCGAGCTGGAGGAGTCCGCCATTCCGGTGTGCGATCCGGTGCGCGGCCTCTGCGAGCTCTACGGTTTCGAGCCCCATGATCTCGCCAATGAAGGAACCATGGTGCTGGCCCTGCCTGCCGAACAGGCACAGGACGCGCTGGGCATCTTGCAGCAATTCAACCCAGCAGCCAGCCAGATCGGCGTGGTGCAGGCGAGCGATCGCCACAAGGTGATCCTCAACAACCCCTGGGGCAGCCGCCGTTATCTGGAGCTGCCGCAAGGGGAGCTGCTGCCGCGGATCTGTTGAGCAACCATGCCGTTCCGTCAATTACAGGGGGGAGTCACTGCTCCTCCCCATATCGGTTAAGGAGCCACCATGCACGAAATGTCTCTGGCCATGGCCGCCATCGATCTGGCGGCCGAACAGGCCACCCAGCGAGGCTTTAACAAGGTGACCGCCCTCTGGCTCGAGGTCGGCAGCTTCTCCTGCGTCGACCCGGACACCATTGCCTTCTGTTTTGAGGCGGCCGCCAAGGGCACCGCCGTCGAAGGGGCCCAGCTGCACTTTCAGCATCAGGCGGCAGAGGCCTGGTGTTACGACTGCAACCAGACAGTAACCCTCACCGAGCGCGGGCAGGCCTGTCCCGAGTGTGACGGATACAAATTACGAGTCGCGCAGGGTGATAGCCTGCGCATCACCGACATCGAGGTAAGTTGATATGTGTAGCGTATGCGGATGTGGCCAGGCTCGGATTGCCGGCCATGAGCACGATCATGAGCATCATCACGAACATGAACATCACCATGAACATGGTCATGAGCACGACCATCATCATGCTCATGACGCCCATCACCATCATGACCACGAGCAGAGTGCGCCGCGCACCCTGATCATTCACCACCACTACCACCATCAGGGAGATGTCCATCACCACTACCACGGGGTGCGGGCTCCCGTGAGCCATGAGGGTCATGATCAGCCCCATGAGCACCACCATGATCATGCCCACTCTCATGACCACGACCATTCCCACGCGCATCCCCATGATCACAGCCACAACCACGACCATGACCATGACCATGACCATCAGCAGGGTGATCTGCACTATGGCAAAGGGGAAGCGGGACTGTCGGTGCCCGGCATGGGGCAGCGTCAGCTGATCGCCATCGAGATGGATGTGCTGGCCAAGAACAATGCGCTGGCCGCCCACAACCGCGAGCACTTCACAGCTGCCGACCAGCTGGTGCTCAATCTGGTCTCTAGCCCGGGTTCAGGCAAAACCACCCTGCTGTGCGAAACCTTGCGCCAGCTGGCCAACAAGCGCCCCTGCGCTGTAATCGAAGGGGATCAGCAGACCAGTGCCGATGCGGATCGCATCCGTGCCACCGGCGTTCCTGCCGTGCAGATCAACACCGGCAAGGGCTGCCATCTGGATGCTAAAATGGTTCACGACGCCTGCCACCAGCTGCCCGCCAATGAAGGGGGCATCCTCTTTATCGAGAACGTGGGCAATCTGGTCTGCCCCGCCAGCTTCGATCTCGGCGAGAAGTACAAGGTGGCGATCCTCTCGGTCACCGAGGGGGAAGAGAAGCCGCTGAAATACCCGGATATGTTTGCCGCCGCCCAGCTAATGGTAATCAACAAGATCGATCTGCTGCCCTACGTCAGTTTTGACGTGGCCCGCTGCATCGAGAACGCCAAACGGGTCAACCCCTATATTCAGGTGATCCAGGTCAGCGCCACCACAGGCGAAGGGATGGATGCCTGGCTTAACTGGCTGGCCACTGCCTAAACATAAACCGGTTAAACACCGTTGCTAACGGTGGATAACACAAAGAGGGAGGCTGATGCCTCCCTCACTTTATCTGCGCGCTTTGCCAACGGTTCTCTCTGTACAGAATGGCCAGCGTTTTATACTCGCATCCCCTCACCCTGGCCCTCTCCCCAGGGAGAGGGAACCGGTTTGTGGATGCCGACAGCATGCTGCAACTATACGACTCCCTCAAACGCCTCAGGGGCGGCTTCGAGCATAACAACCAGCCATATTTTCAAACCCCGAGATTTTCCAAACCCTAAACCCCGAGCCTGGTGAGATGGCTCCGTCTGCCCCCTTCTCCCCTTGCGGGAGAAGGGCTCGGGATGAGGGGGAACTAACTATCAGGCCGCATTTTCAGCCAATACACCAGTCACGGGCTGCATCTCCCTAAAGCGCAGCACCCGATGGCAGATCTGGCGCAGCAGCGCCTGCTGGTGGCTAAAAATCACCATACCTAGCCCGCGCTGCTCGCACTCGCGCATCAGCTCCTGCCAGAGCTGCCGCTGAATTTGCGGATCCAGCTGGGCAGTCACCTCATCGGCAATCAGCAGACGGGTGCGGGGATCGAGGGCGCGCAGCAGCGCAATGCGGGCCAGCTCGCCACCGGAGAGTTGACCGGGTTTACGACCGAGCCATTCAGGCTTGACCATAAAGCGGGCCAGCATGGCCTCATCGGGGCGCCATACATCCCACAGCGCCTGCCCGGTGGTACGATAGGGATTGAAGGTGAGTTCAGGGTGCTGGGGCACCAGCTGGATGGGGTTATAGCCTTTTACCTGTGCAGGTACTGGCTGCCCATCCAGCAGGATCTGCCCGCCAGCCCCAACCGGTTGCCAACCGGCCAATACCCGCCCCAGCGTGGTCTTGCCATGGCCGCTGGGGGCAGAGATACCGAGCCGCTCGCCCGCTTTCACCGTCAGCGATAATCCCTGCCAGAGGGGACGTTTCCCCTGCGCGATGGTGAGATTTCGTACTTCCAGCATCAGGAGACCTCCGGCACAGAGAAAAGCGAATTGAACTCCGGCAGTGCCTGCCAGTGGGCACGTAGCATCTCGCTCCCCTGCCCCTGTCGCAGATGGTGGCAGCTCAAGGTATCGCTCACCTGCCCCTGATGCAGCGCCACAATGCGATCGGCAAAGCGGGCCGCCAGCGCCAGATCGTGAGTCACCCAGAGGATGCCGCTGCCCTGATTGGCCAATTCACGCAACTGGCCGAGCAGCTGGCAGGCCAACCCTTCATCAAGCCAGGCGGTGATCTCGTCCGCCAAAATGTAGCGGGCACCACCTAGCGCCGCAGTGCAGGCCAGAATGCGCTTGGCCATGCCGCCGGAGAGCTGGCGCGGATAGCGGTCCAGCGTGGTGGCGGGCAGCTGGTAGCGCAGCAACTGCTGGCCGAGCCGCTCGCGAGAACCGCTCAGACCGCAGAGGCGCGCCGCACGCCCCAACTGGCGCTCCACCGTCAGCAGCGGATTGAGGGCGCTCACCCCCTGCGGCACATAGCAGAGGGTGTGGCCGCGCAGACGGGCGCGGCTGGCATCGCACAGGGGCGTGCCATCGAGGGAGATGGAGCCGCGCATGCGCAGGTTTTCCGGCAGCAATGTCAGGGCGCTTTGCAGCAACAGGCTCTTGCCCTCGCCGCTCCCCCCCACCAGCGCCACTATCTCTCCCGGCGCCAGTTGCAGGCTGATATCGGTCAGCAAAGGCTGCCAGCTGCGCCGCCCCAGCCAGGAGTAGTGGGCCGCCTCTATGGTCACATGGTCAAAACTCAGCATGGTTCACTCCTGTGCCACAGCAGCTGTTGCAAGGCGCGAGTAGCCTGATCAAAGAGCAGTACCAGCAGCAGCAACATCAGTCCCGGGAAGAGGGCCAGCCACCAGCCACCGCCGGCCAGATAACGCAGGGCATCGGCCAGCAGCAGGCCCAGCGAGGCCTCGTGGGCCGCCAGACCAAAGCCGAGAAAGCTCAAGGCCGCGCTGTGCAGCACCGCATGGGGAAACATCAGCAGGGTGCCGATAAACCACTGGGGCAACAGCCCCGGCAACAGGTGGGTACGCCAGCGGCGCAGCGCCCCCATCCCCTGACAGCGGGCCAGCACCACATAGTCGCTGCAGGCGATCCGCCGCGCCTCGGCGCAGAGAATGAGCGCCAGCTTGGGCCAGTGGGTAAGCGCCACCGCCAGGATCACCCCGCGCATACCGCCCCCCACGGTAAAGCAGATAAGGATCAAGAGCAGCATATGGGGCAACGCCAGCATGGCGTCGATCACCATTCGTACCGCCGCATCACATCTGGGGTGAATGAGCGACACGCTTGCCGCCACCATGGCCAGTAGCCCACTGCAGAGAGCCGTGCTGATGCCGAGTTCCAGACTTGTTAGGGTGCCCTGAAAGGCGCGCAACCAGAGATCACGCCCCATCTGATCGGTGCCGAACCAGTGGGTCAGCGAGGGGGGCTGCTGGCGCGCCAGCAGATCCATCGGCACATCCTGATGAGAGAGGCTCCAGCCGTAAGTGGCCAGCAGCGCCAGCCCGATCATTGCCACGGCCAAGCGCACCATAGAGGGAAACGGATTAAACAGCATGCTCACCCTCCCAGCCCCGATTGATGCGTGCCAGCAGCAAACTGGCCACCGTATTGCCAATAAAGACCAGCAGGGTGCAAAAGAGCACGATTCCCATCAGCAGGGGGATATCCCCCCGCAGCCCCGCATCCACGGTCGCCTGGCCGAGCCCCGGATAGGAGAAGACCTTCTCTGCCAAGAGCGATCCGCCAATCAGTTCACCGAGCGAGGCAAACTGCAGGCAAAGCGCTGGGGTCAGGGCATGGCGCAGCACATGAAAACGCAGCATGGGCCAGCCGCCATCCCCCTGAGCCCGGGCGTAGCGGATAAAGTCGCTCTCCAGCACCTCGGCCACCCGCCCCCGGGTATGCAGGGCAATATTGCCCACCCCGAGCAGCGCCAGGGTAGTAACCGGCAGCAGCAGATGACGCAGCCGCATGGCCCAGTCCACCTCATCGGCAGCGAGCCCCGGCGTCCAGGCGCAGCAGACTGGTAGTAGTGGCCAGTGCACCGCAAACAGGGCGAGCAGCAACAGGCCGACCCAGAAGGTGGGCAGAGAGGCGAGCAGGTAGGCAAAGCGGCAAATCAGGCGATCGGGCCAGCGGTTGAGATAGCGACCGGCGCAGAGGCCCAGCAAAATCCCGAAAAAACCGGATAGCAGCCAGGCACCCGCCAGCAACAGGAAGGAGGCAGCAAAGCGCTGGCCTATTACCTCACCCACAGGTGCGTTGTAGAGCATGGAGTAACCGAGATCTCCTTGCAGCACCTGACTAAACCAGTGCCAGTAGCGCAGCCAGAGCGGTTGATCCAGCCCCCAACGGGCGGCTATGCGGGCGTATTGCTCCGGCGGCACATGGAGCAGATCGTTGCCGATATAGGCCTTGATGGGGTCGATGGGGGAGTAACTCAGCAGCACAAAGGTGGCGACCGAGACCAGACAAAGCAGCCCTGCCAGACGCAGCAGGGCTTTTAGCAACAGATAACCTGAATGACTCAAGGGCGAACTTACCGGCACGTCCACCGCCAATCCTGCAGGTTGTTGAGCAGGGACCAGCTACCGTGGATTTCCGGCGCCCCCTTGCCAAGATCGATGCAACGGTTGGCGAGATAGGTGTGCTGCACATTGAGCAGCCAGGCCCAGGCGGCATCTCCCTGCACTCCGGCGCCGGTCTTGCCATCCCACTCCACCTGCTGCCAGAACGGCACGGCCGCCTGCCAGTTCGGGGCATCCAGCGCCTGCTTGAGGTGGCCATCCACCACAGGGTTGCTGTAGTAGCCCGGGTTGTAGAACTCCACGCCACCGGAGCCGCTCTGGTAGTGGTGATAGAGCTCCATGGGATCCAGACTCCCCCACCCCATCAGCACCGGATTGGCGTGCATCTCCCGCTCCACCTGCTCCCAGCTGCCGGACTTGAGGCTCACCTCGAGGCCGATGGGTTTGAGCATGGCTCGCACCGCTTCCGCCAGATCACGGCGGGTGCTGTCGCCACTGGTGTACCAGAGGGTAAAGGCTGCGCGCAGATTGCCCTTGTGGCGAATGCCATCGCTGCCCCTCTTCCAACCCGCCTCGTCGAGCAGGGCGTTGGCATGGGCGACATCCCCATCCTTGAAGGCGGTGGCTTTGTTCAGCCAGGGCAAGCCTTCCACCGCGCTGTAGGCGGGGATGGCATGTCCTTCCAGTAGCTGGTCGGCCAGTAGCTTGCGGTCGATGGCGTAGTTGATGGCGCGGCGCACCGCCACATCCGAGGTCACGTCGTTGCCGATGGGATAACCCTTGGCATCCTTGCCGCCCGCAGGCGGAATGGGGAAGACGATACCGCGGTTCTCCACGCTCGGCCGCACCCAGAGCTTGAGGGAAGCAGGCACGGTTGGCGCCAGTGACGGGGCGATGCGCACCACATCGAGCTGGCTACTCTGGGCGACGGCATAGGCGCTCTCTTCATCGATAAAGACAAACACCAGCCGTTTGAAATCGTTGTTGCCGCCGGCGTAATAGGGGTTCGCCTCTACCACCAGTTGCTGACCGGGCAGGAAGCTCACCAACCGGTAAGGGCCAGCACCGACCGGTTTTTGGGCATAGGCTTTTGCGTCGTAATCCTGCTTCGACACTATCCCCAAGGAGCCCAGCACGTTGACGAAGGTGCTCTGAGGGGCGCTAAGAGTGATGGCCACCTCGGTGGGCGAGAGCACCTTGGCCGAGACAAAGTTGCCCATGTCGATCTTGCCGCCACCCTTGGCCGCGCTGTTGTAGGTAAAGGCCACATCCTCGGCGGTGAGCGGCGCGCCGTTGGAGAATTTCAGATCAGGCTTGAGAGTAATGAGCCACCCCTTGCCATCCTTGCTTGGGGTCACCGCTTGGGTGAGCACATTCTGCCAACTGAGATCGGCAGTATCGCCAGCAATCTGTTTGAGCAGCGGGCTGTGCAGCAGCAGGTAGCTGCCGTGGCTCCAGCCGAGCAGAGGGTCAAACCCTTCGGTGGGCTCACTGCCGATGGCGAGCTTGAGCTCGGCAGGCACAGGTTGAGCAGCGGCCAGCGCCGTGTGAGAGGCAGTGCCCAGCAGCAGGGTCAACAGGGCGGTAGCGCTGGATCTAGCGTAATGGCGAAGGGATTTGCGTGGAACAGTCATGGGGATCCTTCTTGTTTTGTACCACTCACGGATCATCACTCAAAAAAGAGGTGGAATGCGTGTCTGAACATGGGAGTGAGGGGCCAAAATGGCCCCCTATTCTAAACTTGATTTCGCGTGAAACCTAGCAACTATGCCGGTTGACCGCGCCGGGCACCGAATAGCCGTCTGCGGCCCAGATCCACGCCGCCAGTCCCTTGCTGCACCGGCAAGGAGAGCAGCATCTTGAGGGTGCTGCTCACCAGCGCCCGCCCCTGCTCGGTACCGAGATGGGGATCGAGCGGCGACATCAGGGAGCAGGCCAGCAGCTGACCACTTTCGGGCAATTCACCCACCATAAAGGTCATGTTGCCGCAGGGGAGCTGCAGGGCGAGCCGATCGCTGCTGCTGCGAACCGGCCAAAGCTGATCCGGCCCTGGCAGCACCACCACGCTCAACATCCAGGGGGTGAGCACGCAGCCGAGCCACTGTCCTTCAAACAGCACGCACTCCGCCACAATGGGCATGGTGGCGTGATAGAAGGGCAACGCCTGCATCTCTTCGCGAGCGATCCGCTCGTACTGGGCTATCAGCAGAGGCGCGGGATTGCTGGCAAAACCGGCAAACTCCTGCGCTGTCTCCGGTACTCTCTCCAGCACTCTCTCAGCCTCGCTTAAATGGGACTGCGCCATAAACCCTCCCGCGCTTGTTCAGCTTTCTCCTGCTCAGAGAGTGCAATGGCGGGCGCGCCAACGGCGGCCAGCAGGGTCAAAATCCGATCCGTCGCCTCCCCCATGGCAGCCGCCACCACGGGGGTGAGGCCGATGCGCGGTTCGAGGGATGCGGGCTCGACCCCGATCAAGGTGAGTCGCTTGGGCGACTCCCCCGTCATGTGCAGCGCCGAGAGCACGTCCGCCAGCCCCAGTTGATGGGGGGAGATCTTGCGGCCAAACAGGGTCGGGATCTCCTCATCCTTCAGGGTCACGACTGTGCCCGGCGGATTACCGCTGCGCACCGCATCAACCAGAATGATGTGATCGCGACTGGCCATCGCTTCGAGCAACTCCATGCCGGCGGTACCGCCGTCGAGCAGCTCGATGCCGGGGGCGAAACGGTATTCGCGCCCCAGCCCCTCAACGATGCGCACGCCGACGGCCTCGTCACTCAAGAGCAGGTTGCCCACGCCCAGGATCAGGGTGTTCATCACAGCACCTTTACCTGAGTCGTTTCACCATTTTGGGTATCCACCACATGCACTGCGCAGGACATACAGGGGTCGAACGAGTGGATGGTGCGCACCACTTCCAGCGGTTTGGCGGGATCCGCCACCGGGGTGCCCACCAGCGCCTGCTCGTAGGGGCCGGGCTCGTCATTGAAGTTGCGCGGGCCCGAGTTCCAGGTCGATGGCACCACCGCCTGATAGTTCTCGATCTTGCCGCCCTTGATGACGATCCAGTGGGAGAGCATGCCGCGCGGCGCCTCTTCAAAGCCCACACCGCGAAACTCTTTGTCCGCCGGGATCTCCGCCTTGATATAGGCGGTGGTATCCCCCTTGCCGATGTTGTCGACCAGCGCCTTCCACTGATGGGACAGGGTATCTTTGAGCACGCAGCAGCGCACTGCGCGACCGATGATGCGGCCCATGGTGGAGTGCAGCTGCTCGGTCTTGATGGCCGAGCCGGTGAGCGCCTTGTAGATGCCGTTCAGCTGATCGAAGTGCGCCACCGTCTCCGGGTGTTTGGCGGCCAGTTTCACCAGCAAGTCTGCAAGCGGCCCCACCTCCACCACCTTGCCGTAGAAGGTGGGGGATTTGACCCAGGAGTATTTGCCATCATCCTGCCAGCCGGTGTAGTTGGGCTCAGTCTTGCCCTCCCACGGCTTGAGAGGCTCGTCATCCTTGTACCAGGCGTGCTTGTTGCTCTCGGCGATGCCGTCCATCAGCCAGCCATCCTGATGGCTCTCGATGGGGCGATAGCCGGCCAGATTGCCATTCTCGATATAGCCGCCCGGCATCAGGAAGCTGCCGCCGTTGGCATCGGTGGGCAGCTCCGGCACGCTCAGGTAGTGCTTGGCACCCTGCCCCAGATGCAACCACTCGGGGTAGTGCGCGGCTATGATGGCAGCATCCACCTTGTAGACCTGCTCGATAAACTCGCCAAGCCGGTCGATAAAGCTCTTTACGTAGAGCAAGCGCTCCAGGTTAAGCACGCTAGGTGCATCCAGATTGATGGGGTTGGCCACGCCGCCCACCGCCAGATTCTGGATGTGCGGGCTCTTGCCACCGAGGATGGCGACGATGCGGTTGGCATCGCGCTGGCACTCCAGTGCCTGCAGGTAGTGGGCCACGGCGATGAGGTTCACCTCCGGGCTCAGCTTCATCTCCTTGTGGCCCCAGTAGCCGTTGGCAAAGATGCCGAGCTGGCCGCTCGCCACCAGGGCGCGGATCTTGTCCTGCACCTTGGTCAGTTCATCGGCACTGTTGAGGGACCAGGTCGATACCCCCTTGAGCATGTCCGCCGCTTTTTGCGGATTGGCCTCAAGGGCCGCCGTGATGTCCACCCAGTCCAGCGCGGAGAGTTGATAGAAGTGGACGATGTGATCGTGGATGTTGTGGGCCGCGATGATGAGGTTGCGGATGAACTGGGCGTTGACCGGCACCTTGGCGCCGATGGCGTTCTCCACCGCCCGCACCGAGGCGATGGCGTGAATGGAGGTACATACCCCGCAGATGCGCTGCACTATCATCCAGGCATCGCGCGGGTCGTTGCCCTTGACGATCTCCTCCATCCCGCGCCACATGGTGCCGGACGACCAGGCTTTGGTCACTTTACCGCCTTCGATTTCACAGTCGATACGCAGGTGCCCCTCAATGCGGGTGATGGGGTCTATGGTGATACGTTGGCTCATACGTTGGCTTTCCCTCGGGCCTGATAATCTTGGTGAACACGTTCAAGTGATGGCAGTACCGGCAGCAGCCGGATCAACAGCAAATAGGCACACACCTCGATGGCAACGAAGCCCAGAGAGATCAGCACCTCCTCCGCAGAGGGGAAGTAGTGGTAGCCATTGCCGGGGTTGAAGGCGAGCAGGGAGTAATCCAGTCGCCAGAGGGCGGCGCCCAGCAGCATGCTGAGGGCCCCTAGGAACAACATGCGCGAATCCCGGCGGCTCTTGTCCCAGTGGAACACCAGCAGCGGGAAGATCATCAGCGCAATCTCGCTCCAGAACATGATGGAGAAGCGATTGAACTCGGAGAGATACTCCGACTTGTCGTGGATGACGATCTCGGCAAAGCGCAGCGCCACAAACAGGATCAGGAAGATGTCGATCACCTGGGTCAGCTTGTAGAAGAGCGACTTCTCGTTGGGGCCCCGCCCCGCCAGTCCCGCCTGCACCAGAGAGCCCTCAAATACCACGATGGAGAAGCCCATGATGAAGGCGGTCAGCAGCGAAAAGACCGGCAGCAACTCGTAGCTTTGCCAGAGCGGATGGATCTTCTCCCCCGCGACGATCATCAACGAGCCCATGGAGGATTGGTGCATGGTGGGCAGCAGAGCCCCCAGCGCCAGCACGAAGAACATGATCTTGTTGAGGCGAATAAGTGACGCCTTCCAGCCGAACTTCTCCAGCAGCACGGGCGCAAACTCCAGCGCCATCACCCCGATATAGATGGTCATGCAGACCGCCGTCTCGAACAGCACCGAGGAGGTGTTGAAGTGACCGGGCAGGTAGAAGTACGGCAGGTTCCAGTAACGGCCCACGTCGATAGTGATGGAAAGGCCGCCCAGCGAGTAGCCAAACAGGCTCGCCAACAGGGCTGGTCGCACCAGCGGGTGATACTCGCCCCGGTTGAACACATAGACAGCCCAGGCCAGCGCCCAGCCGCCACAGGCGAAACCGGTACCGATCAAGAGATCGAACGAGATCCAGAGCCCCCAGGGGTAGCCGCCATTCAGGTCGGTGACCGAGCCCAGCCCGAAGACGAGGCGTTTTAAAATCAACATGCCGCACAGCACGGCAAAGGGGGCCAGCACCAGCACAGGCCAGCTGACCAGCTTGCCGCCGAGGGGATGTGCCTTGTGATTACTCATGATCCTTGCCTCCCTTTGTAGTGCCCTGATCCTTGATCTGCGCACTTCCCTGATCATGGCCATCATCGTGATGATGCTCGTGATCATTCTTGGTGTTGCGGCGAATGAGCACCGAGAGGCCGGTCAGCACCACCATGGGCAGCACCATCCCCTTGTAGAGGGTGTGCTGGATATGCTCGGAGCGAGCACCGGAGGAGAGCTCCGGCAAGTCGGGCATGTCGAGCTTGGTATAGGGCACCCCGGCCAGCACCAGCACCTGGGTGCCGCCCCCCTCCTTCTCGCCATAGACGTAAGGCTGGTAGTTGGGCACTTCGTGCAGGTAGGGGTCGTTGGCAGAGAGGGTCTGGCGCGGATAGGCATATTCGCTGCCCGGGGTCGCCAGCAGGCGACGCTTGGCCTCGGCCATCAGCTCCTCGCGGGTACCGAAAATCACTGCGCCGGTGGGGCACACCTCGACACAGCCGGGCAACTTGCCCTGATCGATCCGCTCAAGCCCCTTCTGGTTGCAGAGCTCGCACTTGTGGATCGCCCCCAGCGGATTGTCGTAGTCATATTTGGGCACATCGAACGGGCAGCCCACCATGCAGTAACGACAGCCGGTGCAGACGCTCGGGTCGTAGTGAACGATGCCGGTCTTGGGATCTTTTTTAAGAGCCTGCACCGGACAGACAGAGACGCAGTTGGGATCGACACAGTGCATGCACTGCTTCTTGATGTAGGCGTAGCCATCCACCAGCTGATCCTTGTGCTCGCCAGTACCGCTCTTCCACACCTGAATGATGTTGTTGGTGTAGGGGGTCAGCTTGTCGTTGTTGGACCAGGTTTGCGCCCCGGCTGGATTGGCCGGATTGCCGTTAAGGCGCTGACACTCCGCCACACAGGCCTGACAGCCGACGCAGAGGGTGGAGTCGTAGAGCATGCCGAGTGCGCCGGGAATGGGCGGCTTGTTCTTGGCCGCCGCCAGTACGGTGCCGGGTACGGCTGTGCCCGCCGCCAGCGCACCGACGGAGGCGAATTTGAGGAAGTTGCGTCTGTTCACGGTTACTCCTCCCGTGATGGGTGCTGCCCGGCTTCGTGGCGCTTCTGCTGGCGACCGAGTTCACGCACCGTCATCAGACTCACCCCTACCAGCACCCCGAGGGCGCCACCGATAAGGCCAGTCGCGGTGGGCGAGGTATAGCCCCCCTCCTGAATTTTCACATCGGGTTTATCCACCCGCGGAGTCGGGTTCTCGACCTTGGCGAGCTGGAAGATCCCCTTGCTAAAACCCACCCCCTGCTCGTTACAGCCATAACAGGGGTGACCGATGCCAACCGGCCAGATGCCGCCGCCTACATCGCAGAACTCCAGGGTCGAGCAGTTGCCGTAGGTCTCCGGCCCTTTGCAGCCCAGATGGTAGAGACACCAACCCTGACGGTGACCCTCATCACCAAACTCCTTGGCAAAACGCCCTGCGTCGAAGTGCGGACGACGCTCGCAGTTCTCGTGGATCAGCCGCTCATAGGCAAACAGCGGACGCTTCTTGCTATCCAGTGCCGGCAGCTTGCCGTAGGTGATGTAGTAGGCAACCGTGGTGAGGAAGTTGTGGGGATTGGGCGGGCAACCCGGGATATTGATGATGGGGGTGCCGATATTGCCGAGGGCCTCTTCCAGACTGACCGCGCCGGTCGGGTTGCCGCCACTGGCAGGAACGCCACCCCAAGCGGCACAGGAGCCGATGGCGATGACGGCAGCGGCATCACTGGCAGCACGGCGAATATGGTCGACGATAGGCTCACCGGCCACCATGCAGTAGACGCCGCCATCCTTGAGCGGAATGGAGCCATCCACTACCAGCACATACTTGCCTTTATAGCGCTTGATGGCGTTGTGCTTGTTCTCTTCCGCCTGATGACCAAAGGCCGCCGAGAGTACCTCGTGGTACTCCAGCGAAATGGTGTTGAGGATCAGGTTCTCGATGGTGGGGTGGGTGGCGCGCAGCAGCGATTCGGTACAGCCGGTGCACTCCTGCGCCCCAATCCAGATCACCGGCGGCCGTTCGGGGCTGGTGAGCGCAGTGGCCATCTTGGCGACGGCATGCTGACTTAATCCCAGGGTTGCGGCCATCCCGGCACACAATTTCATAAAATCACGGCGATTAATCCCATGAGCCGATAAAAAATTATCCTCGACCATTCTACTTATTCCCGTAGTGAGCACTTGTTTGATAAATGCTTAATAGCGGAAATGCTAAGGACTCACCCACCCTGCAGTATTGATCTCTATCAATTTCGACCGGCTTACCCCTATTTTCATAGCGAGCCACATCACAAATGAAATTAATTACCCCCTAAGAGATATTTAGCGACACCGTAAATTTTATGAACTTAATTGGATATTAAATAATTAATCACCGCATATCCTCTCTTTCACTGTGAACCAAATTAACATGACTGAAATCTTGGCTATACCGCTCATTTAACAATAATGACGCTCAACAATAAATGATCCATTGAATATATCTTTACTCATCTCATTGCATATTTCATGCAGTCATCTACGGGCAACCTCCTGACTTGCCTCTCCATACCAGAACTGTCTCACGGCCAGCTGCCACCGGTAGCAAGCACGGCTTGCACGGCACGATTTACCTGCATGTCGCTTGGTTTCAGTTTGCATTTAGCCTGCACTGGACGACGATGATTGCTTCTGCTAACCCACACAGTACAACCCCGCTTGGCCTCCCTGATGTTTAACACAGCTTAATGAAAAGATGCCGCCGAGGTATGCATATCAGTATGACCTCCCCCACTCTTTCTTGTCTTGGATGCTGGTGAGTAAAATATCGCGCTCACGGATATGTTTACGCATCATCGTGAATCTGCATTCAAATTAATGGTAAGAGAAAAGGCAAGGTGGAAGGCTGTCTGCAACATAGACATCATATTTAACTCGCGATGCATTCGCTCATCCGGTTACAGATGTTACCGCCCACCTTCACACTATTTACCTTCACGTCACCCTGCGTAATTAACCAGTGCGTAAATATCCATTCCCATCGATATAGATGATAATTATTCTTGTTCAATGGCAACCCCAAAAAATGAGTTTGGATGACGATGAACATGACAAACGATAAGGGTGTTAATCATCAGCCGAGCAGTGGCTCCAGCAACTACCTTGCCTTATCGAACTCGTTGACAGCCCTGCTCAGCTCGTGAAATGCAGCCCGCAGCGGCCGCCGTTGCAGAGAGAAGCCTCCCCCTGACTGCCTCTGATAACCACGCCATGGAGCCTTGTTTCTGGCTGGCCCAATGGACACTTGCCAAGTGCGGGAATTGAACAAAAAAACGAGAAAAATCAAGATAGATAGCCAATTAAAATGACATAATTGACTATAGTTCAATCGAACGTTTGAAAAACGTGACCACTTCACATGGGCCCAGCGCAATGACCACTGAACGGGAACAGTTGATCCGCTCACTGTTTGATGAGTACATCGAGATGTATTCATCACGGAATGATCGGCTCACCACGCGGTTTAGCGACAATTTCAGCGGCTTTGCCGGCAGCAGTGATGTTCTGGTTACCGATAAAGATGAGTGGATCCGGATAACCCGCCGCGATTTTGCCCAGATCCCGGGCAGGATCCGCCTGGAAATACTCGATGTGACCCTGCAAGATCTGGCCGCCGATGTGGTGGCTGTCACCGCCTTCTTCCATATCCATCTACCGAAATCAGAACCTATCCTCTCCCGCAGAACCGCCAGGCTGGTATTGATTTTTCGACACGAAGCCATGGCGTGGAAAATTGCTCACAGCAGTATCTCCATCCCTTACAGTGCGGCTCGGGAAAGCGAAATTTACCCAATGACCAGTCTGGAGGAGCGCCAACATGAGCTGGAGCTCATTATCGAGCTCAGAACCAAAGAGCTGGCGGAAGCGAACCGGAAACTGGAAGCGCTCAGCAATACCGACGGGCTCACCAA
Organism: Aeromonas sp. s12; assembly: GCF_040907925.1. NCBI lineage: Bacteria > Pseudomonadati > Pseudomonadota > Gammaproteobacteria > Aeromonadales > Aeromonadaceae > Aeromonas > Aeromonas sp. s12. The sequence continues at coordinate 250,955 of NZ_JBFOCT010000008.1, read as the reverse complement.
TATCGGCAACCGTCGTCTGTTCGACAACTCATTGAACCAGGCCTGGGAGCACTGTATTCAGACAGAGATGCCGATTGCGCTCATCATGCTCGACATCGATCATTTCAAGCAGTTCAACGACCTCTATGGCCACGTTGCCGGTGACGAGTGCCTTCGATTGCTGGCCCATACCCTGGCGCAATCCGGGCGCCGCTCGGGGGAGTTGGTGGCCCGCTACGGCGGAGAGGAATTTGTCATCCTGTTGCCACATGTCGAGCGTCAATCCGCCTATGAAATTGCCCAACATATCCAGCGACTGATTTTTGCACTCGCGCAGCCACACGCACAAAATACCACCGGTCTGGTGACCGTTAGCATGGGTGTCGCCTGCCTCAGACCATCGAGTCACCGGCAACCGTCTGAACTGGTAAAACTGGCTGATGCTGCGCTCTACACCGCCAAATCATCCGGCCGTAACTGCATCAGAGTGGCGGAGTCACCCAGCCTCCCGCAACCAGTCTGCCCATAAGTCCCTCATACACCCCCATCCTCCCCGTGGGGAACCACTGCGCGCCAACCATGCACGGCAAGGCTCAACGCATCCCATCGCAACATACCTTCCCACTGATCCAGTGTGCTTTGATAGGTATCTGCCGCGTTGTAATGGACCATGGCATGCAGGCGGGCATGATGGCCAAGTCGCTTGATCACGTCGGGCATGGCATTGAGGCTGGCCAGCACCCGCGCCAGATCGCCGGGATCGTTTGGCTGATATTTGCGGCAATTCACGTCATCGGTGAGGTGTCGATCCCACCAGGCGCCATCGGCCGGGATCACTACGCATAATCCTGCCGCCATGGCCTCCAGAATGGAGAGACCAAAGGGTTCCTGATGACTGGTGGAGACAAAAATGCCGCATCGAGATCGGATCTCGTCAAGATTGGCGGGGTTGGCATACCAGTGCGTGTCTGGCAGCTGTGGCTGAGGCTGGCTGCAGGGTTGCAGCGTGCCCTTGGGTTGCAGATAGCACACCATCAGCTCGGGGCGAGCGTCAGGGATCATTTGATGGGCGGCCAGCATGGTCTCCAGCCCCTTCCAGCGCAGCAACGAGGCCGCCCACAAAATACGAGGCCCCCCCAGGGTCGCTTTGGGCCAATCAATCTCGCTCAAACCATTGGTAAATGGCTGCCAGTGTGACGGGAACTCGGTCTCGCCAAGCCGGGCCAGCAATGCCGCCAGGGAGCTGCGGGTTGATTCGAGATAAAACACAAAACTCGCCCGTTGCAAGGCTCTGGCAGAGAGCCCCGAGCACCCCACAGGGCCATGGATCAGCTGAACCACCCGGCACCGCAACCAGCGGGCCGCCCAGTAACAGCAGAGATCCACCCCCGGCCCGGACGCCGCCACCAGGCACTTCACCTCCCCCAAACGCAACACCAGCCAGAGGATGAGCAGGGTCTGCCACCCCTGTTTGAGCAGATAACCGATGCCGGACTCCCGCCCCTTCAATATGTGGGGCAGCCAAAGGGGATGATGCTGACAACGGGACCAGGAGTCGGGATCCTGGGTCAGCACATGGCATGTGAGCCCGGGCATCCGTTTGGCCAACTCATCAAGCAGCACTTCGGTCGCAACCTTGGAGCCCCCGCGAAACGGGATGGGATCCACAACGATGATCTTTCCGAACACCGGCTCAGTTTGCATGCTCATCTTGCTGCTCCCTTACTCTGGCACCTTGCGGCGGCCAAACCCCAACTGCACTTTTTGCGCCACCTTGGCCATCCCACTCGCCAGCATATTGCGCCCTCTGGCAAGGAGTCGTTGCCCCGCCCAGTGAATGAGTGGTCGGAAGGGTGTGGAGGCCGTGTAGTGCCAACGACCAGCCAGCGCGGCGTCCCACACCGCCGTGACCCCGTCAACGTAGCGCGCCACCGTGAACAACTGTGCAGCACGCAACTTAGCGGCCCGCCCCATCGCACATCGGCGCTGCGGATTGCTCAATTGCCGCCAGTGATCAGCCATCTCGGCCCAATCCCCCGGGGTTGCCAGCAAGCCGGTCACTCCCTCCTCCACCACTTCGGGGATGCCGCCCACTCGGTAGGCACTGACCGGAAGCCCCAACATGCCCGCCTCCGCCAACGTCAGACCAAACACCTCCTCACGGGCGCCGGAGACCAGCAGATCCACCCCGCCCCGCAAGATAGCCGCACTGTCCGGCCGCTCGCCCAAAAAGTGGACCCGCTCGGCCACCCCGAGTTCGACAGCCAACGCCATCAATGCTTCCCGCTCCGGACCGCTGCCAATGATCAGCAACTGAGCCTCCTCCCCCGATGCCATCAGGGCAGCCAGCGAGCGGATCAGCAGATCAATCCCCTTGCGTTTGATCAATGAGCCGACGGTTGCGATGATCATATCCCCCGGGGGCAAGCCCAGCATGCCGACGACCGGCCAGTGAGCACCACCATTCAGGCGAGCGGCATCCACCCCGTTGGGTACCCGGATCAACCGCTCGGCCGCGCAGCCATCCTGGCGCCAACCGGTCAACACCGGCTCGCTCACCCCGATCAGCACGCTTGCCTGATGAACCCGCAGGCTGAACCTGTCTCTTGGCTGGTAACGGGCATGGAGGTGGCACACCAACGGTACCTGCAACACCCGACAGACACCCACCAGCCACTGACAAGGAGCCGCGCTGTTGGCGTGCACCAGCCCAATCTGCCGCTCGGTGATGAGCTCTCTGGCTTGCCGGGAGAGGCGCCGATGGGCAGCAAGATCAAAGCGGGGCGCCTGCCATCCCAGCAGCAGGCTGAACGGCTCGACCATGGTTTCGACCCCGAGGGTAGCCGCCTCTGCCGCCAGCGTCGGGCTATTGCACCAGAGCAACGGCGTAAACCGGCTGCGATCGAGGTGGGCCAGCAGATCCAGCAGGCAGCGTTCGCTGCCGCGGATCCAGTCCTCTCCGTAGTGAACCAGCAAAACAGGGGTTGCGTTCATCCTCTTGCTCCCGTTGGTGGCACTGCCGGCAACCGGGTTGCCTCCTGATGATCCTCAGCGGTGGCCTTCACCTCTGTGGCCGCCTGCTGCACGTACTTGATGGCGGCGACGGCCAGCGCCAACTCCAGATAGATGGGCCAGGTAAACCCCTGGGTCAGGAAGGATCCCGAAATCACAAACCCCACCATGCTGGCCATCACCCCCTGCATCGCCGTGATCACTGCAGGAGGCATGCCAGCAAGCTGGCAACGCCAGCAACTGCGCAGGGTCACCGTCACCATGCCGATAAACAGCGCCAGCCCGACAAAGCCGGTTTCAGCCAGCACCCCGAACCAGGTGGAGTGCACCGCATGATTGAGTCCATCCCAATGGGGGCTGTAGAAGAAGTAGTTGTAATAGAAATTGGACAAGCCCACCCCCACCAGCGGATGGCCCAGCGCCATGCCCCAGGCCGCTTGCCAGGCGTAGATCCGCCCCATGGCCGAGGCATCGACCCCGCTTTCGGCGGCGCCGCCAGATGCCCGGTCACTGATCCCGGCGGCGGCAAACAGCACCACCAGCGCGACCATCCCCATCGAGATCAACAGGGTTTTCGACTTCACCCGCTGCCAGGCAAACAGGCCGCTGACCGCACACACGCCAAGCAAGCCGCCGCGGCTCTGGGTGGCGATAATGGCGGCCGCAGTCAGCGCAAAGCCGAGCCCACCCAGTAAACGCCCCCCCACCCCATTGCCCTGATTGAGCAGCAAGCTCAGCGAAAAACCGGCAGGAAAGAGCAGCACCAGCGCCAGATCGTTGGGATCCCCCAGCACAGAGCCCAGCTCGCGCCCTATGGTCACCCGGGTGCCCTCCACCAGCCCGATCCCGCTCGCCTTGTTGTAGAGGGCCACCAGCGCCACCAGACAGCCCGCCACAACAAAGGTGCGCACCGCCAGCGCAAAATCCCCCGGGGTGCGCACCAACCAGGCGGTGGCCAGGGTCATCAGATAGATCTTGCTGTAGCTGCCGGTCCAGGTGGCGATCGCTTCGCCCCGGTTGCTGGCAAACAGCACACCGATGGAGACCATCACAAAGAAGGCCGTCAGCCAGCTCAGGGCTGGACTCCAGTAGGGCTTGATCCGGCCGGTCAGCAAAATGTGCCAGACCAGCGCGCCGATGGCAGCCAGCGAGAAGAGCAGCGGGATCTTGAGGGGATAGAGCTGGGGGAACACCTCATGCAGCCGAAAGAAGGAGAAGGTGACAAACCCCAGCACCATCAAGAAGGGCCAGCGCAGGGCAAACCAGATGGCGGGAATGGCAAGGCCAAGCACCGGCAGCAGCAAAGGATGGGGCAGCCGCCACCAGAGCAGGGCCAGCACCAGACAGATGGCGCTTGCCCAGATGGCTGGCGTTAGACGAGCCATGATCCTGCCCACCATTGGCCGAGCCAGACCATCGCCAGCGCCCCAAGCGAGCTGGCCCAGAGGGTCGAGAGGCGATACGGCAGCGGCAGCAACCGCTGGCTCACCAGATAAAAGGCCAGCGCCCGTACCAGATAGACCAGTAGCAGGGTCCAGATCACCCCGGCGACCCCGAAGGGGGGGATGGAGAGCAGAAAGCCTGCCACCCCAAGGGCGCTGCAGCCCAGATTGATCACCATCTGGGCGTTGCTCTTCTCGCCGCTAAAGCAGCCGACATTGAGCAAGTCCGAAACATTGCGCACCGCCATGCCCAGCACCAGCAGCGGAATATAGGCAATCGCCCCGTGATAGCTCTCCGGGGTCAGCCAGCGAATAAGCAAGGGGGCGGTAAGCCCGACAATCCCCGCGGTGACAAACCCCAGCACCGACCCCATCACGCTGTAGTGGGCATTGAGTCGCAGTCCATCCGGTTCGCGCAGCAGCATGAAACGGCGGGGATACCACCAGAGGGCAAAGGGTTGCAGCAGAAGTCCCACTGCCAGCGCCAGCTTGCCCGCCACCGCGTAGTAGGCAAGCAGCGCCTCCCCCACCACATCGGCCAGCAACCAGCGATCCAGTCCGCTCAGGGCAAAACCTGCCAGCCCGCTCACCACCAGGGGCAATCCATAGCGCAGCAGCGGCCGATAGTGCTGCCAGTCAAAGCGGATCCCGCTATCTCGCCACTGCCAGAGGCTCAGCAGCAGCGCCAGTGCAACGCAGGTCAGGGTGCCGGAGGCCAGCACCCCGCTCACGCCCCAGCCGAGCCAGAGCCACCAGCCGGTCAGCACCGACTGGATCACCGCCTTGCCTGCGGTCGCCACGAAAAAGAGCCGGGCCTGATTGCGCATCCGCAGCCATGCCAGTGGCACGCCGATCACCCCTTCAAACGGCAGGGCGCAAAGCACCCAGCGCACATCCGCAAGGCGGGTTTCCACCGGCAGCCAGGCTTGCACCACAGGCGCCAGCAGCCAGAGCAGCACCAGACTGGCCAGGGCGATCAGCCAGACCAGCCCAAACATGCGGGCCACTACCTGCTGGCGCTCCTGCTCATCTTTCGCCAGTCCGGCAAAGCGGTAGAGGGCATCCACCAGCCCGAAGCCAAGGATCAGGGAACCCAGATTGATGAGGGTCAGCAGCACCTCCAGCTGGCCGTATTCACGAGGCAGCAGCTGATGGGTCAACACCGGCAGCATCAGTAGGGAGATCCCCTTCATCAGGAGCAAGCCGCCGGCGTAATAGAGCATGGCAATCTGGTTCACACCAAGTTTCATAGGGCCTCCCAGCCACCCGAAGCATCCTGCTCCGGGTCAGCTACCGCTAATGCAAAGCCCACGCCACTCACTCCCGCCCTGAAGCGATAGCCCCTCTGTGCGGCTTAACCGGCCTGAACAAGCCCAGAATGAGACTGGCATTTGCGTTTTGCACAACGCTGGCTGCAAATTGCACCGACCGGCGCAATCTCCCCCTCCTCTTAGCCCCATTTGGCCCGATCCCGCTGGGGTCGTCCTGTTGGCCCGATCCCTGCTTTCTGCATAGCGAGCAACGGACTGCACCAGAGGGAGAGGTCGCCATGAACACCATCAACCTGCACCGGATGAAAAGCTGGGCCAAACAGGGAGAGACGCCACTGGCTCGCCGGGTATGGCGACTGGCCAAAAGTGCCCGCCACTGGTCACTCCCCGTGATCCCACCCCTGCATCGGCTGCTTTATCGGCTCTATCTGCTGGGCAGCAACGCGCTGGCGACCCTGACCCGCACCCTCTGGTGGACCCCCTTGTTTCAATCTCGCCTGACGGCCCCCGCCCCGCGCCTCTATCTTTATGGCGGCATCCCCTATATCAGCGGTCCGGTCACCATCGAAATTGGTGCCGACTGCCGCCTCAGCGCCGCCATGACCATCAGCGGCCGGGCATCGAGCCAGACACCACGGCTGGTCATTGGCCGCAATGTCGGGATTGGCTGGCAGACCACCCTGGCGGTGGGCAGCAAGATAGTGCTGGGGGATAACGTCCGGATTGCAGGGCGTGCCTTTCTGGCGGGCTACCCGGGGCATCCGATCAACGCCCGCGATCGCGCCCTTGGCAAACCGGATCGCGATGAACAGGTGGGGGCCATTGTGCTGGAGCAGGATGTCTGGCTTGGCACCGGGGTGATGGTGATGGCCGGTGTCACCATAGGCGCCGGCACCATTGTCGCCGCAGGCAGCGTCGTCACCCGGGATCTGCCCGCAGGTGTGCTGGCAGCGGGTGTACCGGCCACCGTACTGCGCCCGTTGCAGCCACAAGATCACAGCGACCCCGCACACGCTTTGGAGACCTTTGCATGAAACCACACTCACTGCCGCAACTGGTGGTATTGGGAGAGGATTGGGGCCAGCACCCCTCCAGCACCCAGCACCTGATCAAGCGTCTGCTGCCCGATTATCAGGTGCTCTGGGTCAACTCCATCGGCATGCGCTGCCCCCGTTTTACCCTTCATGATCTCACCCGCATCGTCCGCAAACTAGGGGCCGTGCTGCGCGGCGCGCGCCATGCTGGCGGCCAGTCGGTTTCGCCATCAGAGGTCAGCAGCCCCCGGGTTCTGCCGCCGCTCGCCTTGCCACTGCCGGGCAGTCGGCTGGCGGGCAAGATCAATGGCCACTGGCTGGCGGCGCAGATCCGGCGCCAGTTGCCCGAGCTGGATCGCCCCCTGCTCTGGATCTCCCTGCCCAGCGCCGTCGATCTGATTGGCAAGCTCGAAGAGCGGGCGGTGATCTACTACTGCGGCGATGACTTCTCGGCGCTGGCGGGGGTGGATCATCAGGCCATCGCCCACTGCGAGGCCCGACTGGTGGAAAAAGCCGATCTCATTCTGGCCGCCAGCCCTGCGCTGGCCAGCCGCTTTCCCCCCCATAAAACCCGGCTCCTCAGCCACGGGGTGGATCTCGAGCTGTTTATGCCTCCCAGAGAACGCCCGGCGGACCTCCCCTCCGGCCGTCCCATTGCCGGATTTTACGGCAGCCTGAGCGACTGGATTGATATCCCCCTGCTGGCAGAGACGGCGACCGCCCTGCCCCACTGGGATCTGGTGCTGATTGGCCCGGTCCAGACCGATATCTCCCCCCTCAAGGGGCTCCCCAATATCCATCTGCTGGGGCCCCGTCCCCACCACACGCTGGCGGCCTATGCCCAGCACTGGCAGGTGAGTCTGCTGCCCTTTGTCGACAACGCCCAGATCCGTGCCTGCAATCCGTTGAAATTGCGCGAGTATCTGGCCGCAGGGCGCCCCATCGTCAGCACCGATTTTCCGGCTCTCGATGGCTATCGGGATCAGATCCAGCTCCCCCACGATGGAGAGAGCCTGGCCCAGGCCATCAATCGGGCCGCCTTTGATCAATCCAATCCGGGCTGGTTTCAGGAGAGTGGCTGGGAGGGGCTCACCCGCAGCGAAGGGCGCCACACGCGCCAACAGCAGGTGGCCCTGCAAAGCTGGGATCACAAGGCTGCCGAGCTGAACAACTGGTTGAAGGGGCTGCCCGGATGAGCAGAGGGCTCTGGCTGGTTATCCTGCTCTGCGCCAATGCAGCGATGGCCACTACCCGGCTGGAGGGGCAGACCCCGCTGCCCCTGACAAGTAACCAGACACCCCAGCGGCTCGATCTGAGCACCCACAGCTGGCCAATAGGCAGCGATGATGAACTGGTGATCGAGGGCCATAACCCCAGCGCCCACCCGCAAACCCTGATCCTGCGTATCGACGACGAGGCCTCGGTCAACTACCGCAGTCGGGTCAATCTGGAGCGGATTGTCGCACCCGGCCCCTTCACCCAGCGCTTTGCCTTGAGCGAGTGGCGCACCAGCCAACCCAGAGCGCTGGAGTTGGACAAACTCACCAAGCTCTATCTCTTTATGGCCGATAACGCCCCCTCGCTGACCATTCACCGCTGGTACTGGCAGCCCGGCCTGACTCTGCCTGAGGGCACCATTGCGCTGGATCTGGGGGCGGCGGCTGCGCCCCGCTTTACCGGCTTTGAAGCCCTGAGCCCGGGGGATCCCCGGCTGATTGGCCATCCCACCCCCATCTTGCGCCCCTCCGGCGATGCCCTTGTGCGCGATGGGCTGCGCAATCTGGACGGGGTACGGCTGGACCTGGCCAAAGGGCGCTACCAGCTTACCCTCTGGCTCGATGACCCCGGCGAGTGGGAGTACCTGCCCCACCCCTTCGAGCGCAGCGTGCTGGTCAATGGCGAGCCCATCTGGGCCGAGCAGTGGCAACCGCAGGAGTGGCTAACGCAGCGCTATCTGGCGGGACAATCCCGCGAGGCACTGCCAAACCCGGATCCCTGGCAGCTGTTCGGGGCACGACAGGGGGGCCCCGTTCATGTCACTCTGAACCACCCCGGCGGCCCGATCACTATCACATTGGTGGGTCACTCACCGGATGCCAAATACCTGGCGGGGCTGCTGCTTGCCCCCTATCCGGCCCCCACCAGCAAAGGGGCTCTCCCGAATAGTGGAAAAGATCTCGCCATATTGGCTGATGCTACCGCCATCGTGCTGACCAAGCAGAGCCAGCTGTTTTTGGAAAAGTGGACTCTGGCCCCCTATTCCCCAACCCCAGCCCCAGCCCCAGCTGCGCAGCAATTGAGCCTCACGCCGATTACGGATGCCGCCCCAACCCTGCAGATCGCCCCGCTATCTGCGGCCGATGCGTTGCAGCAGGCTTCACAACCCGTGCTGGCCGCCCGTGGCAGCCAGCTGTTGCTGGAGTTTGCCATCCACGCCACCACCGACGATCCGGCCCCCTTGCTGGTGATCCAGCCCCCCGAGCAGGCAGGATCGCCGCTGGCGCTGACCCCCTATTACGGCAAGTGGCATCTGGTTCGCCCGCAGGCGAGCGGCACCCTGCTGGCCCCCTCGGATCAGGAGCTGGTCGAGGGGGTCGCCGGACTCACCCTGCTGGCAGGCGTACCTCGGCGTCTGGTGTTGCAGATCACCATCCCCCGCGATGCACCTGCCGGTCACTATCTGGGCAATATTCAGCTGCTCAGCCAACAGCAACTGGTGCAGCTGCCACTGACTATTGAGGTGCTGCAGCTGACCCTGCCCGCGGCCAGCAAGCCGGTCGGCATCTATATCGAAGCGCCCCCCTATCTCAACTGGCTGAGCCCCAATCCCGAAGCGTTAAAAGAGCAGATCGCCGAGGCCAGTCGCTGCGATCTGCAGCGGCTCGCCAAGCTCGGAATCAGCGGCCTCTCGCCCGCCCTGCCACAAGATGAGGCGGGGATGCGGGAGATCATGGGAGAGGCGGCCGGGCTCGGCTTTGTGCCGCCCCTGCTGGCCTATACCCCGCTCAAACGCTGGGGGAACGACCCTGCCAGCCAGCTTGATCAGTGGCAGGCGCGGCAACAGGGGCTGACCGCCAGCGGCTTGCCGCCAGTGGCATGGAGCCTGTTTGATGAGCCGGATCTTGCCACCCTACCCGCCATCACCACCCTGGCGCGGGAGATGAAACGGCGGGATCCGGCGGTGATCCGCGCGGGCCACTTCAATCATCCGGGTCAGGTTGGTCTGTTGGCAGAGGTGGAGATTGCCCTGATCAACGCAGGCTTTGGCGCCGACAAGGCCGATGTGGCGCGGGTACGCCAGCACAAGGTCATCCCCTGGTTTTACAATCTGGGCACCCCGAGAGCCGCCGGGTTCTATCTGTGGCAGAGCGGCGCCGAGGGCTATTTGCAGTGGCATGGCCGCATGCCCACCGCCCTGCCCTATGACCCCACCGACGGGCGGGAGAGCGACTTTATGCTGCTCGGCCCGCAAGCCTGCGAGGCGCACCGCCTCTCCCACGATCTGCTGCTGTTGCAGCAAGCCATCGAGGATCTGCGCTGGCTCGCCTGGCTGGAGCAGGAGGCCCGCTATCAAGTAGAGGCCGCCCTGCTGCTGGAGCGTCTGCGGGATCAGCTGCCGACCCGCTGGCAGGTGGCAGAGCAACTGCCCTCTGCCGCCTGGAACCAGTGGCGCCGCGAGATTGAACAACTGGCCAAGGGATTGAAAACATTGCAAACTGGTGCCAACTCATCCTCCTGAAGTGACTGCGTATGGCCAACCAGACTCCCCGCTCCACAGCAAAAGACAGCGCCCTGCGCTGCCTGTTGCCTCTGATGCTGCCGCTGCTGATCCTCACCGGTTGCGCCCGTCAGGAGCCGGTCAATGAGACCCTGCCAATCCTCAACCAGTTGCGGGAACAGCAGCTGGCCGAACAGCCCCAATTGCAACTGCAGTACCAGAAAGCGGAGACGCAACTTGCGGCGGATCAGGAGCAGCAGCTGCATCAGTTTTTAGGCCGCAAGGATCCGGCCAGGATTGCGCTGATAAGCGGCCCCGGGCTGCAAACAGACATGCTGGAGAGTGCGCGGATGGCGAGCGTGCGACTGACCGCCCTGACCCGCTTGCTGGGATCTCGCGCCATTGAGCTGGAGCCCCGCTATGACCCCATGCTGGCCCCCAATACCTTGCTGATCCGCATTCTGCCAAACGGTGAATCGGGGTTGGTCACCCCAGCGGCGGCGCAATAAGGCCGAGGCAGGTGGTCGGCAAGGCCACCCGATAGAGGGGATATGGGGACAGCCCCCACAATTTGCGCCAACCCTGGGTAAGACGGTACGAGAGCAGCGGCGGACTCTGGTGCAGCTCGCCTAAAAACATCACCCCTTGGCTCATCCCTTCACCCGCCAGCGTCACTGACATCGCCTCGCTATCCGGTGCCACCAGCATGGCCTGCAGCAGGCCATCACAACGGGGATGGGCCAGCTGATAGCTGACATAGGTGCCGCCCAATACCGGCGTGGCCACCCGCAAGCGCCAGCCCATCTGGACCAGCTCCAGCAGCATGGGCTTGGCTCCCTCGTTAACTGCCCGGTTCTGATAACGCCAGCCCATGGCGGCAACACTGAGCAGCGCCACCAGCAACAGCAACAGATATCCCCTAGATAGATGCATCACGACGCCCCCGGATAAAGAGAATGGTCATCACCAGCAGCATCATATTGACCACCCGGCCCTGATAACGCCACCAACCGCAGATATCCCTTAGACAGACGCATCACGGCGCCCCCGGATAAAGAGAATGGTCATCACCAGCAACATGATGGCCCACTGGTAGAGCTGGGCCAGCGAGCCGGTATGCAGCCAGCCGTACCAGCGCAGATCCAGACTCATCAGCACCAACCGCAGCTGATTGGCCCCGATATAGAGCAGACAAACCAGCAGCAACATGGGCCACTGCCGGTAGAGTGGGCGCTCCGGCGCCAGCCAGCAGCAAGAGACCAGCCAGGAGAGCACCACCAGATAGAGCTGAGAAAACGAGGAACACCCCTTGAGCACAATCAGCGCATGGCCCCCCAACCGCTCGATGCGATTGCCATCAAGGCGAGTCTCCCAGCCCAGCAGCTGCAACCACTGGCCCACACCCCAGGCATCGAGCGCCAGCACAGGGCCGGAGAGCAACGCAAACACCTGCTGCCCCCACAACACTGCCACGGTAAAGGCGAGCACAATCTGCAACACCGCCCGCTCATCGCCACTCTGATGACGGCGCCATAGCGAGGCCACCAACAGCAGACAGGCCAGCGCCTTGCAACTGGCGCTGGGGATCAGGATCAGCAGGATAAAGAGGGCGAGCGCCAGTGGATGCAGGCGCCAGCTCGGTGCAACCCGCGATGCAATTTGCCACCAGATAGCAATCAGCAACACCACCAGCAGGTTGAAGTGGCCCATATTGAGCCACACCATGCCCCACTGATTGGCCAAACCAAGTAGCAGCCAGTTGGGTGCCCACTGCCAGGGACGGATCTCCATCGCAACTCCTGCCGGATATCAGCGCTTTTGACCGCTGTCGCAAGTTCCATGCCTGCCCGGCCTCACCCGGATCAAGCCAAGTCAGAGGATGCAAAAAAGCTGGCACGCTTTATTCATTCCCACTGCTGGCACTAGCGCCAGGGAGAAGGAGTGAGCAATGAAACTCAAACCGTTGGCAGGGCTGCTGGGGATGTTGTTGGTAACCTCCCCCGCATACGCCTTGACCGAAGTCGATACCGAACTGCAACTGCTGATGGATGTGTCGGGCAGCGTCAGTTCATCGGAATTCAATTTGCAGTTACAGGGCTATGTGGACGCCTTTTACAGTCAGGATGTACAGAGCGCCATCCTCGATACCAGCGGCGGCAAACTCGGGTCCATCGCGGTACAGATGATCATGTGGAGCAGCAGCAACCAGCAAAGTCTGATGACCGACTGGTTCCACCTCTACGACATGACCTCCATCAACAACTTCGCCACCACCCTGGATGCCCTGGTGCGCCCCTATGCGGGAATGACGGCCCCCGGTTCGGCCATGGCCTTTGGTGCCCAGCAGTTTGATACCAACAACTTCACCGCCGCCCGCCAGGTAATGGATGTGTCTGGTGACGGTATCCAGAACAACGGGCTGGATACCTCTACCGTTCGGGATCAACTGCTCGCCTCCGGCATTGATACCATCAACGGCATCACCATAGGTCAGGACTATGCCGATGGGGTGCTGCAAGAGTGGTATGTGGAGAACGTGGCGGGCGGTCAGGATGCGTTTGTGATCAATGCCACCACCTTCGCCGACTTTGGCAATGCGCTGGAGCTCAAACTGGCGGCCGAAATTGAGGGGGGCATTATTCCTGAAGGGGCACTGGCCGCCCCCATCGAGGAGATCCCGCTGGCCGCCCAGCTGCTGCTCGGTATGCCGCTACTGCTGGCCTGGCGCTATCAGCGCCGTAACCAAGGACGCCTGCAGCCCGCCAACGGGCAACTGGCACCCGCCATCGGCTGATTTATCACCCCGTGTGTCGCGATTAGGGAGCTATGGCTCCCTGATTTTTTTGTGGCGGTGATGATCTGAATGCAGAGCGCAAAGGCTAGTCGCCCTGACGAAATTCGCCCGATTGACCAATATGCCAGGTCTGACCATATGGATGATGCGCCGCTTGTTTTTCTGAGGGCAACAACGATAACGCCTCCAGAGTGGATGCGATAAGTTCACTCTTGCCCAGCGTCTGGCGTAGAGAGAGCGCCTCTGACAGCACGGCGCGAGCGTTATCATAGGCGCCGGTCTGTACGAGAGCCTTGCCAAGATGATGCAGTGCGAAATGCCGCATAAGGGATGTTGGTTGCAACCGACAAACTACTTGGGTGGCCAAACTGACAGCTTCGTCCGCACGGTCGAGCCGCTGCAAAACCTGCACCAGGCGTAGTTCTGAGCTAACGCGAGCAGCATCGTCCTCTGAAACCATCTGCGCGGAGATCACCTCTCGGAGAATGGCTTCTGCCTGAGCGGCTCGTCCCACACATAGCAACATAAAGGCGGCAACGCTCCGAGCTCTTGAAGCATCTTGTGATAATGCAGCATAGGGATGCAGGGCGAGGGACTGATTGGCAACTGCCAGCATAGCTATTGGGTCTACCGCTTCGGGGAGCAGATAGGGAGCGCACAAGCGGTATTCCGTACCGGTGCCTGCGACGCAAAACGTGTAGTCATCAGTGAGCGCCATGGGTTGATTCATCGATCCTCACGTTTGAAATAAGCTGCCTTGCAGCATTCGATACTTTCCGGAAGAAAGGGCTGTAGGTTCGATTAAATAGCCTTTAAAACCTTATGGTTGATATATACTCCGAAATAGCTTTGCTAATTGCGGCTCTTTCTAAAGAGTCAAGATTCAACTCATCATAGAAACGTACTTCTCCAACATGATTGGATTTTCCACTATTAGAGATATTAATCTTCAATAACGGCTTTCTATCTGAAAATTTCATAAGTGAGTTTATGTATTTTTCGTCAATTTCTTTTTCATCAACAATAAGAACAGCTGCACTATAGAGATTCATACCCCTGATATAGTTATCATCTAAGATGTGAATTGCAGACTTTATTTGAAGCGACCATAAGGATTCTTGTATATCCATAGCAACTTTATTATGAACAGCATCACCTAGTTGATAGCTAACGATTAAAAAATTCATGCCTGAATATTCAGTTCTACCTAATGACTTCGGTAAAAGTGACTCTTTATCAAAAATTACCTCAATGAGTTTCTCAGAAATAGAAGTAATTTTTGAACCATCTTTATCTATGTAACCAAACTGAATTAATTTGTTAATCGTTATGCTTTGAAATAAATCCTTGGTTTTCAATAAGCCTGAAATCTGTTGATTTATACCACCAACGGTCATTAAATCAAATTTCGAGTTTATATATAACTCTTTCAAAAAGCATAATTCGGTAAAGGTTAGGTCTTTACACGACGTAATAAAATGCCGTTTAACCTTGGCTCCAATTTCTTGCTCAATTATACCTTTCATCAATTTTGCATATATTAAAACCTTTTCATTCTCTATATCTTGAATGCAAGAAGACAAAACTGCATAGTAATCACCCAAATCGAATTCTTTATTAATAAAGTCTTTAACTTTATTTTCATCCTGACTATCATTTAACAATGCCTTATGGAACTCTTCCAATCTATTTTCTGTTCTATCAGTGAAATAGTTCCGACTATGTAGAACTAAAGACTTTGTAAGGTCATAAACAAGTCCACCACCAGGTACTAATGCAGTAATCCCCTCTTTAGCTAAAAGTTCAGCTACGGTTATTGCAGATCTTTTTGACCTGATTAAGCTTTTCTCACGATCCATGAACTAATCTCCGAAGGCCTACGCCACATTAAGTAGGTAAGAAACTCTACCACCAAACGTACAAAGTTGTATTATTAAAATTTAAGCCTATTTGAACCAAAACCTCCAAGCATCGTGAACCAACATTAATGTTTTATTAAAAAATGACCAATCATCTTTATATAATGCACCTTCGCTTACTATAAAAAAGGCCTTATCACAAGACCTTTTCAGAAATATCCAGATTCAGGCTGATAGCCCGTTTTTACGGCAATCACCCCGGCTCCGGTGATAAGGGCAACACCTGCCCATCCAGCGCATGATCACTATTGGATGGATAGTCCGGCACCGGCTCGCAGTAGGGAATGCGGCTTAGCACCGGCGCCTTGACCAGGGTGGCCAGCTGATCGGAGCGGCGCAGGCTGGCATCCGCCAGTTCGGCCACCAGCGCCAGACCGCAACCGAGCCCCAGCCCGCCAACAATTCCCGCCAGCAGAAACAGCCAGAGCGGGTAGTTGCTCGGCTTGCTGGGGGCGAAGGGTTTGTCGATCACCTTGATCCGCTCCCCCTGCTCGAAGTTGCCCAGATCACCGGTCACCTTGGCCTTCTCATAGCGCAGCAGCAAATCCTGATAGAGGGTGCGTTTGACCGCCAGATCCCGCTCCAGCTCGGCGAGTTGGCGCTCGGTATCTCCCTGGGAGTCGACCACCTTGTCCAGCCCATCCAGCTGACTCTTCAGGCCGGCGGTGTTTTGCTCCGCCTCCGTCAGCTGCGTCTGGGCCAGTTGCCACTCGGGCCCGCGGGCCATATCCGGCTGGGATTTGAGCTGCTCGAACTCCTGCTGCAACTGGTCAATCTGATAGCGCAGACTCTGCACCTTGCTGTGCTCGTCGCTGTAGCGGGCACGCAGCAATACCAGCTCGGTGCGCATCAGCTGCAGCTTCTCATCCAGTTGGCGGGCCAGCTGGCTCTCCTGCCCCAGCGATAGCTGATCGACCCGGGCCTTGGCCTGCTGCAGGGTGATCAGGCTCTCTGCATAACGCTCCTGCAAGCCATAGAGACGGGCGACGTTGGTACTCTGCTGCTGGGGCAAAGCGCTGGCATGCTCCCGTTTAAAATCGGCGAGCAGCTGCTCAGCCGCTTGCAGTTCGCTGCGGCGGCTGTCGAGCTGGCTTTGCAGGAAACGTTCGGACGATTCCGCCGACTGGCGCCCCTTGCTGAGCAGGTTGAAGAAGAAGCGCCGTGAAATGGCTTCGAGCAAACCGGCGCTGTTGGCCGCCGAATCCGCCTTGACCTTTATCTCGATCACCTCATCGCCGATCAGCCGCAGCGAGACGGCACTCGAGAGCCAGTCCATGATGGCATCGCGCTGGGCAGGCGAGGTCTCGTCATTGACCAGGCCGCGATCCCGCGCCACCCCGTCCAGCACATAACGGCTGCGCAGCAGGGCTTCGAGCACCGCAAAGCGATCCTTGAGACTCTCCTGAGTGATCAGATCCTTGAGGGTCGGGGTCTGGTTGGCATCTTGCGGCACCATAAAGGTGGTGCGGCTCTCATACTCCTTGGGGGTGAGCAGGCCGACCGTCACGCCCACCAGCGGCATCACCAGTACCGGGATCACCAGCAGATAGCGGCGCCGCCAGGCGGCAAAGAGAATGATGTAGAGGTTGTAATAGAACTGGACAGGCATGGCATCACTCCCTGAGAAAAGCCCTCCCCCCGCACGATGCAAAGGCAGTGCCACCAGAGGTGCTGATCGCCTCTGTGGTCAGATCACAAGAGTGGTACAAGATTCGCATTCTCCCGCTATCCGGGGTGTCACCCCTTCCCTTGCCGGAGCGCGAACCATGTTGTCATCAACCCCGTCGCACAGACCCCATCCCCGCAGGGGCGCCAGCGCCCAGCCCGTCTTACAACCTGTCGTGCAAATCGTGCAGCACCTGCAGCCGGGCGGGCTGGAGACCATGGTGCTCAACCTCACTCAGGCGAGCCCTGCCGAGCAGCCGGTGCATATCATCTCCCTCGAAGGGCGCAAAGGGGATGTGCTAAGGGCATGGCCCGCCCTGCATCCCTTCGCGGACCACATTCACTGTCTGGAAAAGCCCGCGGGCTGGTCGCTGGCGACCCTCTGGCGGCTCACCCGACTGCTGCGCCAACTCAAGCCCGTCGCGGTACATACCCACCATCTGGGGCCCATGCTCTATGGCGGTCTGGCCAGTCGGCTGGCCCGGGTGCCCACCCTGGTACACACAGAGCACGATGCCTGGTATCTCGATGATCCCCATCAGCGCACGCTGGCCCTGTGGGGACTGCGCGCCTTCAAACCCATTCTGGTGGCCGATGCCACGCCGGTGGCCAACCAGCTGCTGGCCAAGCTGGGCCAGCTGTCGCCAACCGTGATCCCCAACGGCATCGATGAGCTGCGCTTTGCCCCGGGCGCCGCCGCCCTCGCCCGTCAGGAGATGGGATTGCCGCAAGGGGTCAAACTGATTGGCTGCGCCGCCCGCCTTGAGTCGGTCAAGGGTCACACCTTGCTGCTGGAGGCAATCCGCGCCCTGCCGGAGGAGGTGCATCTTGCGTTGGCAGGGGTCGGCAGTTTGCAAAATGCGTTGCAACAACAGTGTCAGCAGCTGGGGATCTCCCATCGGGTCCATTTTCTGGGGCTGGTCGAAAACATGCCGCGCTTCTATCAGGGGCTGGATCTTTTCTGCCTCCCCTCGCTGGCGGAGGGGATGCCGCTTTGCGTGCTGGAAGCGCAGGCGTGCGGGGTGCCGGTGGTGATGAGCGATGTGGGAGCGGCCAGAGAGATCGTCTGCCAGGCCAGCGGTCATATCCTGTCGGAGCGGGATCCCGACCGCCTTGCCCAGCTTCTGGCACAAGGGTTGCTGCACTGCCATAGCCTGCGTGCCGTCACCCGAGAGTTTGTGTGCCAGCAAAGCAGCTTGAGCCGGATGGCTCAGGCCTATCAGCAGCTTTACAGCCGCTGATCAAGCGACCCGATGACCAGAGGAGCATCCCATGGAATGGATCATGATCGTGTTCTGGCTGTGCGCTGTACTGGTGGTCTACCACCATGTCGGCTATCCCCTGCTGCTCAAATTCGGTGGTCGGCAGGCGCGCAAGGTAGCCAATCCACCGCGCCCTCTGGATCGAGGGTTCAAAACAGACGCCACCGATGAGGCGCTGCCGACCATCACTTTGCTGATGCCGGTCTACAACGAGGCGGCGACCATCGCGGCCAAGCTGCAAAACCTCGCCAGCCTCGATTACCCCGCCGACAAGCTGTGGGTACATGTGCATTTCGACGGCTGCAGCGACAACAGTTACCCCATTGCGCTGAGCCAGCTCGGTGATCCCGCCCTGCAGCAGTTGCAGATCAGGCTGTTTGATCACCCCCGCAATCGCGGCAAGGTCGCCGTGCTCAACGAGGCCATGACCCGGGTGCACAGCGATCTGGTGGCCCTCACCGATGTCTCGGCCCTGCTGCCCATCGACAGCCTGCTGCTGGCGGTCGCCCATTTTGCCGATCCCAAGGTAGGGGTGGTCGGGGAAGCATACCGCTTCTGGCAACCGGGCTCTCAGGGCGAGGAGAGTTACTGGCACTATCAAAGCCAGATCAAACTCTGCGAGTCGGCCCTTGGCGGCATGCTGGGGGCTCACGGGGCCTTTTACATGATGCGCCGGGAGTGCCTCACCCCGCTGGCCGCCGATACCATCAACGACGATTTCATCCTGCCGATGCAGGCCATCGCCAAGGGGTATCGGGCTGTTTATGACAATCGCTGCGCCGCACTGGAGCTGGAAGTTTCCAATGCCGCGCTGGAAGCGACACGGCGCAAGCGGATCGGCGCTGGCAACACCCAGCAGCTGTTGCGGTTGCTCCCCCTGCTGCACCCCAAGTTCGGCTGGGTTGCCTTCAACTTTGCCAGTGGCAAGGGGCTGCGGGTGTTGATGCCGCTCTGCCTGACCCTGCTGTGGCTCTGCGCCATCCCGCTGGCCACCCAATCCCTGCTGTTTCAGCTGCTGCTGGGGCTGCAACTGCTGGGGTATCTGCTGGTCATCCTGATCCAGCTGACCCCTGTGCACCCCTGGCCCAATCTGTTTCGCAAGATCCACTATCTGGTACTCGGACACTGGTACAACGGCATGGGCACCCTGCGCTACTGCCTGCGCGCCCCCATACGTTTCATGTCACAGGAGAAAGCCGTATGACACACCCCATTCCAAGATTGACCCTGGTGGTCAAACGCAGCATGGATCTGCTCGGTGCCACTCTTGGCCTGCTGCTGACGCTGCCGTTGTGGCCGCTGATCATGCTGGCCATCCGGCTCGATAGCCCGGGGCCTGTGTTCTTTCGTCAGCTGCGGATCGGGCGCAGCCACGCCACCCATACCGAGCTCTTTTTCATGATCAAGTTTCGCACCATGCGCGCCGACGCCGAGGCGGGCACCGGGCCGGTCTGGTGTGGCAAGGGGGACAGCCGGATCACCCGCAGCGGCGACTTTCTGCGCAAAACCCGGCTCGATGAGCTGCCGCAGTTTATCAATGTGCTCAAGGGGGAGATGTCGCTGATCGGCCCCCGTCCGGAGCGACCCGGGATCGCCAACCGGCTGGAAGATGCGGTGCCGTACTTTATCGAACGCACCTATGAAGTGGCCCCCGGCATTACCGGTCTGGCGCAGGTCAACCAGGGTTATGACGAATCGCTGGATGATGTGCGCAGCAAGCTGGCGTTCGATCTGGCCTACTCGGTCGCCCTGCTCCACCCCTGGCGCTGGCTGGTGCAGGATATGCATATCATCGGTAAGACGATTGCCATCATGGTTGGCAAAAAGGGGCGCTAATCCCGCCAATCTCAGCCACACCTCGAGACCATCAGGCCATTGCCACTGCAATGGCCTTTTTTATGGCGCATCTTTGTGGCACGTCCGCGGTGATCACTGAGAAGTCAGCGACCTGATCGCCATCATCTGGCCCCATCCACAGGCCTGATGTCCGCTTGCCCCACCGCAGAAACCCAAACGTTGCGTGATCACCGAAGCAATCCGCCCCCTGCAACCCCTAACACCGGCACATAAAAAACGAGTAGCCAGTGGCCACTCGTTTTGACTGGTTTCTCGGTGATTCAGGCGCCGTAGACGGCCAGAATATCGGTCACCCTGTTGTTGACGCTGTACCCGCGGGCTATGGTGTTGCGGGCCGCCTGACTCATTTTGCTGCGCACCACCCCATCGCTGCGCAGCCAGTAGTTGACCAGCTCCGCCATATCCCGCACATGGCCGGGCTCTACCAGCCAGCCATTGGATTTGTGGTCGATCAGATTGACCAGGCCCCCCACCGCAAAGGTACAGACCGGTATGCCGTGAGCCATCGCCTCCAGGGCCACCAGCGGCAACCCTTCAAAGCGGGAGGTGATGCAGAGCAGGTCAATATTGTGCCACTCATTGGCCATGTTCTGGAAACCATGAAGTTGGACGCGATCACCATACTGCTGCAACAAGGCACTTTTCATGGGGCCATCCCCGTAGAGATGAAACGCTCCCTCCGGGCAGAAGGCTGCGAGCTGGCAGAACGCCTCCGGCCCCTTTTCCGGCGAGAGGCGGCCGACAAAGGCAATCCGGTTGCCAGTTACCGTAGCCGGCGTCGCAGGCATGGGGACAAAGTTGCTGATCACCGTGCTTGGCACAGGCAATTTGCGAGCGATGGGCTCGCTCACTGCAATACACTTCGCAAAACGCGCTGTGGTGCGATCCAGCCAGCTGTAAAACTTCAGCAAACCCTCCCCGTCATCTCCACTGTGAAAAGTCGAGACCACCGATTTACCGGTGAACCAGGCTGTCAGCCGCCCCAGCACCCCGGCCTTGTAGCCGTGGGTATGGATCAGCACAGAAGCCGGCTGGCGGGCCAGACGGCGCATAAAATCGCGGCTGTTTTGGCACACCTCGTAGGGCAAGCCCTGTTGTTTGAGCAGGGTCGTAAAGGGGGTCATACCGTGGTTGCTCACCAGCACTATGGTGGGGCGAAATCCCCTGGCCAGCAGATCGTTGGCGAGATGGATAATGTGAACTTCAATTCCACCGACCTGACGCGCATCGATAGCCAGCCAGATCTGCTGCATGGGTAACATAAGGCCCTCCTCCCGTGGCTCCATGCCACCTGAAATGAGGCGCTGCATAGAGCGGGCCAGTCAGGCAAAGAGGGGCAGGATCAGGCGCCGGGACAGGCGACCAGCAAGAGGGTCATGTCATCGAGGGCGGCATCATTGATGCGTTCATCAAACCAGCGGGCAATGCGATGAGCCAGTTGCTCAAGACCGGGCCCCGAGGTCAGGCAGATCGCCTTGAGCTGCGCCTCCCAGCGCTGGCGCTCTGCGGCATCACGGCTATCGAGCAGGCCGTCGGTCCAGAACAGCAGGATCTCGCCGGGCTTGAGCTGACGCTCATTGGTCACGAAGTGGGGATCCGGGCGCAAACCGGGCAAGGGGCCGGTCACGCCGACCTGACGGATGGTGCCGGGCCCGACCAGCCAGGGCGCAGGGTGGCCCGCGCTGGCCCACTGCACCCGCCCCTCGTTGCCGAGCTCAATACAGAGGGTGGTGAGCAGGGTAGCCCCAAGGAGCGGATCACTGTGAACCGCATTGGACAAGATGGTCAGCAAACGGGCGGGGGC
The DNA here is from genome assembly GCF_040907925.1 of Aeromonas sp. s12. NCBI lineage: Bacteria > Pseudomonadati > Pseudomonadota > Gammaproteobacteria > Aeromonadales > Aeromonadaceae > Aeromonas > Aeromonas sp. s12. The sequence goes on along the minus strand of NZ_JBFOCT010000008.1, from coordinate 229,198 downwards.
GCGCTCCAGATCGTGCGCCGTCAGCAAACCGCGCAGATAACCGGCATAGGCATGGGCAAAGAACTTGGCTTCTGCATCGTGGCCCATCACATCCCCGAGCCACAGCACCCGATCCTTGACCAGCAGAAAGTCCCCGCCCCCCACGGTGGCCGCGCGGGTTTGCAACGCCAGCTGGTATCCCCCTATCGAGGTGGCGGGCAATAACGGGCGCAGCGCCGAGGTCATGCGCTGATCCAGCTGTTCGCCCCATTGCGACTTGAGCTGCTCCGAGCGTTGCAGCACCCGCGAAACCGCCAGCAACAGGTCCTGCTTGGTGATGGGCTTGACCAGAAAGTCATCGATCCCCAGCGCCCCCGCCCGACTCTGGGTCCACTGATCCTGATGACCGGTCAGGAAGATAAAGGGCACCCCCTTCATCTTGGGATCCTTCATCAACTGCTGGCGCAGCCCAAAGCCATCGATCCCCTCCATCTCGATATCGGAGAGCACCAGCGCGGGAGGTTGCTTCCCGAGCGCCAGCAGGGCGGCATGGGAGTCGGCATAACTTTCAACCCGATAGTGCTCATGAAGGTAGGCGGTGAGCAAGGCACGCATCACCTTGTCATCGTCGATCACCGCGATCACCGGCAGCTGGTTGACCGGGCCCTGCTGGCGAAGGGTCACGCGATTGCGATCACCGTCGCGAGAGAAGTGCACCTCGGCAAACAGCTGGTGCACCAGCGCCAGCCCGTATCCCCCCTCCTGCAGCTCATCGGGTAACGGCGCACTGGCAAGACCGGGTTGCGGGCCACCATCATCTTCCAGTATCAGACTCAAGCCCGTTTCATCCTCTTTCAGCGTGAGCCAGAGCCGGGTCGCGGGAGGCGCTGTGTGTTTGACGCTATTGGTGGCCAGCTCACTGAAACAGAGCAGCCAGTTGGCTTGATCCTTTGGGGAGACCTGAAACAGGGAGAGTCCCTGCGCCAGCCGGTTGCGCAGTTCGCGCACCGCCTGCAGGGTTGCCGGAGCAGATCGCAACCAGTCATCCATAGCGGGCCTCCATCAGCGGGCGATCAGATCCGGAAATTGAGCAAGGCACTGCGACGGCACCAGCGCTTGAGCCATTCGGTCACCCGGTTGCTGGGCAACCGGTTGAGCTCGCGCAGGATCTCGCTGGCCAGCCCCGGGTTGAGCTTGTCGTTATAGACAGCGCCAATCAGATTGGCCTCGGCACGGGTCAGTTTATCCACCGCACTTTGTACCACGGTCGTCGGGGTCACCCCCGCCAGCACCACCAGCAGCGCCCCTTCACAGGCCCCACACACCTGATCGGCCGGAATATTGCCCCGATTGAGGGCGGTGAGCGGCGAGGTATCGAAGATCACCACATCGTAATGCTCCAGCCAGCGAACCAGCAGCTGACGCAAGGTATCCTTATTGCGAAAGGCCATCAGATCCTTGCCCGGCGCCGGGAGCAAGGACAAGGAGCGGCCAGTGGCCACCGGCTCGGGCACATCATTGGGACCCCAGGCAACCGCCGTGGCGCGGCCGGGGTGATAGAGATTGAGATCCACCAGCAGGGTGCGCAGCCCATCCGCCTCCGAGCGCCTTGCCAGCGCATCGCAGATGGAGCTCACCCCCTCCCCCCCTTCCGACGAGGTGACCGCCAGCGAGCGGATCCCCCGGGCGACCGTCGCCGCGTAGAGGGATTCGAGCTCCAGATATTGAATGGGGATGCTCATATCAAAGCGTCCCGACCAGGGCCACCACCGAGATCGTGGTCAAGATATCGCGCATGCCATCCATGAAAATGGCCCAGTTGCTGCTCTTGCTGTCAGGGATAAAGACGGTGTCCCCTGCGCGCAGCACCGGTAACTGGCTAAAGTCGGGCTCTTTGGCAAAGCCGTCGAGATCGAAGCTGCGGGCCTGATCCCCCTGACCACTGGTAGCCATGTTGATCACCACAATCTTCTTGATATAGGCGCTGCTGGTCGGGCCCCCTGCCTCGGCCAGCAGATCCAGCAGGGTCATGGAGGAGTCAAAGCGGTAGCGACCGGGACGGGCAATCGCCCCCAACACCCGAATGGTGTTCTCCTTCGGCTCGTCGAGCCAGGGGCGATTCTTCTCCGGCAGGTAGATAGAGTCTCCGGGCAGCACCTTGGGCAGCAAGGTTTCATCGCCAGTTTCAAAGTAGAGGGCAAGGTCGAGCTTGCTGACCCGCGCCGTGCTGCCACTGCGATGGGCGATGCGCACATTGCGCAGATCCGCCGCCGCAGTCGGACCATCGGCGGCCGACAGGATGTCGATAAAGCCCATCTGCTCATTGAAGGCATAGCGACCGGGGGCCCCGACCTGACCGAAGATATAGATGGAACTGTCCGGTGACTGGCGCACCCATTGGGACTTGTTGTCACTGGGATCGGTGGGCAGCTCGGGGATCATGATGGTGAATCCGGCCCGGATCTTCGGCAGGCTGGCCAGCGCCCCGCCCTGATGAAGGAACTTGTCGAGATCAAACAGGGTTGGCGTGGCCTGCCCCCCTGCGGCGGTCAGGATCTGCACCTTGGCGATATCGGCCCGCTCGTTGGGGCCACCGGCGTGGGCGATCAGATCCAGCAACGACATTTCGTCAGACCATTCATAACGCCCCGGGATCCGCACCGCCCCCATCACCATCACCGCCCGCCCGGGTGCCACCTTCAACCAGGACTTCTCGTTGATATCGGTTTTTTCCGGCACAAAGATGGCATCACCGGGTTTGACTTGGGGCAGCGCCTTTTGCATCCCTTCGGTATAGGCCTGCAAGTCGATGGGTTCGATCGTGCCATCGGTGCGCAGCAAACGGATCTGGCGACTCTCGGCATAGCGGGTCGGGCCACCGGCATTGGCCAGAATATCGAGGAAGGAGTCCCCTTCCCGCCCCTCATAGGCGCCGGGTTTGAACACCTCGCCCATGATGTAGATAGTGCGTGCCCCCCGTTTTATCTGCTCTTCATCCTTGGGCACGAAGATGGTGGCGCCCGGCGCCAGATTGGGCAGCAGCTTGTTGTTGCCGGAGTCGAGATAGGCTTTGAGATCGAACAGTTCGGGGGCATCACCATTGATCACCCGGATCCGCTCCACCCCGGCAAAACGGGTCACCCCACCGGCTCGCATCAGCAGATCCACGATGGAGTTGCCACTCTTGAAACTGAAGGCGCCGGGGCTGTTGACCTCGCCAAATACCTTGATCGCCTTGCCGGTATCGCCATCCCCGCCTGCCGCCAGGGTTGCCGCATCAAAATCTATTTGCACGTTGCCGATCAAAGGGGATGCTGGCACGAACACCACATCAAGGGATTGCAATGGCGGCAACACGCTGGCATCGCCGGTATCGAGATAACGCTTGTAGTCGAAGCTAGAGACCGTGCTGCCACGCCGCACCTGCATATTATTGAGCTGGGCACCGGGCACAAGACCGCCAGCGGCATCGAGGGCCATCTGCACGTTGCCATCGGGAGCCAGATCATAACTGCCGGGTTTTTTGACATAGCCCATCACGCTGATCAGCAGCCGCTTCTCCAGCAAGGTGACGGTCAATTGAGAGAGGTTGTTGTAAACAGGTTTGAGGGCAGTGCGGATCAGCTCATCCGCCTGTTGCAGGGTCTTTCCTCCCACCACGACGTTGCCGACCTCAGGCAGTGCAATCTCCCCCTGCTTGTTGATCTGGAAAGGCTGATCAAAAGCAGGCTCACCGGGTTGCACTATGGCCAACCGATCACCGGGAGCCAATAAGGTGGAGGCCAGTAACGGGCAGGTGAACAACAGCAAGAGAACACAGATCAATCCTTCGAGAGCGCCCCGTTTCATAGACATCCTTTTCGTCTGTTACGTCTGCCCCCATTGGCGTAAGGGGAGCCCTGACCAATCAGCACGACAGCCATCCGCTGTTGTCTGTTGCAGCCGCAAACGTACTTGTTGTAGTGATTGTGCCAACACGGTCTGACGCCAGGCTACATCCGACCAGAGCCGTCCGTGCATATCCCGTTCGATATCAATACGTTGAGATTGTAGTCGTTTCAACTCCGCAGGCATACACCCCTGCAGACTCGCTTGCTTTAATTCCGTCAGCTGCAAGTCGAGTTCCTTCTGACGCTCATCATAACGAGACCAGACCCGCCGTTCATCCTCATTGACCGGAATACGGGTGGGTCTTGCCTCGGCCATGCCGCCATATCCCTCCGGCGGCCACTGCGCGCAACCCGACAGCAGAATGGACGATAGCAGGATACCAAAGCGTTTCATGATGCAGCGGCCATCATGCCACGTGAACGCATATAGGCCTTGATGCTCTCATGGCAGGGGATCACCCGGTCGATATGCAGCATCTCCAGCAGGTCATGGGGTTGACCGGGTCCACAGACAAGGGCCATCTGATGCCCGTTCATAATCAATCTTTTATAGAGAAATACCAAGGCTCCGATCCCCGACGAGTCGATAAAATGAACATCGCTGATATCGGCTAGGATATCTCCCGGGTGGGTCGAGAGGGTTTCAAACAACGGGCGGAGCTCACTGACGGCCATCGCGTCAAACTCGTTTTCCAGTACCACTACCTGGATATCATTAAGGGTGTAAGTCATGCTTTCCATCGCTAGCTCCTTGTCGATTCTCAGACTATTTGCTGTCACGGCATTCAGCACGCTGCAAATGTTATGCCGGGCAGTGCCACGGCACTTGTTCTCCAAATGATACTCTTTGCGCCTTATTCATCGACACCCACTCCTCGTTTTGATTGCCAAATTGCAATTAACCTCCCCCGCACGTTGCAAACTGCAATTCACCTTGACCGAGATCGCCCGATAACAGGCTAAATGGCTGATAATTCAAGTCCATTAGACTGGGCCCGATTATTGCTTGCCTTTGGACACACTTCACAAGCCACCGTTGGATCGGCCCCCATGCCGCCATTTTCCAGGAAGGAGAGATCATGAAAGCAGGCCTTTACATCGCACCACTGTTGGCAGCCCTTTGCGGCACCGCATACGCAGCCCCCTCCCCTGACAGCGCCGTGTTGAAGGTTGAAGGCGCCATCAGCAGCCCCACTCATCAGGCTCTGGCCCTGTGGGACAGCGCCATGCTGGATCAACTGCCGGTACACGAAATCAAAACCCATACCCCCTGGTATGACGAAGCCAAGACCTTTCGCGGCCCGCTGCTGCAAGATGTATTGGCCAAGGTCGGGGCAACCGGCAAACAGCTCACCATTACCGCGCTCAATGACTACTCGGTACAGGTGCCGACCAGCGATGCCGAGCAGTATCGGGTCATCCTCGCCCGCACGATCAATGGCAAGCCACTGTCGGTGCGTGACAAAGGGCCGCTGTTCCTTGTCTATCCGTTCGATCAATATCCCGAACTGCAAAACAAGCTCTATTACGGTCGGGCTATCTGGCAGATCAGCGCGATAAAAGTGGAGTAGATCCCATCATGCGTTCCATGGCGGCCAGTCAACGTTTCTTGTTTGTGGTGCTTTGTGTGCTGCTCCTTGCCTTTGCCGGCATAGGTACCATCCAGTACCGGCAATTTCAGGATCTGCAGCGCAGTACCAGCCAGGGCGAAGACAACGTGATGTGGAACTATTTCCAGCTCTATAACGAAGCGCTGCGTTTTCAAAGCTCGCTGCTCCATGAGTCGCAACCGACCTTCCAACTCAGATACGATATTCTGGTCAGCCGCATGGATCTTGTGTTGGAGAGCAAGGATCGCAGCCTGCTTCAGCAAACAGAGATCTACCAGCAGGCAAGCAAAGCCATTCGCTCCTACATCTCTCTGGCGGATATCTGGCTCGGCCCGGAAGCCACCAAGCCGCTGGACAATCTTGCCCATCAGGAGCTGCGCCAACAGCTTGCCTCCCTGCTCCCCCTGCTCCATCAGCTGACCCTGGAGGTGAACCAGCAGGCGACCCTGTTTGATGTGGCGCGTCGCGACAGCGTGAGGGAGCAGATCATCACGACGACACTCATCGCGACCCTGCAATTTGCGCTGCTCTTTGTGCTCGCCCTGCTGATCTGGCGGCAAATGAATATCTCGTTTCTGCAACACAAACTGATGCAGCAGCTCAATGACAAACTGCTGCGGGCAAATCAGGCGGCAGAGGCAGGCACAAGAGCCAAAAGCAGCTTTTTGGCCAACATGAGCCATGAAATTCGCACCCCCATGAATGGCATTCTCGGCATGCTCTCACTGCTGGCCGACCGAGATATGGATCCGAGGGAGCGAGACTATCTGGAGACGGCGCGCGAATCGGCAAACCATCTGCTCGGTCTGCTTAACGACATTCTGGATGTATCCAAGCTGGAAGAGGGCAAGATCGAGCTGCAACTGGCCCCCCATCACTTGCCTCAGCTGCTGGAGGATATCCGGGCCCTGATGCAGAGCAACTGCGATGCGAAAGGGATCAAACTGACCCTGACTGTTGCCCCCGATACGCCGGAGTGGTTGATGATCGACCCGCTGAGGGTGCGCCAGATCCTATTCAACCTGGTGAGCAATGCCATCAAGTTCACCCATCAGGGGGAAGTAAAGATCCATGTTGATAGCACCCTGTTGGAGCAGGATCGCCACTCGATACGCATCTCGATCCAGGACACCGGGATCGGCATGAGCAAAAGTCAGCTAAAGAACCTGTTTCAACGTTTCGCCCAGGCGGATGTCTCGATCACCCGCCAATATGGTGGATCGGGCCTGGGACTTGAGATATCCCGTAACCTCGCACGCCTGATGGGCGGCGATATCTCGGTAGAGAGCAGCGAGGGACATGGCAGTACTTTTACCTACATCTGGCCCGCCAGAGCCACGACCCCCTCGATTGTTTGCCTGCCGTCCAAGCCGCTGGATCAGGAGAGCTATCGCATCTTGCTGGTTGATGACAATGCCACCAACCGCAAGGTGATCGGCGCCATGCTCGACTCCGTGGGCCATCAGGTCACATTGGCCGTTCAGGGAGAAGAGGCGCTGGAGAAACTGGGTCACACCGAATTTGATCTGGTGTTGATGGATGTCCAGATGCCAGTGATGGATGGCCTGGTGGCCACCACCCGGATCCGCACCTCCCAGATGCCTTGGGCAGATATCCCCATCATCGCCCTGACGGCGGATGCGATGCCGGAATCCAAGCAATACTATCTTTCCCATGGCATGAACGGGTATATCACCAAGCCCATCAATAAAGAGACGCTACTGAGCGAGATAAACAGACATATTTCCCATGGGCGGCTCAAATACAACGCAGCCATGCGTGTCACCAAACAATAAAACCTTGGATTCCGGGGTACTGATTGCTCATGTGGGGCAACATTGACGTCTGCAGGCAACTGAATGGGCTTGGGTCTGGAACGCACGCAGGCAAGCAGCTGGGTCACCTTGTGACGTGCACAAAGTTTGTCTCGGGTATGCAGGGATTTTTTGATCTCTTTACGACGACCACGGGGGAGCGTGGTGACTTTCCGGTAATACCAGATGCCGTGGGGACTGAGCCAGAGATTCATCGATGAGCACCTCGTCGTCCACACAAAGTGGATGACCAAGGGCTTTAGGAAGCTAACTTATTGAATTGCAGAAACAAGTGGTGGCCCTACCAGCCACATCCCGGCACTCGAGTCCCCCGCCTTGGCTGCTACCTTCCGGTCCTGACCAGGTCGACGGGTTATCAATGCGAGAGGACCAATAGGACCACCGGCGAGGAGAATAGGCAAACTGGGCGTTCAATGCAACGGCTTTCTACCCTCCAACAGATCGTTTGCCTTATTTTTCAACAATCTGCCGAATGAATCAGCTAAACAGCATAAATTTCGCCCCCACCAGCAGCATCAGCAGGGCAAAGGCCTGCTTGAGGCGTGTGGGTGACAGGCGGTGTGCCAGCTTGGCGCCAATGCGTGCGAACTGGGTACTGGTCAGCACAATGCCCAGCAGGGCGGGCAGATAGATGTAGCCCACACTCCACTCGGGCAGATCGGCATGACCCCAACCCGCATAGAGGTAGCTGAGGCTCCCCGCCAGCGCGATGGGCATGCTGCAGGCTGCAGAGGCCGCTACCGCATTGCGCATTGGCACCGAGTTCCAGCTCAGATAAGGGACCGTGAGCGAGCCACCGCCAATACCAAACAGGGCTGACATCCAGCCAATGATGGTACCGGCAATGCCTGTGCCGAGCGGACCCGGCATATGGCGTTCCGCTTTGGGTTTAAGGTTGAGTCCCATCTGTAGCGCCATGCTCCAAGCGAAACAACCGATGATGATATTGAGGGTGCTAGTGCTGAGCAGATTGGCGGTCATGCCGCCAAGCCAGCCCCCGATCAGCATGCCGGCGCCGAGTCGGCGGATCATCACCCAATCGACGGCGCCTGCCTCCCGGTGGGCCCGCAGCGAGCTGAATCCGGTAAAGATCATGGTGGGCAACGAGGTGCCAAGGGCCAGATGAGTAATGATTTCAGGGTCGATGCCCTGGGCGCGAAAGGTCATGACCAGCACGGGGACAATGATAAGACCGCCGCCGATCCCGAACAGTCCCGCCAGCATACCGGCAAAGGCGCCCAGCAGGAGGTAACCCATAAACAGCATAAAAATTCCTGTGTTAAACAAAAACTGGCCAACACGGCCGGGCAACAGTGGATATCTGCATGAAAAAAAAAAGAGATGGCGCGAGGGCCATCTCTTCATTGTGCCGGTTAGTGCAGTGGAATGGTACCGTCCATCACCTTGTAGAAGGCCAGCACGGCACAGCCAAGCAGGGCCGCCGTCATCCCCTGCTCCAACCGGTTAAGGCCGCGCAGACCGTGATGCTGACGCGCCTTCCAGTAGATGAAGATGCCCGGACTATAGAGCAGCGCCACCAGCAACAGGTACTCCACACCGGCAGCGTAGACCAGCCAGCAGCCGTAAACCGTCGCCACTAGGGCCAGCAGCAGGTCACGCTTGCGCTGATGAGGTTGACCCTGATAGGTCTCCCCTTTCAATGCCAGCTTCAGGCCATAAGCGCCCGAAAAGACGTAAGGCACCAGCGCCGCCGAGGTTGCGATGTTGACCAGCGCCAGATAGGTGCTGCTCTGGAAGTAGATGATGATCAGGAAGATCTGCACCAGACAGGTAGAGCACCAGAGGGACACCTGCGGCGAGCCGTTCTTGTTCTCCTTGGCAAACCAGCCCGGGAACACACCGGTCTTGCCCGCGATGTAGGGCACTTCAGCGGCCAGCACGGTCCAGCTGAGCAGAGCACCCATCACCGACACCACCAGACCGATGTTGATAAGCCAGGCGCCCCAGGGGCCGACCACGGCTTCGAGGATCATGGCGGTCGAAGGGTTCTTGAGCGCCGCCAGTTGCGGCTGGCTCATGACACCTAGCGAGAACAGGGTCACCATCACATAGAGTGTCAGGGCGCCGAGCAGCGCCAGCACGGTCGCGCGGCCCACATCCTTGCGATGACGGGCACGGGCAGAGACCACCACGGCCCCTTCAATCCCGATAAAGACCCAGAGGGTCACCTTCATGGTGGACTTGACCTGATCCATCACGGAGCCCAGCTCCATGTTGTTCTGGCCCCAGATATCCAGAGTGAAGGTATCCATGTTGAAGGCCAGCAGGATCGCAACACAGAAGACGATGAGCGGCACCATCTTGGCGATGGTGGTGACGATATTCACCAGTGCAGCAACCTGTACCCCGCGCAGCACCAGTGCATGCACCGACCAGATCAGGATGGAGGCCAGCGTGATGGCCACCGGTGTATTGCCGTCACCGAAGATGACGTTGTCCGGCGTATCGAAGAAGTAGCTCAGGGCGCTAAACACTACGATGGCGTAGGAGACGTTGGCCAGCAGTTGGCAGAGCCAGTAACCCCAGGCGGCGTTGAAGCCGATAAAATCGCCGAAACCGGCTTTGGCATAGCTGAAGATACCGCCATCGAGATCGGGGCGGCGCATGGAGAGGTTCTGATAGACCAGCGCGAGACAGATCATGCCAAGACCGGTGATGGCCCAACCCAGGGCGACAGCCCCGGCACTGGCATGCGCAGCAATGTTTTGTGGCAGACTGAAGACCCCGGCGCCGACCATGGAGCCGATCACCAGCGAAATGAGGGCGCCCAGCCCTAGTTTCTTGTCCATTTCAATCCTGTTTATTTAGGCGGCGGCAGAGCGTCCGTATTCATACTGCGCGCAATATGGGAGGGGCTGGGAATCCTGACCCCGTGAAAAAGGCGGCAACTATATTGCATGACTATTCCGACCGCAATCCCTCGTCCCGTCAATCATGCACCGCCTTGACCGCGCGCAATTTTACAGCACTGACCCATATGGCCTGTGAGCTGGCTCAAATTAACCAAGACCCATTGATATTTCTCATTTTTCTGCCAACACAACCTGACTCGCATGGTTCCTATGCATTGCCATTCAGGCACTCTCTGTATAAATAATCTGCATAAAAAAGCCCCGGTGGAAACACCGGGGCCCATTATGTAAATCCCTATAAACGCAAACCGCCATCCAGTTCTATCATCCTTCCCGACAGATAGTCGTTGGCAAAAATAAAGCTCACCGTCTCGGCCAGCTGCTGCGCCTCGCCAAGGGTGCCGACCGGAATGGCCTGCTGCATCCGCGCCATCGCCTCCGGCTTCATCGCCGCCGTCATGTCGGTGGCAAACACCCCGGGGGCAATCCCCATCACCCGAATGCCATGGCGCGCCAACTCCCGCGCCCAGGTCACCACCAGCGAGGCTACCCCCGCCTTGCTGGCGGCATAGTTGCTCTGGCCAATATTGCCGGCGCGGGCGATAGAGGAGATGTTGATGATAACGCCCCCCTGCCCCCCTTGCGCCATCAGCGCCGCCCCCTCGCGAGCGCAGAGGAAGGTACCGGTGAGGTTGACGTCAATCACGCTCTGCCACTGGGCCAGCGTCATCTTCTCCACCAGCTCACCCTCTTTCACCTTGATCAGCATGCCATCGCGCAAAATGCCGGCGCAGTTGATAAGACCGTGCAGCACGCCAAAACGCCCTTTGATGGCGGCAAACGCGGCTTCAACCTCGGCTTCGCTCGCCACATTGCAGACAAACAGCTCGCACTGACTATCTTGATCACACTGACCATTCTGGCTGTGAACCATGGCGGCGGTCGCCTCCAGATCGGCGCGATTGATGTCTAGCAGCGCCAGCTTCGCCCCCAGTGCGCCCAGGGCCAGCGCAATGGCCCGTCCCAAGCCACGTCCGGCACCGGTAATAACGATGACCTTATCTTTGATATCCATCAATGCTCCTTGTAGCTGGTCGAGGGGAGATGCCTTGAAGAGAGTTGGCCCGTCAGGCGGGATCCTGTTTATCCAGATAGAGTTCGACGATGCTGGAGAAATCGCGGCTCCCCTGCCCCTGAGCGGCATGCAGGTTGAACAGGTTACGCGCGAGCGCCCCCATCGGCACAGCGCTGTGGCCATGCTCGGCCAGCGCCATGGCCAATCCCAAATCTTTCACCATCAAACGGGTCATAAAGCCCCCCTGATAGTTGCGGGCGGCAGGGACATTCTCCATCACCCCGGGCCAGGGGTTGTAGCGCTCCAGACTCCAGTTGTTGCCGGAGCTCTTGCCCATGATGGTAGAGAGCACGGCGGGATCCAGCCCCTCCTTCACCCCGAGGGCCAGCGCCTCGGCAGTGCCCGCCATGTGGATCGCAAGCAGCATGTTATTGCACATCTTGGCGATCTGCCCGGCGCCCAGCGTCCCGGCGTGAAACAGGTTCTGCCCCATGCAGGCGAGCAGAGGTTTCGCCGCCTCGAAATCCGCCGCGTTGCCGCCAACGATAAAGGTGAGCGTCCCGGCGGCCGCACCGGCGACACCGCCCGATACGGGGGCATCAATAAAGCGCAAACCGCGTGCGCGGGCCGCCTCCCCGACCTGACGGGCAGAGTCGACATCGATAGTGGAGCAGTCGATCACCAGTGCACCAACCGGCAGGGCTGCCAGCAGATCCTGCCCGCCCCACTCACCGGCGCTCTCGCCCAACCAAAGGGCGCGCACATGCTCCCCCGCAGGTAGCATGCTGATCACCACCTCGCAGCCGGTCACCGCTTCGCGGGCACCTCCTGCCGCAATACAGCCCGCTGCAATGGCTCGCTCGACACTGTGGGCAACCAGATCAAATACCTGCACCGTATGCCCGGCCTTGGCCAGATTGGCTGCCATGGGTCCCCCCATGTTGCCTAGCCCGATAAATCCGATCCTTGTCATTCTGCTTGCTCCTTGCGTTGCTGATGGCGGCGTCCGCCGGTTGCCAAGATGTTATTCCTTGCAGGCCAACGGATTGCGCCCCTGCGGCCAGCGATAGAACTCGTCCAGCCACTCCCCCTCCGGTGGCAACTGTTGCCAGCGGGGATCTTTATCCTTGTCGATCAGCAGTGCCCGTACCCCTTCCACAAAATCCCCCTTGAGCACACAGTTGACCGAGAGGGTCAGCTCCTCGGCAAATACCTCTGCCAGTGAGTTGCGGCGAGCCTGCCAATATTGACGCCACAAAATGGCGCGGCTGATGGGGCTGCCGGTGCGGCAGAGCTGCTGCGCCTGCTGGAGTACCGTCTCCTGTTCATCGAACTGAGCCTCGAACAACCGCGCCAATACCCCTTGCAGCGTGCGCCCCGCCAGCAGGGAACCGATCCTCTGTTGATGGGGCAGCAATACAGGCGCTGGCAACCGGGCCGCTACCTCACGATGCAATCCCCTGAGCAGCAGGTCGATCTGCTCACGGGGCTCACCACTGCCAGCCCAGTCGAGTACGGCGAGGCGTGACAACAGCGCACTGCGCTCGCCACTGGCGATGGCGTGATCCGCCAGCCCAAGACCGATGGCATCACTCCCGTTGAAGCGGGCGCCAGTCAGACCGAGCCAGAGCCCGAGTCGCCCCGGCATCCGGCTTAAAAACCAGCTTGCCCCCACGTCGGGGTAGAGGCCGATGGTCACCTCCGGCATGGCGAACAGGCTTCTTTCGGTCACCACCCGAAAATCGGCTCCGGCAAACAGGCCAATACCGCCCCCCATGCAGATACCGTCCGCCACGCAGATCAGGGGCTTGCGGTAAGAGTGGATGTGGTGGTCGAGCCGGTACTCCTGCTCGAAAAAGTCGCGGGCATATTCGAACAGTTCCGATCCGCTTGCCTCCTGTTTGCGGTAATAGAAGGAGCGGATATCGCCACCGGCACAAAATGCCTTCTCACCCGCCCCCTGCAACAGCACACAGACGATGGCGGGATCCTGCTCCCAACGGGTCAGCGTCTGTTGCAGGATCTGGATCATCGGCAGGCTCAATGCGTTGAGAGACGCCGGGCTGTCGAGGGTCAACACCCCGATCTGATGACCATCTTCGGTGGGATAACAGCTAACCTTGACCGGCTCACTCATAAACGGCTCCGTATGGATTTATTTTGTTGGGCCATATTGCCAGCGCGGTAAGCGTTTCTCCAGGAAGGCGGCCACCCCTTCACGCTGGTTGGCATCGCTAAAGAGATCGAGAAACAGCGCTCGCTCAAGGGGCAAGGCGGCATCCCGCGGGCCGCTGCGGCCCTGATTGATCAGGGTTTTGCAGGCGCGCAGGGCGCTCGGGCTCTGGCGCTCCATCAGATGGGCCATCTGGTGCGCCGCCTCCCATGCCTGACCGGTTTTCACCACCTCCTCCACCAGCCCCATCTCGTAGGCCAGCGAGGCACTCACCTTCTCACCGCAGAGGATCATCCGCTTGGCCCAGCCCGGCCCCACCAGCTCGGTCAGGCGCTGGGTGCCACCGGCACAGGGAAGCAAGCCCACCGATGCTTCCGGAAGTCCCAGCAACGCCTGCTGCTCGGCGATACGGATATCACAAGCCAGCGCCACTTCCAGCCCGCCTCCCATGGCATAACCATTGATGGCGGCGATACTGACGCCGTGAAAACGAGCCAGCGCCTCGAAGGCCTTGCCAAAGGCCTCGGCTACTTCGCGGGCCAGCTCGACATTCCCCTCGACAAACATATTGAGGTCGGCACCGGCGCAGAAAAATTTGTCGCCCGCACCACGGATCACCAGCGCCACCACATCGGGACGACTGTCGAGCTCCACCATCACCTGCAAAAAGGCCTGCAGGCTGGCGAGAGTCCAGGTGTTGGCAGGGGGATGGTCGAGGGTGATATAGGCCACGTGGCCATGATATTCGAGTCTGATCCTTGTCATAGCATTGTCCTTGTCGATGAAGCTGCCGCCATGATGACAGGCTTGAATGACACCAACCTGTGGCTGGCTCACAAAGCCGAAACCGGCATGGCATGGTGCAAATCGGGTGGCAGGCAACACACCCTTGATGCGACCACCGGTTAGCCCAGCGACAAACCGGGATCGGCCAGCAGGCGGCGCGCGATGATGAGTCGCATCACCTCGTTGGTGCCCTCCAGAATGCGGTGTACCCGTGTATCGCGCAGATAGCGCTCGAGCGGATACTCGCGGATATAACCATAGCCGCCAAAGAGTTGCAGAGCCTCATCGCAGACTCGATAACCCACATCGGTGGCAAACCGTTTGGCCATGGCGCACCAGGCACTCTTGTCCGGTGCCCCGCGATCCAGCTTGTCAGCGGCCTGACGCACCAGCAAACGGGCGGCAGCCAGCTCGGTCGCCATATCGGCCAGGCGAAACTGCACGCTCTGGAATTCGCTGATCGGGTGACCAAATTGCTGGCGCTGCTGCACATAGACCAGCGCATCGTCCAGCGCCTGCTGGGCGGTGCCCACCGAACAGGTGGCAATATTGATGCGCCCCCCATCGAGGGCCTGCATGGCGAACTTGAATCCTTCCCCCTCTTCGCCCAACCGATAACAGGCAGGAATGCGAACCCCGTTGAAAACAACCTCCCGGGTCGGCTGGCTGTTCCAGCCCATCTTCTCTTCTGCCTTGCCATAGCTCACGCCGGGGGCATTAGCCGGCACCATAAAGGCAGAGATCCCCTTCGCACCTTCACCACCGGTACGGGCCATCACCACCAGCACGTCAGTGCTGCCCGCTCCCGAGATAAAGACCTTGGTTCCCTCGATGAGGTAGCTATCACCCTCGCGAGTGGCTCGGGTCATGAGTGCCGCAGCATCGGAACCCGCCCCCGGCTCGGTGAGACAATAGGAGCCCAGCAACTCGCCGCTGGCCAGTTTGGGCACCCACTCTTTGGCAACCTCGGTGGGTAACCAGCTTCCCAGCATCCAGCTCACCATGTTGTGGATAGTCAGATACGCCGTGGTCGAGGTACAGCCCATGGCGAGGCGTTCGAAGATGAGGCTCGCATCGAGGCGCGGCAGCCCCAATCCGCCAAACTGCTCCGGGGTATAGAGACCACAAAAACCTAGCCCGGCCGCCAGCTTGATGGTCGGGATCGGAAAATCATGCTCCTTGTCCCAGCGCGCGGCATGGGGTTTGAGCGCCTCATCGGCAAAGGCGGCGGCCGCCTCCACATACGCCTGTTGATCATCGGTCAGGGTAAAATCCATCTTGTCGTTCACTCCCTTGTTGCCCCGCGCATATTTTCCCGCATTAGTGCTTTATGACGCGGCGCCCACACGCTGCGTCAGTCGGATCTGCCACTATGGCGCTGTTGTCGTGGTAGCTGCTGACTCTTTCACTACCACCGCTTTATCGACACACAACAGATTAACAATTGATTTACGTTTACGCTAACGTAAACTTGTGGCAGAAGTGAAGTACAAAAATGGACCGACCACTGCCAGCCATAACGCAGAGTCAGCCGGTCGAACCAACCTTCCTACCCGACTGTCATATCCGCAAGGAGAGCATGGATGCAGATGGATGAGACTCTGAATGCCCTGACCGAACAGGTTGCGGCTTTCTGCCAGAAAGTGATCGCCCCACGCGCCAGCGAGATCGATCAGAGCAATGCCTTCCCCCGCGATCTCTGGCCCCGGATGGGTGAGCTGGGGCTGCACGGCATCACGGTGACCGAGGAGTATGACGGGGTGAACCTCGGCTATCTCGCCCATGTGCTGGTGATGGAACAGGTGAGCCGCGCCAGCGCCTCGGTCGGCCTCTCCTACGGCGCCCACTCCAATCTCTGTATCAATCAGATCCACCGCCACGGCACGGCGGAGCAAAAAGCACGCTATCTCCCCCCGCTGGTGAGCGGCGAGCATGTGGGGGCGCTGGCCATGAGCGAGCCGGGCGCAGGCTCCGATGTGGTCAGCATGCGCCTGACCGCGGAGCGCGAGGGGGATCACTTCGTCCTGAACGGCAACAAGATGTGGATCACCAATGGCCCGGATGCCGACACCTTCGTCATCTATGCCAAGACGGATGCCAGTGCCGGTCCCAAAGGGATTTCTGCCTTTATCGTCGAGGCGGGGACTCCCGGTTTCACTACCGCCCAGAAGCTCGACAAGCTGGGAATGCGCGGCTCCAGCACCTGCGAGCTGGTGTTCGACAACTGCCGGGTGCCGCAGGAGAACCTGCTGGGCACCCTGCACGGCGGGGTCAAGGTGCTGATGAGCGGGCTCGATTACGAGCGGGTGGTGCTGGCTGCGGGCCCCCTTGGCATCATGCAGGCCTGCATGGATGTAGTGCTGCCCTATGTGCGTGAGCGCAAGCAGTTTGGTCAAGCCATCGGCGAGTTCCAGCTGGTGCAGGGCAAGCTCGCCGACATGTATACCCGCCTCGCCAGCAGCCGGGCGCTGGTCTACTCGGTGGCGAGCGCCTGCGATCAGGGTCGCACCAGCCGTAAAGATTGCGCCGCAGCCATACTGTTTGCCGCCGAAAACGCCACCCAGATGGCCCTCGACGCTATCCAGCTGCTCGGCGGCAACGGTTACATCAACGAATACCCCACTGGCCGCCTACTGCGGGACGCCAAACTCTACGAGATCGGCGCCGGCACCTCGGAGATCCGCCGCTGGCTCATCGGCCGCGAGCTGATGGGAGAAAATGCATGAGTCGTATCCACTCCCGCCTCGACACGGCGAGCCCGGAATATGCGGCCAATCGGGCCGCCATGCAGGGGCTGGTCGACGATCTCCACGCCCGCATTGCCGAGATCGCGCTAGGGGGCGGCGCGGCCAACAACGCCCGCCATCAGGCCCGTGGCAAGCTGCTGCCCCGCGAGCGCATCAATCAGCTGCTGGACCCGGGCTCCCCGTTTCTCGAACTGTCGGCGCTGGCTGGCTGGCAGGTCTATGACGAGCCGGTACCCGCCGCCGGTATCATCACCGGCATCGGCCGGGTCTCGGGCAGGCTCTGCATGCTGGTGGTGAACGACGCCACCGTGAAGGGTGGTACCTACTACCCGCTCACCGTGAAAAAACACCTGCGTGCCCAGACCATCGCTGAGCGGCTGCGTCTCCCCTGCCTCTATCTGGTGGATTCCGGCGGCGCCTTTCTGCCGATGCAGGATGAGGTGTTCCCCGACCGGGATCACTTTGGTCGCATCTTCTACAACCAGGCCCGCATGTCGGCCCAGAATATCCCGCAGCTGGCGGTGGTGATGGGGCTCTGCACCGCAGGCGGCGCCTACGTGCCCGCCATGGCGGATGAATCCATCATGGTCAGGGAGCAGGCCACCATCTTTCTGGCGGGTCCGCCGCTGGTCAAGGCCGCCACCGGCGAGGAGATCAGCGCCGAGGCCCTGGGCGGCGCTGAAGTGCACTGTGCCCACTCCGGCGTTGCTGATCATATGGCCCGTGACGATGCCCATGCGCTGGCCATCGCCCGCACGCTGGTTACTCATCTGGGTAACGAGCCGATAGAGAGCAGCCCCGGCTACGAGCCCCCCTGCTACCCGATCGAGGAGCTCTACGGTCTGGTGGGCACCAGCCTCAAACGCCCTTACGATGCCCGCGAACTGATTGCACGACTGGTGGATGGTTCTGACTTTGACGAATTTAAGGCGCTGTTCGGCACCACTCTGGTGACCGGCTTTGCCCGCATTTGCGGCATGGAGGTGGGGATCCTCGCCAACAACGGCGTGCTGCACAGCGACAGTGCCCAGAAGGGGGCCCACTTTATCCAGCTCTGTAATCGCCGCTCCATCCCGCAGCTCTTTTTGCAGAACATCACCGGCTTTATGGTGGGGAGTAGCGCAGAAAAGGAGGGGATCGCCAAGCACGGCGCCAAGCTGGTCACTGCAGTGGCCTGCAGCCGGGTGCCCAAGATCACCCTGATCGTCGGCGGCAGCTTTGGTGCCGGCAACTACGGCATGTGCGGCCGCGCTTATGAGCCCGATTTTCTCTTTAGCTGGCCCAACAGCCGTATCTCTGTCATGGGTGGCGAACAAGCTGCCGGGGTGCTGGTGCAGGTGCGCAGGGACAAGCTGGCTGCCGAGGGCAAGAGCCTGAGCGAGCAGGAGGCGGCCGCCATCCGTGCCCCGGTGATCGAGCAGTATGAGCGGCAGGGTCACCCCTACTTCGCCAGCGCCCGCCTCTGGGATGATGGCGTCATCGACCCGGCCCAGAGCCGCACCGTACTGGCACTGGCGCTCGCCGCCTGTCAGGGGGCCCGCATTGAACCCGAGCAGTACGGCATCTTCCGGATGTAAGGAGCAAACCCATGTCAGATCCACTTACTTCCTCAGCACTTGGCTCTTCAACACAGGGCCCGTTTCGGCTGGAGCGGCACGGCCCGCTGGCCGA
The DNA here is from genome assembly GCF_040907925.1 of Aeromonas sp. s12. Lineage (NCBI taxonomy): Bacteria > Pseudomonadati > Pseudomonadota > Gammaproteobacteria > Aeromonadales > Aeromonadaceae > Aeromonas > Aeromonas sp. s12. The sequence goes on along the minus strand of NZ_JBFOCT010000008.1, from coordinate 210,559 downwards.
GCTGGTGCTGTCGCGCCCGGCCCGCCACAACGCCTTTGATGCCGACCTGATGCTGGGGCTGCTCGACTGTCTCGATGATCTGGCCCATCTTCATGGTCATGATCTCGCCGAACGTCCTCACGCCCTGCTGCTACGTGCCGAGGGCAAACACTTTTGCGCGGGCGCCGACCTCAACTGGATGCGCAATCTGGCCCACGCCGATTTCGAGCACAATCGCGAAGACGCCCGGGTACTGGCGCGGCTGATGCAGACCCTCGACGAGCTCCCCTTCCCCACGGTAGCGCTGGTGCAGGGGGCCGCCTATGGCGGGGCGCTGGGCCTCATCTGCGCCTGCGATCTGGTGCTGGCCAGCGACGATGCCCGCTTCTGCCTCTCTGAGGTGAGCCTGGGTCTGGTGCCTGCGGTGATTAGCCCCTACGTGGTACGTGCCATGGGAATGCGTCAGGCGCGCCGCTACATGCTCAGTGCCGAGCCGTTCGATGCCATTACCGCCTGTCGGCTCAATGTGGCGCATCAACTCTGCAAACCGGATCAACTGCTGGCGGAGGGACGGGCGCAGGCCCTTCGTCTGTGCCGCAACGGGCCGGAAGCGATGAAAGAAACCAAACGGCTGCTGGCGGCGATAGATGCCTATCCTTCCCGCCTGCACGAAGAGAAAACTGTCGAGACCATCGCCCGGGTTCGGGTGGGGCTCGAAGCCCAGGAGGGGATGCAGGCCTTCTTCGACAAACGTCCTCCCGCCTGGCGCCCCCGTTTCAAGGATGAGACATGACCAATCACACTCAGATTAAGCGCCTGCTGATCGCCAATCGCGGCGAAATCGCTGTGCGCATCATCAAGACGGCGAAACGCCTCGGCATTCACACCATCGCCCTCTACTCCGATGCCGACGCCCACGCCATGCACACCCACCTGGCCGATGAGGCCTGGCATCTGGGGCCCGCACCGGCCAGAGAGAGCTATCTCGACACCGGCAAGGTGCTGAAGATTGCCAAAGAGGCGCGCGCCGATGCCATCCATCCCGGTTACGGCTTTCTGTCGGAAAACAGCGATTTTGCCACCGCCTGCGAACAGCGCGGCCTGCGTTTTGTCGGTCCAAGCGGCGCCGCCATTCTCGCCATGGGCGACAAATCGGGCGCCAAGGCGCTGATGCAGGCTGCCGGCGTACCTGTGCTACCTGGCTATCACGGCACGGATCAGCGGACGGACTTTTTGCGCGATCAGGCGAGCCAGATTGGCTTCCCGCTACTTATCAAGGCGGCCAGTGGCGGCGGTGGCAAGGGGATGCGCCGGGTCGATCAGCTGGCCGACTTTGACGAGTCGCTGGCGGCAGTCAAACGGGAAGCCAAGGCCGCCTTTGGTAACGATCTGGTGCTGCTGGAGCGCTATCTGCCCCAGGCTCGACATGTGGAAGTACAGGTCTTTGCCGATAGCCTCGGCAACGCCATCTATCTGGGGGATAGGGACTGCTCCTTGCAGCGACGCCATCAGAAGGTGATCGAAGAGGCGCCCGCCCCCGACATCCCTCCGGCTCTGCGCCGCGCCATGGGGGAGGCAGCCGTGGCCGCAGCCAAGGCCATCCACTATCAGGGGGCTGGCACCATCGAGTTCCTACTCTGCAAGGATGAGTTCTTCTTTATGGAGATGAACACCCGGCTGCAGGTAGAGCATCCGGTCACCGAAGCGGTGACCGGGCAGGATCTGGTGGCCTGGCAGTTGGCCGTAGCCGAAGGCAAGCCGCTGCCACTCACTCAGGAGGAAGTGGTGCTGCGCGGCCATGCGGTGGAGGCGCGCCTATACGCTGAGGATGTGGCGGCCGGTTTTCTGCCTGCCAGCGGGCCTATCCACTGGCTCCACTGGCCCGTTGGCGTGCGCATCGACACCGGCGTTACCGCTGGCGATGAGGTGAGCCCCTATTACGATCCCATGATCGCCAAGCTGATCGCCTACGGCCAGAGTCGCGCCGAGGCGTTCGCTCAACTGGCCGATGCGCTGGCGGCACTGGATCTCGGCCCGCTGGTGCACAACGGCCCGCTGCTGCTGCGCCTGTGTGAAGAGCCCGACGTCCTGGCCATGGGCCACCATACCCAATGGCCCATACCCACCACAGCACGGCCCATTCCTGAGCTCGCCTGGCCGCTGGCCGCCCTCTGGCTGGCGAGCCGCCCTGCGGGCACCTCCCCCTGGCAGCAAGCCTGCGGATTTCGGCTGGGGCCGGTTCGCAGCTGGACGGCGGCAGTGCGCATCGGTGATGAGCGCCGGGTATTGACCCTTAACGATCATGGCGGCCAGTTTGGGTGGCAAGGGGAGATCTGCTGCTACCAGAGAGGCGATGACCATATCCGCCTGCAACAGGGTGGCTGCTGGCAACAGATCCCCATTCAGACGGTCGCAGGCTCGGAGGCAACCTTCATCATGACCCTGGCGGGCCAGCGCATCCGTTTCGCAACCGATGATCAGCAGCGAAGTCACCATCATGATCAGGCGAATGAGAAGGCGCAGGGTGCCATTGCCCCCATGCACGGCATCGTGGTGGCCGTACTGGTCGAGCAAGGCCAAACGGTCAGCAAGGGGCAACCCCTGCTGGTGCTGGAGGCGATGAAGATGGAACACCAGTTGCGCGCAGAGCGGGACGGGGTAATTGAGGCGCTGCAGTGCAAACAGGGCGAGCAGGTAAGCCAGGGAGCCGTGCTGGTGAGCTTTGCCGAAGAGACTGCTTCAGAGGAGGAACACCCATGAACCGATCACAGGACGTCCGTGACGACAGGGTCAGTCTGGTGGAGATGGGGCCGCGAGATGGCCTGCAAAATGAAGCTGCGCCCCTCTCCCTGGTACAGCGGCTGGAGCTGATCCAGCGCCTTACCGACAGCGGCCTGCAGCGCATCGAGGTGGGTGCCTTTGTCTCTGCCAAAAAAGTGCCGCAGATGGCGGACTCCGCTGCGCTGTTCGAGGCACTGCCGCGCAAGGGCTCAACCCGTTACGGCGCTCTGGTGCCCAATCTGCAAGGCTTGCAGGCAGCCATTGCCGCCCGCGCCGATGAGATTGGCCTCTTCACCGCCTGCTCCGACGGTTTTACCCGCGCCAATATTGGCATCAGTGTGGAGGAGTCGCTGGTGCGCTTCGCCCCGCTGGTGCAGGAGGCGCGCCGCCTCGGCATCAAGGTGCGCGGCTACCTCTCCACCGTCATCGCCTGCCCGTTCGATGGCCCGACCCGCCCGAAACGGGTCGCCGCCATGGCCGAACAGTTGCTGGATCTCGGCTGCCACGAAATTTCGCTGGGGGACACCATAGGCATCGGCACCCCGGGCACCGTGGCCCCCATGCTGGATGCTGTGCTGCACGAGATCCCGGCGGGTCGACTCGCGGTCCATTTTCACGACACCTACGGCCAGGGGTTGGCCAACCTGCTACCCGCGCTGGAGCGCGGCATTCGCACCATCGACTGCTCGGTGGCGGGGCTTGGCGGCTGCCCCTATGCGCCGGGCGCCTCCGGCAATGTGGCGTCAGAAGAGGTGGTCTACCTGCTGCACGGCCTTGGCATGACGACAGGGGTGGATCTCGACAAACTGGCGGCCACCGGCCAGTGGGTGAGCGAGCAGCTCGCTCGCCCCAACGGCTCGCGGGTCGGTCAGGCCCTGCACGCCAATGCCGAGCGGCTGCGTGCCCGCCTCTGCCAGCCACACGCCCAGCAACAGGAGTCATGACCATGTCCCGTTCCCTGCCCGGCAAGGAGATCACCTACAGCATTTCGGAGCTGGCCCACGAGTTCGATGTCACGCCGCGCACCATCCGCTACTACGAGGATGAGGGGCTGCTCACCCCGCTGCGGGAGGGGCAAACCCGCATCTACAGCCATCGGGACAAGATCCGGCTCAAGTTGACCCTGCGCGGCAAACGGCTGGGGTTTAGCCTGGCCGAGATCCGCGAGCTGTTCGATATGTACGACACCGACAAATCGAGCAAAACCCAGCTCCACTCCATGATCCAGCTGATCGAGGCAAAACGCGGCGCCCTGCGCCAGCAACTGGAGGATATCCAGATGGTGATGGCCGAGCTGGAAGCCGCCGAACAGCGCTGTGTTAATTCCCTTAACAGCTTGAAAAGCGGCGCAGATTAGCCGAATCTGGGAGCAAGCTATTGCCTTGGGGATCCCATGAGATATTGGTGCTGGTTTTTGCTCTTGTTCAGCCTCTCTGGCTGGAGCCATCCCCTCATCAAGGTTGGTGGATACCCCTATGCCCCCTTTGTGGTCAAACTCCCCGATTCCCGCTATGAAGGACTGACCCTGGAGCTTATCGACCAGCTCAATGCCGTACAGAAAGAGGTGACCTTCGTCTTTGTTCCCACCTCGGCCGCCAACCGTTACAAGGCGCTCGATCTGGGCCGTTTCTCGCTGATGCTGTTTGAAGACACCAAGTGGGGCTGGGACACCGATAAATTCAAGATGACAACCCCCTTCCTCGGTGGTGGCGAGGTCTATGTGGCCCTGAACAAAGCGGGCCGGGATCAGCGCTTTTTTGACGATCCTGCCAGCCATCACCTCATCGGGGTGACCGGCTATCACTACGGCGTCGGCCAGTTCAATGCCGATCCTCTCTACCTGCAGCGCAAGCTCAATATCACCCTGGTCAAAGACAACGTCAGCGCCCTGCAAGCGCTACTCAAAGGGCGCGGCGAGGTAGCCATTCTCAACGTTTCGTACCTTAACCAGTATCTGCAGGCCAATCCCGACACAGCCGACCAGCTGCTGATCTCGCAAAAATGGGATCAACAGTATCAACACCGCGCCATCCTTCACCCTGAGGCCCCCATTACCCCTGCCCAGCTGGAACAGTGGCTGGCAGCGCTGCAACAAAAGGGTGAACTGGATCGCCTTTGGACAAAGTACGGCGTACAACAGCACGCAACCCCATGATTACTATCCAGCGTTTCTGTACCATGGCGGGAACCAAATGGGAGTGCACCAAATGAACACCACCGAGCCCGCGTCCCCCAAGCTCCGCTTGCTGCGCTACCTTGCCTACGCTTTTCTGCTGCTTCTTATCCTGATCACTCTGCTGCTGTGGCAAACCCCCCGTCTGGTCCAGCGCTATCTGCCCGGCTGGCTGGCTGAGCACTATGGCCTGCAACTGACGCTGGGGGAGATTGACGTAGGGCTGCGCAACCCTTCTCTCACCCTCGGCGCGACTGCCCTGCTCGATGCCAAACAGCAGCCTATCGTCCGTTTTGAGCAGCTCTTTATCACCCCCGACCTGCAAGCCAGCTGGCAGCAGAAAGCGGTCGTGCTTTCCACCGTCACCCTGACCAAACCCGTGGTGCTGCTGCAACGGCTGGCAGACAAAAAAGGGGATGTTCGACTCAATCTGACCGATGCGCTGGCCACCCTGCTCACCCCTGCCCCCTCCCTCGAGCCCGAAACAGCCAGCGCCCCGCTGCTGGTCGATATTGCCAGCATCGCAGTCACTGACGGCCATGTGCGCTATCAGGATCAGCGCAAGGAGAGCGAACCCGGCTGGTTGCCGCTCCTCAATCTGGAGAAAGTGACCCTCAAGCTCGATAACCTGCGCACCGAGGCAAATCACCCGACCGCCTATCAGCTGAACGCCGCCATCAACGGCAAAAGCAGCCTCGCCGCTCACGGCAAACTCGATGTGATGAGCGGCATGGGTCAGGGCAAGGTGAGCCTCAAGCAGGTCGAGCTGAAACCCTTCGCCCCGCTCTGGGCACCCTATCTCAAGCTGGATCTGGCCAAGGGCCACGCCAATGCAGAGGTGGAGTACCAGCTTAAAGAGGGCAAGCAAGGAGTGCTGTGGCAATTGTCCAAAGGCAAGCTGACGCTAGACAACTGGCAGCTTAAAAAACACAAGGGCGACGAATTTGCCCGCTTCGGCCAGCTGGCCCTGAGCGATCTGGCTGTCGATGGCCAGAAACAGTCGCTCCAGATCGGCAAGGTAACCCTGCAACAACCCCTGCTCAAGGCCACCCTCAACCCACAGCAGGAGCTGGATCTGGCTGACTTGCTGATTGAACAGGCCCCCGCCAAACCCGCCAAAGGGGCCCACGCCGCAAACGAGGTGGCCAACAATGCGGCGCCCAAGTCGGCACAACAAGCAAAGACAGCCGGTAACGGCAAGAAACACGGGGCAGACAAACCCTGGCAGTGGCAGATCAAGCAGATCGTTATCGACAAGGGCGATCTCACTCTCACCGAATCGAGCAGCGGCAAACCGCAGGCACGCCAGCTCTCCGGCCTCAAGCTGGCGCTGGGGCCACTGGGCAGCAAGGGGGAGCAACCGAGCAAACTGACTCTGGCCACCCAGTTCAACCAGAGCAGCCCCCTCGCCTTTGATGGCCAACTGACCCTGACTCCTTTCACCTTAAGCGGCGACATCAACCAGCAGGGGCTACCCCTGACGCTGGCACAGCCCTATCTGGCCGATCTGGTACGCATCAAGGTGCAAAACGGGCTGCTGAGCAGCAAGACCAGACTTGATCTCGCCACCACCGCCCAGGGAGATCTGAGCAAGCTGACCCTGCAAGGGGGGCTCGATGTCAACGGGCTCAAGGTGGTCGATCGGGCAGACAATCAGCGGCTGCTGGAGTTCAACACCCTGGCTCTCACCGGTCTGACGTACGACGGCATCAGCCAGCAGATGCGGATCAAGGACATTGCTCTGAACAAGCCCTTCGCCCGCATCGAGATCAACGAAGATGGCACCACCAACCTGCAACAGCTGCTGTTGCCGCAACCAGCGGCAGCAAAAAGTACTGAAGCAAAGGCAGGCAGCAAGGCTCCCGACTTTCGTTTCACCATCGACCAGCTGCGCACCGAGCAGGGCAACCTGCGCTTTGCCGATCGCAGCCTGAGCCAAGATTTTGTGGCCGATATCGCCTCGCTGGGCGGCCAAAGTCGCCATATCAGCAATATTCCGGGGCAACGCTCCGATCTCGCCTTCAACGGCAAGGTGGATCGCTATGCGCCAGTGACCATTCGCGGCGGTACCAACCTGCTGGTGGCCAACCCTATCCTCGACATCGCGGTCTCTTTCCACAATCTGGAGCTCACCACCTTCACCCCCTATTCGGGCACCTATGCCGGTTATGCCATCGACAAGGGGCAGCTCTCCATGAAGCTGCACTACAAGCTGGAGGGCAATCGGCTGGAGGGGGATAACGACATCACCATCAAGAAGCTGCAACTGGGCGAGAAGATCAAGAGCGATCAGGCCAAGGATCTGCCGCTGGGGCTAGCCATCGCCCTGCTAAGCGATGCCAACGGGGTGATACAGATGAACCTCAAGGTGAAGGGCGATCTCGATCAACCGGACTTCAGCATCGGCAATATCTTCTGGGATGTGCTGGGCAACACCCTGAGCAAGGCGATCACCTCCCCCTTCTCCCTGCTCGCCTCGCTGGCCGATGGCACCGAAGATCTCGACGAACTTCCCTTCCTGCCGGGGGATCCCGATCTCACCCCCACCCAGCAGGAGAAACTGGTCAAGCTGGCGCAGGCCCTCAAGGATAGACCCAAGCTCAGCATGAACATTCGCGGCAAGGTCAACTTCAACGAGGAGCGCCCCATCCTGCAACGGCAAAAGCTGGAGCGGGTACTGGCCAAGCTCACCGGCAATCAGGCGGATCTCGACCTGCTGGAACAGGACTCAGCCCTGCAAGAGGCGCTGGCCCAGGCCTATGAAGAGCGCTTTGGCGAAGACCTGGAAGATCTGGCCGATCGCCTCCATCTGGATGAAGAGAGCGCGGCACTGCGGGCCCAGGCGGTGATCCTGCTGCAGGATCAGCAGCTCATCACCGCCAAATCCCTGCGCAATCTCGCCATGCGCCGGGCGCAAAATACCAAGGAGTTTCTGGTCGACAGCCAGGGGATCGCCCCGGAGCGGCTGTTCGTGCTCGACAGCCAGGTCAAGGAAGAGGACAAGGAAGCCAAAGTGATCCTGACACTGGATCAGTGACGCCGCCGCACTTCGTAAAAAGCGTAATAAAAATACAACCCCTCAACTATTTTGACACCTTTTGCTCACCAAACAGCCTGCCTTGGTGAGCATTTGGCCTCTGATGCAAATAATCACGTAGTTTTTTTACGATTTATCCCCCTTGCCCCCTTGCGGGCACGCCGCAGCCTGCCTAAAATCGCGCGTCTTTTGTTAACCCCCACCTCTATTTTTGGAGAACGCCACGTGAGCGAAAAATTGGCCAACCCTGCCCCTCTGGGTCTGATGGGTTTCGGTATGACCACCATCCTGCTGAACATCCATAACGCAGGTTTCTTCCCCATCAGCGCCATGATCCTGGCCATGGGCCTGTGCTACGGCGGCATCGCCCAGATCATCGCTGGCATCATGGAGTACAAGCGTGGCAACACCTTCGGTGTGACCGCGTTCACCTCCTACGGCCTGTTCTGGCTGAGCTTGGTTGTCCTGCTCGTCATGCCGACCATGGGTCTGGCCGAAGCGACTCCGCACGCCTACATGGGTTGGTATCTGCTGATGTGGGGCATGTTCACCCTGTTCATGCTGGTTGGCACCATCAACTACCCGCGCGCCAAGCAGTTCGTGTTCGCCTCCCTGACCGTGCTGTTCTTCCTTCTGGCCGCCCGTGACTTCACCGGCAGCACCCTGATCGGCACCATCGCCGGTTTCGAAGGCATCATCTGTGGCGCCAGCGCCATCTACTTGGCCATGGCCACCGTGATCAACGAGCAGTTCGGCCGCACCGTGATGCCGATCGGCGATCACAAGAAAGCCGCCGCAGTACAGCTGAAAGCCGCTGCCTGATAGGCAAGCCACTCAGATTGTGAAAAGGCACCCTCGGGTGCCTTTTTGCTATCTCGCAAAGATGACGTTCCTGCGCACACATCTTCCCTTTTCAGCCCTACATCCGGATATCCGTCTCTAGCTATTCGGCACTCCTGACACACCCATTTGTGGATATATCCATCAACTAAATAAGGCTCTCTCGGGCCACCACAAGGGATACAGTTTGTTATTCGGTATGAAGCCGTGTGACCACTCCCTTTTGTTGGCAACTGTCAGGTGAATACCATCTCCATACATGTAATTTAAATCAAAGTGCCGACCAAGATATCGGTACTTTTATCTCCCTATGTAAGTTAAAAATTCACTGCGGCGTTAAATCTAATATCCCAGAGGTCAAGGTCCTGACGCCCGATACTGTAATAACCGGTGATAACTTCAAAACGCTGATGACGCTGAGGGGCTACCGCCAGTGCAATCCGTGCAGATCCACTCCACGGGGTCGTACTTTCCATTGTCAGATTTTCATTCAGGATCTGACCATCATTGGGACGCTCAATATCATAACGAACCCCAAGACGCAGGGCCGGTATAATTTGAACACCATCGGTTGTGGTGAAAATACGACTGATATCCCCTGATGCTTCACTGGTGGCATATTCAAAAGAGTTTTCATTAACCCGCAATGTCACGTTATAAATCTGGTTTGCATAAGGCAATGAGCCTGTGTAATCAAACGCATCGGATTTATTGTGACTGTAAAAGAGGGCAAGCTTGGGCCGCAGCAGATACTCACCAACGTCGTAGCCACCGGTCAGGTTGGCTGAGATCAACCCGGTCGTTGTCTTGAAACTCCCTTTAAGTACATCGAGTTCGGTATCGTTATCAGTTCGTCCCCATGCAGCCCAGCCATCCAGCAGCCAGTGCGTATCTAGCCTATAGCCGCCATATGGCCCAACAAAGAAGCTGTCCCCCTCATTTCGTACCGAACTGCCAAACGTGCCAAGAGAGGTTTTGCTATTGGCAAATGCAATACCGCCCAGCCCGTCTTTACCAAGGGATCTGTGTATACCGATCAAAAAGCTGTTGGCATGTCCGGATGTGTCTATCTCGTTACGATCATCGGAGACTCCGGTATGGCGTACATCAGTCCATACCTGCCACAACCCCTTTTGACCGGCAATATCTTCAAATTGGTCAAGCCCGACAACGACACGATCTGAAATACTGAGGGAGCCGCTCAAATAGCCCATCAAGGCATCTGCACTGATACTGGTCACAATATTGCGGATCGGGTCACTCCCACCACCGGTGCCACCACCACTACCACCATTGCTGCCATCCCCCCCGCCGGTTCCGCCACCAGTTCCACCATTGCCGCCATCCCCACCTCCGGTTCCTCCACCAGTGCCACCGTTACTGTCTCCCCCATCGATCGGGGGAATATTTGGAAATACCGGATTGTTCTGGTTTCTCGAATCGAGGAAGCAGTTGAAAGAACCATCTGCATTGAGGAGATCCAGTTTGTGAGTCCCGTTAAGGTCATCCAGTACTACAGGTGAGACACTCAAGTGCAACGACGCGCGGTTTGCATTCCAACTATCGATTTCAGATACCCCGGGAGCAGAGAGGCGAAAATTCCCCCCGGAACCTGGACTTGAAAGCCATAGTGATACCGAATTGTCAGCCGAACGCCCAAGAAACTCTAGATGCTGCCCCGGTTGCCTGTTCGGGCAATCCGCCGCCCATGCTGTTGGCAAGCAGATACTGGTAAGGCAGCCAATTCCCAAAATACGTGAAATCATTATGTCCTCCTGACACTACGTTATCTCACTGACATCCTTGCATGACTTTTAGCATTACCCACAAACAGGTCACTCGATGCAATGGGTAAAGGAACAAATCAATCTGACAAGTTCAAATCGCAGACTATTTTAGTATCCACACTGTTTCTGGTCTCCTGTAATAAAATTCGTTTAGCGCCTGAATCGCGATGATTGGTTAAATCAAACCACTTTAAAACCCATAAAAAATGCCGCCCATCGGGCGGCACTTTTATTAGAGATAACGGGCTAACAGGAATTACCAGCCGGTCACTTCGCGCAAGGCCTTGCCGATATCGGCCAGGGAGCGGACGGTTTTCACGCCAGCATCTTCCAGCGCGGCAAACTTCTCGGCGGCAGTACCCTTGCCACCGGAGATGATGGCGCCAGCGTGGCCCATCCGCTTGCCGGGAGGGGCAGTAACACCGGCGATATAGGAGACCACCGGCTTGGTGACGTGGGCCTTGATATAGGCGGCAGCGTCTTCCTCGGCGTTGCCGCCGATCTCGCCGATCATCACGATCGCTTCGGTCTGCGGGTCGTTCTGGAACATCTCCAGAATGTCGATAAAGTTGGAGCCCGGGATGGGGTCGCCACCGATACCGACGCAGGTGGACTGGCCAAAGCCCTCGTCAGTGGTCTGCTTGACCGCTTCGTAGGTCAGGGTGCCGGAGCGGGAGACGATGCCCACCTTGCCCGGCTTATGAATGTGGCCCGGCATGATGCCGATCTTGCACTCACCCGGGGTGATCACACCCGGGCAGTTCGGGCCGATCATCCGCACGCCGGTCTCTTGCAGCTTCACTTTGACGTCCAGCATATCCAGCGTCGGGATGCCTTCGGTGATGGTGACAATCAGCTTGATGCCTGCGTCGATCGCTTCCAGGATCGCGTCCTTGCAAAACGGTGCCGGAACATAGATGACGGAGGCGGTAGCGCCAGTCGCTTCGACCGCGTCACGGACGGTGTTGAACACCGGCAGGCCCAGATGGGTGGTGCCGCCCTTGCCCGGGGAGACGCCGCCCACCAGCTGGGTGCCGTAGGAGAGCGCCTGCTCGGAGTGGAAAGTACCCTGACCGCCGGTAAAGCCCTGGCAGATGACTCGGGTGTCCTTGTTGATCAGTACGCTCATCAGTTGGCCTCCGCTGCTTTGACGACTTGCTGCGCGGCATCGGTCAGACTCTTGGCCGCAATGATGTTGAGGCCGCTCTCGGCCAGCTTGATACCACCCAACTCGGCGTTGTTGCCTTCCAGACGAACCACGACGGGCACCTTGACCCCCACTTCCTTGACCGCACCAATGATGCCTTCTGCGATCATGTCGCAGCGCACGATGCCGCCGAAGATGTTGACCAGCACCGCTTTGACGTTGCTGTCGGAGAGGATGATCTTGAACGCCTCGGTTACGCGCTCCTTGGTGGCACCGCCGCCAACGTCAAGGAAGTTGGCCGGCTTGCCGCCGTGCAGGTTGACGATGTCCATGGTACCCATGGCCAAACCTGCGCCGTTGACCATGCAGCCGATGTTGCCATCGAGGGCCACATAGTTGAGCTCCCACTGGGCAGCGTGCGCTTCGCGGGGGTCATCCTGTGACGGGTCGTGCATTTCGCGCAGCTTGGGCTGACGGTACAGGGCGTTGGCATCGATGTTGATCTTGCCATCCAGGCAGTGCAGGTTGCCCTGCGCGGTGATCACCAGCGGGTTGATCTCCAGCAGCGCGAAATCACAATCCAGGAACATTTGGCCCAGACCCATGAAGATCTTGGTGAACTGTTTGATCTGATCGCCGACCAGACCCAGTTTGAAGGCCAGTTCGCGGGCCTGATAGGCCTGCGGACCCACCAGCGGATCGATGGCCGCTTTGTGGATCAGATGGGGGGTTTCGTGGGCGATCTTCTCGATATCCACGCCACCTTCGGTCGAGGCCATGAAGACCACGCGGCGCGAACCACGGTCAACCACGGCGCCCAGGTAGAGCTCTTTGGCGATGTCGGTGCAAGATTCCACCAGGATCTTGGTGACCGGCTGGCCGTTGGCATCGGTCTGGTAGGTCACCAGATTTTTGCCAAGCCAGTTCTGGGCAAAAGCACGGATCTCATCCTTGCTCTTGGCCACTTTCACGCCGCCCGCTTTACCGCGGCCACCGGCGTGTACCTGGCATTTGACGACCCAGGTATTGCCGCCAATCTTGTCGGCCGCTTCGGCCGCTTCTTGTGGGGTAGCACAGGCATAACCTTCGGAGACCGGCAGGCCATACTCGGCAAACAGCTGTTTTGCCTGATATTCATGCAGATTCATAGATGCTCTATCCGTGTTGTAGGTATTTCCGTCCGGGGCTGGTGTTTCTCAATCCCCTGTGAATGGGGGCCTGGGCGGCCCCTCGTTATCTTTCAATCGCTCGGGTATTACTCAAACGTCCAGCAGCACATTCGGCTCGGGGCGCAAACCCCTTGCCCGGGTGCCACGGGCTTAGACGTCCAGCAACAGACGGGTCGGATCTTCCAGCAGCTCCTTGACGGAGACCAGGAAGCCTACCGATTCGCGTCCGTCGATGAGACGGTGATCGTAGGAGAGCGCCAGATACATCATCGGCAGGATCTCGACCTTGCCGTCAACGGCCATCGGGCGATCCTGGATCTTGTGCATGCCCAGAATGGCGCTCTGGGGCGGGTTGATGATCGGGGTGGACATCAGGGAGCCGAACACGCCACCGTTGGTGATGGTGAAGTTGCCGCCAGTCAGTTCATCCACGGTCAGCTTGCCGTCACGGCCCTTGCCCGCCAGATCCTTGATGGCCTTCTCGATGTCCGCCAGGCTCATGTTGTCGCAGTCGCGCAGCACCGGCGTCACCAGACCACGGGGGGTAGAGACGGCGATGCTGACGTCGAAGTAGTTGTGGTAAACCACGTCATCACCATCGAGCGCCGCGTTCACTTCCGGATAGCGCTTGAGGGACTCCACTACCGCTTTCACATAGAAGGACATAAAGCCGAGCTTGATGCCGTGCTTCTTCTCGAAGATCTCGCCGTACTGCTTGCGCAGGTCCATGATGGGCTTCATGTTGACCTCGTTGAAGGTGGTCAGCATGGCGGTGGTATTTTTCGCTTCCAGCAGACGCTCGGCGATGCGCTTACGCAGACGGGTCATCGGTACCCGCTTGTCGGTGCGACCACCCAGCGGAGTAACCTTGGCTGCCGGAGCGGCAGCAGCGACCGGTGCGGCTGCCGCAGGCTGGCTCTTGGCCTTGATGAAGGCTTCCACATCATCCTTGGTGATGCGACCGCCCTTGCCGGTACCGGTCAGCTTGGTCACGTCGATATCGTGCTCGCCAATCAGGCGGCGCACCGAGGGGCTCAAGCCATCTGCACCATCATCGGCCACCGCTTCCGCGGGTTTCTCTTTGGTCTCTTCACCCGCCACCGGGGCAGCGGTGAGGATGGCAATCAGTTGACGGGACAACACGGTCGCCCCTTCCCCTTGCAGAATATCCCCCAGCACACCGGCTTGCGGTGCCGGCACTTCCAGCACCACCTTGTCGGTCTCGATGTCGACCAGCACTTCGTCACGGGCGACCAGATCGCCCGGTTTCTTGTGCCAGGTGGCGATAGTGGCATCGGCCACTGATTCCGGCAGATCCGGTACCTTGATTTCGATAGTCATCCAATCAGTTCCTTTTTACTTCTATGCCAGAGGCTTTACAGGGTAAGGGCATCTTCCACCAAGGCTTTTTGCTGCTTGGCGTGGACAGACATGTAACCGACGGCCGGTGAGGCTGACGCGGGGCGACCGGCATAACGCAGGGTGGCTCCGGCTGGCAGCACGCCATCGTAGTGGTGACGGGTGCAGTACCAGGCGCCCTGGTTCTGCGGCTCTTCCTGACACCAGATAAAGTCGGTGACGTGGCTGTAATCGGCCAGAATGGCGCGCACTTCCTCTTCCGGGAAGGGGTAGAGCTGCTCGATTCGCACCAGTGCCACATCTTGCTGCTCGGCCTTGCGACGGGCATCGAGCAGGTCGTAGTAGACCTTGCCGGAGCAGAAGACCACGCGCTTGACCGCTTTCGGATCCAGCGCATCGATCTCGCCGATGGCGTTCTGGAAGGTTCCTTCCGCCAGCTCTTCGAGCTTGCTCACCGCCAGCGGATGGCGCAGCAGGGATTTGGGCGTCATGACGATCAGCGGACGGCGCATCGGACGTACCACCTGACGACGCAGCATATGGAACACCTGCGCCGGGGTAGAGGGCACGCACACCTGCATGTTGTGCTGGGCACACATCTGCAGATAACGCTCCAGACGGGCGGAGGAGTGCTCCGGGCCCTGCCCCTCGTAACCGTGCGGCAGCAGCATGGTCAGGCCGCACATCCGGCCCCACTTCTGCTCACCAGAGGAGAGGAACTGATCCACCACTACCTGGGCACAGTTGGCGAAATCGCCGAACTGGGCTTCCCAGATGGTGAGGCCAGCCGGCTCGGCGCTGGCGTAGCCATATTCAAAGGCCAGTACTGCGTTCTCGGTCAGCACAGAGTCATACACCTCGAACGGGCCCTGCTCGTCGTGCAGGTTGCACAGCGGGGTGTAGGTGCTGGCATCGGTCTGGCTGTGGAGTACGGCGTGGCGGTGGAAGAAGGTGCCACGGCCGGAGTCTTCACCGGTAAAGCGGATACGGGACCCCTTGTCCACCAGGGTGGCGTAGGCCAGGGTCTCGGCAAAGCCCCAATCCACCAGCTTCTCGCCAGCGGCCATCAGACGGCGGTCTTCGTAAATCTTCTCGACCTGACGCTGCAGCACGTGGGTGGCCGGATACTGGCTCACCCTCTCGCCGAGGCTCTTGAGGTGATCCATCGGCACGGCACTCTCATAGGCCATGTTCCAGTCGTGGCCCAGATAAGGGGTCCAGTCGACGGAGTGCAGCTCCATCGGCCGCCACTCTTTGCTCACCCGCTCACCGCGATCCAGCGCTTCGCGATACTCGTTGACCAGTTCGGTCGCCCGCTCCTGAGCGAGGCTCCCCTCGGCCACCAGCTGATCGGCGTAGATCTTGCGCGGGGTCGGGTGCTGCTTGATCTTCTGGTACATCAGCGGCTGGGTGGCGCTCGGCTCGTCCGCTTCGTTGTGACCGTGACGACGGTAGCAGACCAGCTCGATCACCACGTCGCGTTTGAAGGTGTTGCGGTAATCCAGTGCAATCTGGGTCACCAGCACCACGGCTTCCGGATCATCCCCGTTGACGTGCAGCACCGGCGCCTGCACCGCCTTGGCGATGTCGGTGCAATATTCGGTGGAACGCAGGTCACGGATATAGGAGGTGGTGAAACCAACCTGGTTGTTGATGACGATGCGCACCGTCCCGCCGACACCATAGGCGCGGGTCTGGGACATGTTGAAAGTCTCGGCCACCACGCCCTGACCGGCCATGGCCGAGTCACCGTGAATGGTGATGGGCAACACGCTGGAGCCATCCTTGTCACCGCGACGATCCATCCGGGCACGGACCGAGCCGATGACCACAGGGTTGACGATCTCGAGGTGGGAGGGGTTGAAGGCCAGCGCCAGATGGACATTGCCACCCGGGGTGGCGAAGTCGGAGGAGAAGCCCATGTGGTACTTCACATCACCGGTACCCCAAGATTCGCCATGCTTGCCGGCAAACTCGTCGAACAGATCCTGAGCGCGCTTGCCCAGCACGTTGATCAGCACGTTGAGGCGACCGCGGTGGGCCATACCGATAACGGCCTCTTTGCAGCCCTGCTCACCGGCGCGACGGATCAGCTCCTTGAGCATGGGGATCATGGCGTCGCCACCTTCCAGCGAGAAGCGCTTGGCTCCCGGGAACTTGGCGCCCAGATATTTCTCCAGCCCTTCGGCGGCAGTCAGGCTCTCGAGGAAACGGGTCTTCTCTTCGAGGGTGTAACTCCCCTTCCCTTCAATGGATTCGAGACGCTGTTGCAGCCAGCGCTTCTCTTCCGTGGAGGTGAGGTGCATGTAGTCGGCGCCGATGGAGCCGCAATAGGTCTTCTTCAGCGAGGCGTAGAGGTCGGAGAGCACCATGGTCTCGCGACCGATGGCGTAGGAGCCCACATTGAAGGTGGCCTCCATATCTGCGCCCTGCAGGTTGTGGAACGCAGGATCCAGTTCGGCAACGGTTTCACGCTGCCACAGGCCCAGCGGGTCCAGATTGGCATTCTGGTGACCACGGAAACGGAAGGCGTTGATCAGCTGCAATACCCGCACCTGCTTGGCATCCACTTGCGGATCGGAGACGGGAGCACTGTAGCGAGAGGGATCCTTGGCCAGACGACGGAAATAATCGCGGACCTGGGAGTGGGGTTGTTCAACCGCATGGCCATTGACCTGGGGCAGCTCGCTAAACAGGCTGCGCCACTCGTCGGACACGGAGTCAGGATTTTCCAGAAAGGATTCGTACAAATCCTCGATATAGCTTGCATTCGCACCAGCCAGGTGAGATGACTCCAACCAGGCCTTCATCACGCCGTTATGCATTTCTATCCCTTGTACTTCTTGTTACTGCTGCGCAGCTTGTAGGGGTCAAATAGCCATCCTGCCACGGGTGGGATGGCTATCCAGAGGTCGGGCCAGCACGTGGCCGGCCCTGATACTAAACAGCCCGATTGAGCAACATCGACTTGATCTGGCCAATCGCCTTGGTCGGGTTCAAGCCTTTCGGACAGACGTTCACGCAGTTCATGATGCCATGGCAGCGGAACACGCTGAATGCGTCGTCCAGATTCCCCAGTCGTTCGGTGGTCGCGGTGTCGCGGCTGTCAGCCAGCCAGCGGTAGGCGGCGAGCAGCCCGGCCGGACCGATGAACTTGTCGGGATTCCACCAGAAGGAGGGGCACGAAGTGGAGCAGCAGGCACAGAGAATGCACTCGTACAGGCCGTCAAGCTTGGCGCGCTCTTCGGGGGATTGCAGGTGCTCACGCACCGGCGGCAACTTGTCATCGTTGATGAGGAAGGGTTTGACCTTCTCCCACTGGGTGTAGAACTGGGTCATGTCGATCACCAGATCACGGATCACCGGCAGGCCGGGCAAGGGGCGGATAACAACGTTATTGCCCTTCTTCAGCAGGTCGGAGAGCGGGGTGATACAGGCAAGACCGTTCTTGCCATTCATGTTGAGACCGTCTGATCCACAGACCCCTTCGCGGCAAGAGCGGCGGAAGGCGAGCGTGGGATCCAGCTCTTTCAACTGGATCAGTGCGTCGAGCACCATCATGTCGGAACCTTCAGGAATATCAAGACGATATTCCTTCATATGGGGGACGTTATCAACATCCGGATTGTATCTGTAGACAGAGAATGTGACGTTCATAGGGCTGGCTCCGCAATCAGTAAGTCCGGACCTTGGGCGGGAACGCCTCACGGGTCTTGGGTGACATGTTGACAGCGCGACGGGTCATGGACTCGGTGTCCGGATGATAGAGGCTGTGGCACAGCCAGTTCTCATCGTCGCGATCCGGGAAGTCGAAGCGGCAGTGAGCACCGCGACTCTCGGTACGGAAGTTGGCGGCAACCGCCGTGGCAAACGCCGTCTCCATCAGGTTGTCCAGCTCCAGGCACTCGATGCGCTGGGTGTTGAACTCTTTGGAGGTGTCATCCAGACGGGCTGACTTGAGGCGTTCGCGGATAACCTTGAGCTCGGCCAGCCCCTCTGCCATCGCCGCACCTTCACGGAATACGGAGAAGTTGTTCTGCATGCAGCGCTGCAGGTCTTTGCGGATCTGCACCGGGTCTTCCCCGTCACGGCAATTTTCCCAGCGGTTGAAGCGGGCCAGTGCGGCATCCAGATCCGACTCGGAAGCATCACAACCGTGCTCCATCTCGCCCAGAGTGTTGACCAGATGCATGCCAGCAGCGCGGCCGAAGACCACCAGATCCAGCAGGGAGTTGCCACCCAGACGGTTGGCGCCGTGTACGGAGACGCAGGCAATCTCGCCCACCGCAAACAGACCGACCACCGGCACGTCGTTGCCGTTCTTGTCCTGGGTCAGGCACTGGCCATTCACGTTGGTCGGCACGCCGCCCATCATGTAGTGGCAGGTCGGAATGATCGGGATCGGCTCTTTGACCGGATCCACGTGGGCGAAGGTGCGAGAGAGCTCGCAGATGCCCGGCAGACGGGATTCCAGCACCTCTTTGCCGAGGTGATCCAGCTTGAGCTTGATGTGTGGACCCCAGGGACCGTCGCAGCCACGGCCTTCGCGGATCTCGATCATGATGGAGCGGGCCACCACGTCGCGACCGGCCAAGTCCTTGGCGTTTGGCGCGTAACGCTCCATGAAGCGCTCGCCATCTTTATTGAGCAGATAGCCGCCTTCACCACGGCAGCCTTCAGTTACCAGCACCCCTGCCCCGGCGATGCCGGTCGGGTGGAACTGCCACATCTCCATGTCCTGCACGCCGACGCCGGCACGCAGCGCCATGCCGACACCGTCACCTGTGTTGATGTGGGCATTGGTGGTGGACTGGTAGATACGACCGGCACCGCCAGTCGCCAGCACGGTGGCCTTGGCCTTGAAGTAGACCACTTCACCGCTCTCCATATCGATGGCGGTACAACCCACCACGTGGCCATCCTGGTTTTTCACCAGATCCAGCGCATACCACTCGGAGAAGACGGTGGTCTTGTTCTTGACGTTTTGTTGGTAAAGGGTGTGCAGCAGGGCGTGACCGGTACGGTCGGCCGCAGCCGCAGTACGGGCAGCCTGCTCGCCACCGAAATTCTTGGACTGACCACCAAACGGACGCTGGTAGACAGACCCGTTGTCGAAACGGGAGAAGGGCAGCCCCATGTTCTCCAGCTCATAGATAGCCTCGGGACCGGTTTTGCACATGTACTCGATGGCTTCCTGATCACCGATGTAATCGGAACCTTTTACCGTGTCATACATATGCCACTGCCAGTTGTCATCGTGGGCATTGCCCAGCGCAACCGTGATCCCGCCCTGGGCGGAGACAGTGTGAGAACGGGTTGGAAAAACCTTGGACAACAGAGCGCAGCTCTTGCCGGACTGGGCAATCTGCAGCGCGGCGCGCATACCGGCACCACCGGCACCAATCACCACCGCATCAAATTCACGAGTTGGAATAGTCACCTTACACACCCCACAGCACGACGAAACCCGTCATCAGATAGACAAACAGCACCACGACCAGGGCAAATTGCAGCGCCCCGCGCAGCCCTACCGGCTTGATATAGTCAGTCAGCACCTGCCACAGACCAATCCAGGCATGGATCAGTACGCAGAGCAGGGTCAACAGGGTGAATACCTTGGTGAATGTTTTGGCGAAGAAGCCTGCCCACACCTCGTAGGTGATGTCGTTGAACGCGACAAAGCCCACCAGATAGAGGACATAACAGGTCATGATGAGGGCGGTGGCGCGGATCAGGATGTAATCATGAACGCCGCTGCGCCCGAAGGTTGCAGAATTGGTTACCATACAAGCACTCCCGCCAATACAGCCAGGATCGCGGTGATCACGAAGGCCACGCGGGCACTCTGATTGCCGGATTCCAGCTCTTCCCAATAGCCCATATCCATGACCAGATGACGCAAGCCGCCCACAATGTGGTATGCCAGCGCAGTCAGGATCCCCCACAGCACGAGTTTGACCAGGAAGTTGTCCATGATGGCAACCACGGTTTCAAACCCTTCGGGAGAGGCGAGTGAAGTACCAAGCATCCACAGCAAGATGCCCAGTGCAACAAAGGTAATGACCCCTGAAACACGGTGCAGGATGGATGCAATGGCAGTGACAGGAAAGCTGATCGTCTGTAGGTCGAGGTTGACCGGTCTCTGTTTGTTTTTCACGCTTGCCCACTCAGCTCCATTGAGCACGTTAGTTATTGTTTTAACTCACACTTGAGGGCACGGAATGGTGATTGTTGGTTTTTTGTTACCAAAACACTCTGAAAAAGCCAAAACGCGAGTTTTTGGTTTCACATCAGGCTTTGCCAAAGCGTTTCAAACACCCGCAGCCATGACCCACGTGGCGCAGTATATCGGCGGCCTTAACCGAAGACAATCAATTAGCTACAAAGAAAACACAAAACCGCAAACTCGATCGCATATTTAATTTAACATTTCATTAATGCCATTAATGGGGTTCCAGCAAAATTGACATTGATAAGGAACTCTGTTTCAAATAAGGCGCTCCAGCCACTTCGGTATGGGTAACAACCTTTGCCAGCGTCATAAAAGTCGTAATAGAGTAGGACTGGAACCAAATTATAAAGAGCAAAGGAGACGTGCTATGGCTGATAAGATAGCCACCCTACACCTGCCCGGAAAAGATCCGGTCGAACTGCCGATCCTCTCCGGCACCATCGGCCCGGATGTCATCGATGTCAGAAAATTGGGATCACAGGGGTATTTCACCTTTGACCCCGGTTTTATGGCGACCGGTTCTTGCAAATCTGCCATTACCTACATTGACGGGGATCAGGGTGTCTTGCTGCACCGTGGTTACCCCATCGCCCAGTTGGCCACCCAGGCCACCTATCTGGAAGTCTGCTATATCCTGCTGTACGGCGAAGCGCCGACCAAGGCGCAATATGCCGAATTCGAACGCCTGGTCACCCGCCACACCATGGTGCACGAGCAGATCGCCTTCTTCTTCCGCGGCTTCCGTCGTGACTCCCACCCCATGGCCATCATGTGCGGTGTGGTCAGCGCCCTCTCCGCCTTCTATCACGATGCCCTCGACATCAACAACGAGCAGCATCGCGAGATCTGTGCCTTCCGTCTGCTCTCCAAGATGCCGACTCTGGCCGCCATGTGTTACAAGTACTCCATCGGTCAGCCGTTCATGCAGCCGCGCAATGCCCTCTCCTATGCCGGTAACTTCCTGCACATGATGTTTGGCGTGCCGACCGAAGAGTACAAGGTCAACCCCATCGTTGAACGCGCCATGGATCGTATCTTTACCCTCCATGCGGATCACGAGCAGAACGCCTCCACCTCCACCGTTCGTCTGGCTGGCTCCTCCGGTGCCAACCCGTTCGCCTGTATCGCCGCGGGGATCGCCTCCCTGTGGGGACCGGCCCACGGTGGTGCCAACGAAGCCTGCCTGCGCATGCTGGAAGAGATCGGCTCGGTGGATCGCATCCCCGAGTACATCGCCAAGGCCAAGGACAAGAATGATCCGTTCCGTCTGATGGGCTTTGGTCACCGCGTCTACAAGAACCACGACCCTCGTGCCACCGTGATGCGCGAAACCTGCCACGAAGTACTGACCGAGCTGCAGATCAAGGATCCACTGCTGGACGTGGCCATGGAGCTGGAGCGTATTGCGCTCTCCGACCCCTACTTCGTCGAGAAGAAACTCTACCCGAACGTGGACTTCTACTCCGGCATCATCATGAAGGCGATCGGCATCCCGATGAGCATGTTCACCGTGATCTTCGCCATCTCCCGCACTATCGGCTGGATTGCCCACTGGAACGAGTTCCACTCAGACCCGGACAGCAAGATTGGTCGCCCACGCCAGCTCTACGTGGGTCACCCGTTGCGCGAGTTCACTCCGCTCGAGCAGCGCTAACCACTGCGCTGATATGGTTTGTTACAAAGGCGGTCATTGACCGCCTTTTTGTTTGCCGCTCTAATGCCCCCCTTTCGCGTTAAGGAGTCCATTATGAAACCACTGTTTATCAGCGCAGCCTTGCTGCTGACCGCCTGCCAGAGCGCCCCCGCATCGTCACAGGGGGAGACCCTCTATATCAACAGCCAGTTGGTCGATTGCGTCGGAGTTGGCCCAATGCAGTGCATGCAGGTTCGCAGTGATGAGCAGCAGCCCTGGACGCTGTTCTACCAGAATATTGAAGGTTTCCAGTTCGAGCCGGGCTACCGGTATCAGCTCACAGTCAGCAAGGAGCAGCTCACCGATGTGCCGGCCGATGCCCCCTCCGTGCGCTATCAGCTGATCAAGGTGGTGAACAAGGTCGCCAGCAAGTAACAAACACGATCAAAAAAACGGGGGATGGCTGATGCCATCCCCCGTTGGTTTATGGGTACTGTGCCTCATCAGGCACGATCAGGTCGGCGCCAGCGCCATATGCAGCAGCGGATAGGGCTTGCCCTGACCATCCAGCGGCGAGCGACCCGTCACGGTGAATCCCATCTTCAGATAGAAGCCCACCGCCTGTTCGTTCTGCTCGTTGACGTCAACCTGCGTCGCGCCGCCCTGCGTGATGGCATGCGCCACCAGCAAACGCCCCACGCCACTACCGCGCGCCCCGGGAGCCACAAACAGCATCTCCAGCTTGCCCTCGTGCACTCCGCTAAAACCCGTAATGTGTCCCTCTTCTGTACGAGCACAGTGCAGTGTCACCGCATCGAAGTAGTGCTCCAGAATAAGCGGTTTAAGCGCCAGGATCTCGGCCTCGGGCAGGAAGTGGTGGGTCGCCCGCACCGAGGCCTCCCACAGATCGATCAGGGCCGGATAATCAGCCCGGGATACCTGAACAATCGTCATGAAATGACTCGATATGATAACCAGCGGGAAGAGACACCTTCCCGCTGGCAACGGCGATTAGCGCGCCTGCACCGCCTGCAGCAGCACCGACATATCAGCGCCAAAGTGGCGGCTGCGGATCGCCTCGCGAATATCCGCTTCGCTATAACGGCTGCCCGGATAGACCACCACGCAGGAGGTGTCGCCCGGTTTGAGGAAGTGGGTCTCGCCAAACGGGGTATAGCGAGTGGCACCGATACTGATGAGCGCATGGGGAGGATGTCCCGCCTGCGCCAGCAGTCCCTGAATGTGCTCCGCTGGCCCCTCATCCTGCTGATGATTGAACTTGTCGATGGCCCAGTCGAGCAGCTTGCCGTGGAAGTAGCTGTAGTCGATGGCGGCGCTGTCTACCCCGTAAGCGTGCAGCTCACCGTCCCGCTCCAGATAGCAGGCGATGCGATAGTCATCGAGCTCGCAACCGGCGGCAAAACCGGAAAGCGGCAGCAGCTTGGCCGCCAACCCCTTGCTCTCTTCGCCCCAGTTCTTTTTCTCGCTAATCTTCTTGGCGTTGGGACGGCGGATGGAACAGTCGTTATAGGCACCAAAGGCGCGGGGATGGATCGCCACCACCTGCTTGCCGGCATACTCCAGCTCGCACCAGAGGGCTACTTCCGGCTCGATCTGCACCTTCTCGTCACCGCTGACCGCCGCTTCCGGCAGGAAGATCGCCTTGTCGCTCAACGGGAATACCCCGAGCTGACCCGGATGGCCCGGCACGAAAAAGGGAAACAGCGCCTTGGGCGCCGTGGTGTCGCGCACGACTACCGCTACGAAGTCCGACGCTTCACCCGCCTGCTCCAGATGACCGGCGAAATTGCCCGCGACCCCGAGTCCGATAAACTTGCTCTCTGCTGCTATCTGCATCTTGCTCACCTGCATCTTGCCCACGCAAGGTAGCAGGCTCGTCGCCCACTACCGCTAAAGTGGCAAGATTAAACCACAAGGATCCCGCCTTCGCCCAGTCCGGCCCTGTCGTGATGTGCGCCAGTCTGCTTTTTTAGGGTCGAAAAGTCTGTGGCGAACCAGCCATTGCGCACTCATTCAGCTACGCGGTGACCGCGCTGGAAACAGTGCGTTTCCGGCATCTCCCCTCTTTCTCCTTGGGACTCAACTTCATCTTTGTTAGGCTGCCGGCATGCAAAACAACTGTGCGCTTGAGTGCGCCAGTGCTCATCACGGCAACCCCATTGGAGAGAAAACAGATGATCGACAAACTCGCCTGGCTCACCTTTAAAGATCAGCAGCTGCTCTGCGCCCGCTCCCACGACAAGGACATCTATTACATCCCAGGCGGCAAGCGGGAACCGGGGGAGAGCGACGAGGCGGCACTGATCCGCGAGATTGAAGAGGAGCTGGCCGTCACCCTGCAGCCCGATACCCTGCGCTTTGCCTGCGAGTTCCGCGCTCAGGCCGATGGCAAACCGGCAGGAGTCGAGGTGAGACTGCGCTGCTACACCGGCGAAGCGAGCGGCACCCCGATCGCCTCGGCAGAAATTGCCGAGCTGCGCTGGCTCGACAGCTCTCACCTCGATGAGCTCTCCCCCGTCTCCCGCCTGCTGTTTACCTGGCTCGTTGAGCAGGGGCTGATCCGCTGACAAGTCGTACTCGCGGCGAGCATAAGTACCTCCCTCACATGAACCAACGGTGGCAATCAGCCACATAACAGCGCAACGACAAGGATGTCAGATGAACATTGTGGAAGTTAAGAGCGCAGCAACCTACCAAAGTGCGCTCATCACCCTGCTGCAAGATTGTGTCGATAGCGGCGCCTCGGTCGGTTTTTTACCGCCGCTGACCACGGAGGAATCTACCCGCTACTGGCAAGGAGTTGAAGCGGATCTAGCGGCAGGTCACCGAAAGCTGTGGCTTGCCCTTGAGCAACAACAGCTCGTGGGAGCGATTCAGCTCGCGCTCTGTGGCAAGGCCAACGGTCGCCACCGGGCCGAAGTGGAAAAACTGATGGTACTGCAAACGGCGAGAGGTAAAGGTGTCGGTCGTGCGCTGATGCAGGCCTTGGAACAAGGCGCCCATGCCGCGGGCCGTTCGCTGCTGGTGCTGGATACTCGCGCCGGTGATGTGGCCTCCCACCTCTATCGTCAACTCGGCTATCTGGAAGCGGGCCAGATCCCGAGCTTTGCACGCAACGCCGATGGCTCCCTTGCTGCGACCGTCATCTTCTACAAACCGCTCTGACCATCCCCTATCCCTTATCCAAATACAGCAGGGCCGCACCAAGCGGCCCTGCTTGTCGCAGCAGTATGGCTTGCGACGGATTGCCACGATACGGCCATTGCGCCTGTATTCCTCAACACCGCCAATTGCTCGCCCCAAAATACAACCAAACAAACAAAAAGATTAATTAATGATTAAAACGCCCCCCTTTTCCTCTTCATCTATTGCCTCATCAGGCGTATCGTGAGAGACCCATTTGATAATCAAATCTATGTTGTTCACTGCCTTGAGGAATAATGGATGCCCACTTTGCCCCGTACAGTTACCTCCCCCAAAAAGTTCATCATCGGTCAACACCTTCTCCCGCAACTCCATGAGCACGTTAAAGATTTTGGTGACTATGCGTTGCTCATCAGCGATGAGTTCATTCTGGAGCGGGTACGGGAAGAAGCTTTGGCGGGGCTCCTGCAGGCAGGCCTCAGGGGAGTGGTCGACAAGTTTCGCTATGAATGCACCGAACAGGAGATCCACCGCATGACCCACCTTGCAGAGCAATATGGTGCGAACGTGATTGTCGGGATCGGCGGCGGCAAGACGCTGGATGTCGCCAAGGCCGTGGCCTTCTATCTGCGCCGTCCGGTTGTACTGTTCCCGACGATTGCCTCCACAGATGCCCCCTGCACGGCACTGGCGGTGATCTACAACCAGGCGGGGGAATTTGAGCGCTATCTCTTCCTGCCGCAAAATCCGGACGTGGTGCTGGCTGACACGGCCATCATTGCCGCCGCCCCTCCCCGCTTCTTTTCCGCAGGCGTTGGCGATGCCCTGGCCACCTATTTCGAGGCGCGCGCCTGCTATCGGTCGGACGGACTCAATCTGGTCGGCAAGCGTCCTTCACGCACAGGCCTTGGTCTGGCAAAGCTCTGTTACGAGCTGCTTGGTGAAAACATCGAGCTGGCCATGGATGCAATACGCCACCATGTCCCGACCCCGGCGCTTGAGCAGGTTATCGAGGCCACCATCTACCTCAGCGGGGTCGGCGCAGAAGCCGGTGGACTGGCCGCCGCTCATGCCGTCAACAACGGCATGTCACTGATCCCGGAGCTCCATCGCGCCCAGCATGGCGAGAAAGTAGTCTTCGGCCTGCTGACCCAACTCGTGCTTGAGCGCGCCCCGCAACACGAACTTGATGAGGTGTTTCGCATCATCGACTGTGCAGGTCTGCCCATGACGCTGCAAGAGTTGGGACTCACCCACTTTGATGAAAACGAGTGGCGCAAGGTGGCGCAGCTGGCCTGCGATCCCCTCGATACCATGGGCAACATGCCGATGACAGTGAGTGAACAGGATGTCTACGCCGCCATGGTAGCGGCCAATGCCATGGCTGAGCGTTATCGCCTCCGCCATCCCCGCATCTGATTGCTTGCCGCACTAAATAGGCAAACAGTAAAAAGGCTTGCCCATTGGCAAGCCTTTTTCATCTGCATCCCCTTGTCGGGATAGACGAGAGTCCGCGTTGACTCAGGGCAGTTTCACTGCTCGCACTTCAACCTCTGGCAGGGCGAAGGCATCTTGCGCGGCGATGAGTTGCAACTCGTAAGCCTGCTGGCGCCAGGTCTCCTGCAGCACCGCATCCACCGAGGCGTTGGTGCGCTCGAACGCGCTGACCGCATCGTGGCCGGCCAGCAAATTGGCCAGCATCAGGGCGCTGATAAGATCGCCAACCCCCACCGGCTGGCGGGCAAAGTCATAAAGCGGACGGGCAATCAGGTAATCCCCTTGCGGGGTCGCCAGCAGCATCTCGAAGCGGCTGGAGTCCTGCGCCGCACGACCGAGATGCTTGACCAGCACCAGCTTGACGCCGCGGGCCAGCAGCTGATGGGCAGCCGCACGGGTCTGATCCAGATCAGCCAGATGGGTATCGCAGAGGGTCTCCAGCTCCAGCAGGTTGGGGGCCATCATGTCGGCCACCGGCAGCGCCTGCTCGGTCAGGAAACGGGTGACGCCGGGAGCAACGATACACCCCTTCTCCGGGTGCCCCATCACAGGGTCGCAGAAGTAGATGGCATCGGGGTTAGCCGCCTTGACGGCGTTGACCACGGTCAGGATCTCGTCCCCCTGCTCGGCAGAGCCAAGGTAGCCGCTCAGCACGGCGTCACACTGGCTCAACACCTCGATATTGCCCAATCCTTTCACCAGCGCACTGATATGACCCGCCGGCATCGCCATCCCCTGCCACCCCTGGGCATATTGGGTGTGGTTGGAAAACTGCACCGTGTTGATGGGCCATACATCCATACCGAGGCGGCGCATGGGGAAGACGGCCGCGCTGTTGCCGGCACAACCAAAGACCACGTGGGACTGAATAGAGAGAACGGATTTCATCGGGAATACCACAGCAAAGGATCAGCAAGGTGGGCAATATATCGGATGAAGATAACGATGCGCCACCTTGGCGCGGGATGAACAGGCAATTTCCTGACTAAAGACAGGTTTTTTGCGCCATTTGGCCCGCATCGACAGGATGAGCGGCGCCATGATGCGCCGCGTCACCGTCCATCACATGCCGTTGTGCTCAACGCCATGACGGGCAAAGTGATAGACCCATCCCTCATCACACGGCATGTCACTGGGTGGCGAAATCAGCTCAGGCAATACCGTCACCTTGCCACCAGCGGCATATTGCAGCGCCATCAGGGCGCAGAGCGCCGCATCGTAGCGATCGGTGCCGACCAGCACGTCCGCAGGCAGCAAGGCCGCCAGCTCGGGCCGTGCCGGGGAGGCCTTGCCGCCCACTTTGGCCAATGCCGGATAGACCTCCAGCACGGCACGACTGGTCTTCGGGGCAACGGTCGGCACCAGTTGCAGATCCGAGAGCCGCGGCAGCATGGAGAGCGCCAGAGTGGCGTTGTTACCGAGCCGATCGAAGGTGGCCGACAGCGGCTTCTTGCCGTACTGCTGATACAGCCAGCGCTCGCAGTCGCGATAGGCGTAGGGGTTGTCTATCTCCCGCTCGGGAGCGGCGCAGCTATGTGGCTGACCGTTGAGCAGATCCCGCAAGGCGCGGGGAAAGGCGAGCGGCGCATCGATACCGAGTGCCAGTTGCGGGCAGGCTTCTACCTGCATCAGGGTCAGCTCGTTTTGCAGGGCCGGACGCAGCAGGGCGGCCAGATCCGGTGCCACCCGCGAGCTCAGGCGAAACAGCGGCGACACCCCGAGCCAGTGCAGGCGGTTGGATTCGGCCTGCCAGCCCACCACGGCCACCGCCTGGGCACTGCCCTGCCAGCCACGCACATCCCAGCCGATCCCGATTGCACTCATCTGCCCTGCCGTCATCAATTACCTCTGTTTGCCTGTCACAAGTTGCAAGAGGCACAGGGTAATCAGCAGAGGCCCTTAACGCAAAGCGAACCGCCCACTCAGAACGATTTCTGGAAGTTCACCAGCGGCAGAATGGGGAAAACGCCGTTGGCGGCATAGTTGGCCAGCCCGATCTGCAAGCCATCGAGGTGCTTGGTCGCATTGATAAAGCCAATCTGGAAAGTGGTACGCTCGGCATAGTTGACGAAGCCGACGTTGGCCAGCGCATTGCCCTTGGCGATATTGACCGCGCCCCAGTTAAGCCCCTGCACATTGTTGGTCAGGTTGACCAGCCCCAGATTGACGCCGGTATCTTGCCCTTCGTGCCAGTTGATGGCGTTGATGGCGACCCCGCCAAACTGGTGGCGAACCCGACCAGCACCGAGGAAAATCCCGAGCTGCAGGCCGCTGAACTGATCCACATCGGAGAGGGCGAAGATCGGCAGATCAATACCCTTCACCTGACCGGTCCGACCGTAGAGCAGCGAGGCGCGCGCCCCTTCCACCTGATGGGACGCGGGCAAATTGACCCCGGGCAGCGAGACCTGCACCGGAGTACTGGCCTGCGCGACACCGCACAGAGTAAGGGCGCTGCATGCCAGCAGCAGGCGGGAGAGTGTCATGGGAGGTTCCTTGGGCCATAGAGAGTGGCCCGATCCTAACAGTCAGGGGAAAGTGTGGGCACACCAGCAGGGACGAGGTGCGTCACAATACGTCACGGTTGGCCCTCTCACCTCTCCATCAGGACTTGCGAAAGCGCCACCTCAAGGACAATCGACCACTTTTTCGCAGCGAGTGGCCCCTCTTCCTTTCTTTGCCTGAGCGAACTGCCTAAAATAGTCGCCCTGCTGTATCCGGCATTCATCCATCTAGAGGATTTCCCATGGAGACGTTTCTGCTCGAAGGTCACCCCTTCGTTGCCTTGTGTGACCTTATCAAACATCAGGGGTGGGCCGATTGTGGCGGCGCCGCCAAAGCCCTCGTTGCCGAAGGGCTGGTCGAGGTGGACGGTCAGGTCGAGACCCGCAAGCGCTGCAAGATCGTGGCCGAACAGGTGGTCAACTTCAACGGCATGAAGGTCGTGGTGAAAGAGGGCGTCAGCCCGGAGATTGGCTAACCCCGTCTCGGGGAGCCACTCTCCGGCAACCCGCTAGCTGGCCTTGACCGACAGGGTCAGCACAAAACGCGCCATCGCCTCATCCCCGTTCAATGACGGACAGGTGGCTACCACCCGGATGGGGCGATTGATGCGCTGACCGCTTGCCAACGATTCGTCGATCATGGCGTCAATCTCCTCCCCCGCTGCGCAGTCGAACTGCACATCCCCCTCCGGTCGTTTCAAAAACTCCCCCTGCACATCCTTGAAGGCGAAGTGCACCTTCTTGCGCCGCTGCCGCCCCTTCTCCATCACCAGTAGACCACCCACCAGATCGGCGCCGGTCGCCAGCGCGCCAAAATACATGCTGCCCAGGTGGTTGCGGGTACGCCAGCCAAGGGGAATGCGAATGCGCAGCGCCTTGGCGTTCATCTCTTCGATGATCGGGGCACAAAACCCGATGACGGGAATATAGCGCCAGGCAAACAGCCGAAGTGCCAGATTGGCTTTGAAGCGTTGCAAATCCATATGCGAACTGATCCGATGAGTTAATGTAAACAACATGTTGCCTGCATCTGCGCCATTCGACAAGCACAGGGATCACGCTTACGACCTTTTGCCCAACCCAAAAAAACAGAGGGAACCGCACCGGTTCCCTCTTTTCGCTCATGTCGCTGTTACAGCAAATGTGCCGATCAGGCGCGCTTCTCTTCGAGCCAAGCCCCCTGACTCTGCATCTCGAACAGCTGGGCATAGTGACCGCCGAGGGCCATCAACTCACCATGGGTACCCCGCTCGCTCACCTGACCGCGGGAGAGCAGCAGGATCTCGTCCGCATCGACGATGGTCGAGAGGCGGTGGGCGATGGCGATGGTGGTGCGGCCACGACGGGCAGCAGAGATCGCCTGCGACAGCGCCAACTCGGTCTGGGAGTCCACACTCGCCGTCGCTTCATCCAGAATGAGGATACGCGGATCTCCCACCAGCGCGCGGGCAAAGGAGAGCAGTTGCCGCTGACCGGCGGAGAGGTTCTTGCCCCCCTCCTCCATCAAGGTGTTGATCCCCTGTGGCAAGCTGTGCACAAACTCGGCCAGCTGCACCTCGCTCAGCGCCTGCCAGAGCCGCGCGTCATCTATGCCGGCGCGGCCGAGACGCAGGTTCTCCGCCAGGGTGCCGACAAAGATAAAAGGATCCTGCTGCACCAGCCCGATGCTGCGGCGCACCGCCGCCAGCGACAGGGTATCCAGTGCGTGATCATCGAAGCGGATCTGCCCCTGATCCAGCGGATAGAAGCCCATCAGCAGGCTGATAATGGTGGACTTGCCGCTGCCGGTATGGCCCACCAGCGCCAGCATCTGGCCCGGTTTTGCGGCAAAACTGACCTCCCGCAGCACCTGCTGCTCACCATCGTAGGAGAAACTCACCCGCTCGAAACTGACCCGCCCTTCCAGCGGGCGCAGCTCGCCCTCGGTGCTCTCGCGGGTTTCATCGAGCAGGGCAAAGACCCGCTCCCCCGCCACCATCGCCTGCTGCAGCTGGTTGAGCTGGTTGGTCATCTCGATGAGCGGCTCGATCATCCGCCCCAGATAGCTGATAAAGGCGTAGAGCACCCCTACCTGAATAGCACCCGCGTGGCTCCCCCCCTCATGGGCAAACAGCGCCAACAGGCCGATCAGCACCATCATGTAGAAGAGATCGATGAGCGGACGCAGCAAAATGCCGTTGATCTTGAGGCTCTTGATCCGTGCCGACCAGTGTTGCTGGTTCACCTCGGCAAAGGCGTTGGCAAAGTGGCGCTCCTGCACCATCGCCTGGATCACCGGCATCCCCTGCAGCGACTCGTTGAGGCGGCTGTTGATGTCGGAGAGCAGACTGCGGGTCGCTCGCACCACCGGCACGCTCAGTTTCTGGTAGAGCCACATCACCCCGCCCACAGCGGGCAGCAACAGGGAGCAGACCAGCATCAGCCGCAGATCCAGCAGCGCCATCGAGATGAGGATGCCGCACAAGAGCACCACCTTTTGCACCAGCAAGCCGATCACCTGCACATAGAGGTTCATGATCGCCTCGGTGTCGTTGGTGATGCGGGAAATCAGCGAGCCGGATCGATGCTTGTCAAAGTAGCGGGCTGGCAACCGGATGGCGGTAGCAAACACCTGCTCGCGCAAGGTTTGCACCACCGCCTGGGCGATACGGTTAAAGCGCAGGGATTGCAAATAGAAGCCCGCCGCCGACAGCACCTGCAAACCCAGATAGCCCGCTGCAATCAGGGCTATGGTGGGCAGCACGATATTGCGAGGCGCCAGATAGTCATCGATAAAGAGCTTGATCAGCAGCGGCCCGGCCACTTCGGCGCCGGTGGCAAGCAGCAAACAGATCCCCGCCTGAATAAGCCAGCGAGGATACTGGGCGCAGTAGGCGAGCAGTCGTTTAATAGTCGGATTCACAGGCTCCCCTCCACCGCTTCTTCGAGACGCTGGTAACGCACCATATCTGCATACCAGCCATTGTGCGCCATCAGGGTACCGTGATGACCCCGCTCGCTAACGGCCCCCTGCTCCAGCACCAGGATCTCGTCGGCCTGCTCCACCGCCGTCATGCGATGGCTGACCAGGATCAGGGTGCGACGATGGGCTTTGAGGGCATGCAGAATTTGCTGCTCGGTGTGGGCATCCACCGCCGAGAGCGCATCATCGAGCACCAGAATGGGCGCATCCAGCAGCAGGGCGCGGGCAATGGCCAGCCGCTGTTTCTGGCCGCCGGAGAGGGTCACCCCTTTCTCCCCCACCTCGGTCTCATAGCCCTTGGGGAAACGCACGATATCATCGTGGACACAGGCAATGCGCGCCACCCGTTCGACCTCCTCGCGGCTCGCATCGGGTTTGCCCAGGGCGATATTGGCGGCGATAGTGGTGGAAAACAGGAATGGCTCCTGCGGCACATAGGCAAACTGGCTGCGCAGTGTGGCGAGCGGCAGCTGGTCAATCGGAACGCCACCCATGACAATCGAACCGTGAGTCGGATTGGCAAGGCGCATCAACAGCTTGAGCAGGGAGCTCTTGCCTGCCCCGGTGCGCCCCACCACCCCGAGCATCCCCCCTTGCTTGAGGGTAACGTCGATATCCGCAAGCAGGGTGCGCTGCTCGAGTTGATAGCTCACCCCTTTGATCTGCAAAGGAAAGGCAGAGGTAAACGCGGCCGGCTGGGCGGGCTCTTCGATATCGCTGCGCTCTCCCAGCAGGCTCTCGATGCGGGAGTAGGCGGCGCTGCCCCGCTCGATGATGTTGAACAGCCAGGCGATGGCAAACATCGGCCAGATCAGCTGCCCAAGGTACATGGTGAAACTGGTGAGCTCACCCAGGGTCAACTCATCGCGCAGCACCAGCACACTGCCCCCCGCCACCGCGAGGAAGTA
Organism: Aeromonas sp. s12; assembly: GCF_040907925.1. Taxonomy (NCBI): domain Bacteria; kingdom Pseudomonadati; phylum Pseudomonadota; class Gammaproteobacteria; order Aeromonadales; family Aeromonadaceae; genus Aeromonas; species Aeromonas sp. s12. The sequence goes on along the minus strand of NZ_JBFOCT010000008.1, from coordinate 177,386 downwards.
GGAGCAACCGATACAGAGATAGATGACCGGATCGAACTTGGCATCGATGCGGGCCACCGCCATATTGCGCTCCCCCGCCTGTTTGGTCAGCTCGGCAAAGCCTTCATCTTCCAGCGATTCAACCGCATAGGATTTCAACACCCGCACGCCGGAAAGGGCCTCCTGGGTCTTGTTGTTGAGCTTGGAGAAGGCCCCTTGCGCCGCCTTGAACTGGGTGTAGATCTGGGTGCCGAAGCGGTTCATGAAATAGGCCATCACCGGCAGCGGCAACAAGGAGACCAGCGTCAACTGCCAGGAGTACTGGCTGCACATGATAGAGAGCACCAATACCCCGACCATGATGGAGTCCACCAGAGTCAGCACCCCTTCGCCAGCGGTCATCTCCACCGCCTGAATGTCATTGGTGGCATGGGCCATCAAATCGCCAGTACGGTGGCGCTGATAAAAATCGGGGCTCATCCGGGTGAAATGGCTGAACAGGCGATTGCGCAACACATAGGCCAGACGGTAAGAGGCACCAAACAGCATCACCCGCCAGACGTAGCGCAGCAGATAAATCAGCACACCCAGACCAAACAGCCCCGCCAGATAGCGCATCAGGGTGCCATTGTCGAGACCACCCTTGGTGATGCCATCCACCACCCAGCCCACCACTTTGGGCGGAATCACTGTCAACAGGGCCACCATCAGCAGCAGGGAGATGGCGGCCAGATAACGGGGCCACTGCTCCTTGAAAAACCAGCTCAATCGTAAAAATACGCTCACACCACCAACCTTTAGCGCTCTCTGCCCGTGACCGCTCCAATGAGCGGCCATCAGAGAAGCCACGCAGAAATAGAAGAATGAAAACAATCGCCTCCGGCTGGAGGCGATTCGAACGAAAGCTCATCATATCCCGAACCGGGATGGTTGAGAATAATTACTATTTAATTCACTGTGACATGCGATCATCCCCTGATGAATAGGGATTATACGAATTTTCATGCTGCTCACCGGTCAACAGGAAGTGTGACACCTCTTCCCGGGTCTGGCTAAAGACCTGTTGCAATTGCTCCAGATCCGTCTCGCTTAGCACCTCGTTTTGCCGCAGGCGCCACTCCAGCTCGCCAGCCACCAATTGCAGACGGGCCGCCGAGATATTGGCCGACACCCCCTTGAGGGTGTGCAGCAGCTTGCTGGCCACCTCGGGCTGCTGACGGCGCAGGGCGGAGCGGATCTCCCACAGATCGTCTTTGTGTTCCGACATGAACAGCTTGAACAGGATCTGCAACGCCTCCTTGTCCTGCTCCAGCCGCTTGAGGGCATCCTGCAGATCGAGGATCCCGATCATATCCGGCGGTTTCACCTCCATGATCCCCGCCTGCTCCACCCCTTGCGGCTTTACCCACTGCAGCAGGTTGTTGTAGAGATCCAGCTTGCTCACCGGCTTGGTGACATAGCCATTCATCCCCACCCCCAGGCAACGCTCCTTGTCACCGGGCATGGCACTGGCGGTGAGGGCAATGATGGGCACATCGTGTTTGTCGACCATCTTGCGGATCTGACGGGTGGCATCGAGTCCGTCCAGCACCGGCATCTGCAAATCCATCAGGATCACGTCAAAAGGCTGCTCGGCGACCCGCTCCACCGCCTCCCGACCATTGCTGACCACACACACCACCGCATCGACGCGCCGCAGATACTCGATGATGAGCTGCTGATTGACCCGGTTGTCTTCCGCCAACAGCACTCGGGTACCCTGCAACAGGGATTTGAAGTGTTGCTGATCCCCCTGTGCCTCGGCCTTGCGCAGGTTGAGCTCGTAGGAGCTGCCGTTGAGCAGTTCGTCCACCTTGGCCAGCAGGGCATTTTCAGTCATCGGTTTGGGCAGAAAATGGGTCAGCCCCATGCTGTCCATCCGGGCGTGCAGCCCCTCTCTGGCCCATGCACTGATCATCAGGATGGGGATCCGCCGCCACTGGCTGTGCTGATACATCTCCAGCGCCAGATCGAGCCCATCCTCCTGACCCATGCGCCAGTCGAGGATCGCCAACCGCAGATTCGGTCCCTCTTCACGGAGCAGCTGACGGGCACGGGAAAGGGAGTTAACCGGCAGCACTCGCACTCCCGCCCGAGTCAGAATGTCCCGGGCCAGATCCAGCACCAGTTCGTTGTCATCCATCACCATCACCAGCGGCTGGTTTTCGAAGAAGACTTTCCGTCCAGCGACGCCGTAGACCGCCTGCGCCATCGGAATATCGAACTTGAACAGAGAGCCGACGCCAGGCTTGCTCTCTACGGTGATCCGCCCCCCCATCAGCTCCACCAGCCGCTGGGAGATGTTGAGCCCAAGACCCGAGCCGCCATATTTTCGGGTATTACCCGCCTCCAGCTGGGTAAACGCCTGAAACAGTTGGGTCTGTTTCTCTTCGGCAATGCCGATGCCGGTATCGCGCACACTGAAGCGGATCCGCATTGGGTGAGGATTGGCCAGCTCGATGCAGACTTCGACTTCACCGCGTTCGGTAAACTTGATGGCGTTGTTCACCAGATTGACCAGCACTTGCCCCAATCGCAGGGGATCTCCACGCAAGAAGACCGGTACCTCCGGTGACTTGCGAATAACCACCTCCACGTGCTTGCGCTCCGCCAGATCGGCAAACATGCCCGCCAGCGAATCGAGCTGCTCGCTGAGATCGAAGTCGATCTCCTCCAACGTCAGCTTGCCTGACTCCACCTTGGTCAAATCTAGGATGTCGTTGATCAGCAGCAGCAGGGTATCGGATGAAGATTTGATCTTGCCCAGATAGTCCCGCTGTTGCTGATCCAGTTCGGTCTGCAGTGCCAGCGAGCTAAAACCTATGATGGCATTCATGGGGGTGCGGATCTCGTGGCTCATGTTGGCCAGAAAATCGCTTTTGGCCTGGGCCAGCAAGCCGGTCTGGCGCGACAACTCGCTCAGCTTCTGGTTGCGGCGCCACAGGGTGAAGGCCACCAGCGCAAAACAGATCAAAGCCCCGCACAGCACCATCAGATAGAAGCGGTTCATCAAAGAGGAAGCGCGCTCCAGCTTGTCGAGTTTCCAGCGCACCAGACTCTCGATGACATGCATGTCGATGAGCTGGTAACGCAAGGTGTGATAGGCAATCACCTGCTGGCTCATCTCCTTGCTCAGGCGGATCAGGGTAGCGATCTCCGGCAAGTTGCCATAACGGGATTGCAACTGCTGTTGCAGCTGGTCCAGCGTAGTCTGTTCACGTTTGTCCCAACTGCGCTGCAGATAGTTGCTCAGTTGCGCCAGCTCCTCCAGGTCGCGATGAAGCGCACTGTCTGACGGGCTTATCCCCCGCACCTTTTTAATCTGGGCCTGCAGGGGCGCATTGAGGTACTCGATAGCCATCTCAATGGCATGAAGCCTGGCCAGCGCCATCAGATAGGTGTCCATGTCCTCAAGCAGTGTCTGGGAGAGATCGTCTTGCACCAGCTCGGGATCGCTTCTGACTTCCCGTACAAAACCGTCAAGGGTGATGGATAACTGGTTCAGGCGCTGCTGGACATTGCTGTCATTGGCCTGCTCCCGCCCAAGCAGATAGACGGTATCGGCGTTGATCCGGTTCAGCACCACCTCGGCCGCGTCGTTCAGGTCGTGGGCCTGTTGCTGCTGACTGAGCGACTGCCAGCAGTAGCCCGAAAAGGCGAGCAGCAAGGCAACGATCAGCCCTGGCACAGCACGGTTTTTCCGTGATCCTTTATTCATCCCGTCTCGACTCTCATCTGGTGGTCGCTGAATTATCCGGTTAGGCAATGAACCCTGGGGGAATTATCCACTCCCCCTGGGCACTGTGTTACCGTTATTGCTCTGATATTTCGCTATTGTTTCGCGATTGCTTCATTCTGGCTTCTCATCATATCCCCGGCCAGAGCTGATTTAGAAGGAACCAATTATGTCATTTATCACTACTTATTGTAGCCACTGCTTTACCAGGAACCGCCTGCCCGGTACCCATATCGATACATCTGCCAAATGCGGGCGCTGCAAAGCCCTCCTGTTCAGCCAGACCCCTTGCCTCGGGAAGGCGGATAACTTCGATACCCTGATCAACTCAGATATCCCGGTCGTGGTCGATTTCTGGGCCAGCTGGTGCGGCCCATGCCAGCAGTTTGCTCCGGTATTTCATGAGGTTGCCCATGAACTCGAACCACGGATGCGCTTTGTCAAAGTCGATACCGAGCAACAGAGCACCATTGCCGCCCGTTACGCCATTCGCAGCATCCCCACCCTGATGGTCTTCAAACAGGGCAAACTGGTGAACCAGATAAATGGCTCCTTGCCCAAGAACATGTTCAAGCAATGGCTGGAACAGTTCATGGATGTTTGATTTATATTTCGCACATGTTTTATTTATGTGTTCATTTCCTCATTTTTATCAATGAGTATGTGAGTAGAGGCTGATTTTCAACATGTGAGTCTGTTTCAAACAAGTGAATGGATGTAATCTCGGCAACACAAAAACAACCATAAATTAACCGAGAGAACATTATGCACACATCAGCTGTACCCTCTGCTCCATCTCGCTGGCTGGACATCAAATCAGGGATCGTCATCCTGGATGTTTTGCTACTTTGTGCCATGCTCGCCTGGCTCCCGTTTGACCCCATGGTCAACAAGGGGCTGGGCATTCTGGTCTTTATCGCCATCCTCTGGCTGACCGAAGCACTGCACGTCACCATCACCGCGCTGCTGGTACCCCTGCTGGCTACCGTGCTCGGGGTGTTTGACATGAGCAAATCCCTCACCGATTTTGCCAACCCGATCCTGTTCCTCTTTTTTGGCGGTTTCGCCCTCGCGGCAGCCCTCTCAAAACAGGGACTGGATACCCTGATGGCAGGCAAGGTGATGCACCTGGCCAATGGTCATCTAGGTTGGGGCGTCATCCTGCTCTTTACCATCACAGCCGCCATGTCGATGTGGATCAGCAACACCGCTACCACCGCCATGATGCTGCCACTGGCGATCGGTATGCTGGCACGCCTCGATAGCAAAAAAGAGCGCGCCACCTTCGTCTTCGTATTGCTGGGGATCGCCTACAGCGCCAGTATCGGCGGCATCGGTACCCTGGTGGGTAGCCCGCCCAACGCCATCGCAGCCGCCCAGATGGGGATTGGCTTCACTGACTGGATGAAATTCGGTGTTCCAGTAGTGCTGATCCTGATGCCCTGCGGCATTGCCCTGCTCTATCTGGTAACCCGCCCGAGTCTCAGCCACCGCGTCGAGATCCAGGATGTCACCATCAACTGGACCCGCGAGCGTAAAGTGACGCTGGCAATCTTCCTGACCACCGTTGTGCTCTGGATCGGCTCACAACCCATCTCCAACGCCTTTGGCGGTATTCCGCAACTCGACACCCTGATTGCCATGGGCGCCATCGTGGCCATCGTGGTCAGCCGTGTCGCCAGCTGGGATGACGTCAACCAGAACACCGACTGGGGCGTGCTGATGCTGTTTGGCGGCGGTCTGACCCTGAGCGCCATTCTCAAGGCCACTGGTACCAGCGCATTCTTGGCCAGCCATCTGTCGGCCGTACTCTCCAACGCCAACATTTTTGTCGTGTTGCTTATGCTGGCCGCCTTCGTGGTGTTCCTGACCGAGCTGGTCTCCAACACCGCCACCGCCGCACTGTTGGTTCCCCTGTTTGCCGGTGTCGCCGAGGCGCTGGGTGTATCACCTGTGGTGATGTCGGTGTTGATCGCTATCGGTGCCTCCTGTGCCTTTATGCTGCCGGTCGCCACGCCGCCCAATGCCATCGTCTTTGCCAGTGGCCACATCCGCCAGAGGGAGATGATGAAAGCCGGTATGGCTCTGAACGTGGTCTTTACCGTGTTGCTCGCCCTGCTGGCCTACTTTGTTGGCGATATCCTCTGATCCAGCTCCCCCCAATAAACAAAAACCCCCGCATTGCGGGGGTTTTCTCATTTATGAATCCGATTAGCCGATGTTGCAGGCCTTCAGATCCCAGATCCGATCCACATAGTCCTGAATGGAGCGGTCGGAGTTGAACTTGCCCATGGTAGCCGAGTTGATGATGGCCTTCTTCGCCCACAGTGCCGGATCCCGATACCAGGTATCGATCAGCTTGTGTGCATCCGAGTAGGACTGGAAGTCCGCCAGGGTCAGGTAAGGGTCTCCCCCTTCCAGCAAGGAGCGCTTGATGGAGGCCAGCTCACCCGGACGACCAGGCGTGAAGTAGTCGGTATCAAACCAGTCCAGCACGGCTTTGAGCTCGGAGTTGGCATAGTAGAAGTCGTACGGGTTGTAACCGCGCGCCTTCAGCGACTTCACTTCGTCCACGTTCAGACCGAAGATGGCACAGTTTTCGGCACCCGCCTCTTCGGCGATCTCGATGTTGGCCCCATCCAGCGTCCCGATGGTGATTGCACCGTTGAGTGCCATCTTCATGTTGCCGGTACCGGATGCTTCGTAACCTGCAGTGGAGATCTGCTCGGAGACATCTGCCGCCGGGATCAGCTTCTCGGCCAGACTCACGCGGTAGTTCGGCATGAACACCACTTTCAGCTTGCCCTGGATACGAGCATCGTTATTGACCCGATCCGCCAGCTTGTTGATGGCATAGATGATGTCTTTGGCCAGCTTGTAACCGGGCGCCGCTTTGGAGCCGAAGATAAACACACGCGGATGCATGTCATAGTCCGGGTTGGCCAGCAGACGACGATAGAGCGCCATGATGTGAATGAGGTTCAGCTGCTGGCGCTTGTACTCGTGCAGACGCTTGATCTGAACGTCAAAGATCGCCTCGGCACTGACATCGATACCTGTTTCGTCTTTGATGACCTTGACCAGCTTCTCTTTGTTGTGACGCTTGATGGTCATGAACTGCTGCTGGAACGCCTTGTCATCGGCAAACTTCACCACGCCACGCAGTTTGTCCAGTTGCAGCGGCCACTCCTTGCCCACTACTTCGTTGTAGAGGCCAGCCAGTTCAGGGTTGCACGCCAGCAGCCAGCGACGCGGGGTCACCCCGTTGGTCACGTTGCACATTTTTTCCGGCCACAGCTCGGCATACTCGGGGAAGAGATCTTCCTTCACCAGCTTGGAGTGGATCTCGGCCACACCGTTCACTTTGGACGAACCGATCACGCACAGGTTGCCCATGCGAACCTTGCGTACATCACCCTCTTCGATGATGGAGAGCTTGGCCTTGATGGCATCGTTGCCCGGCCACTTGGGCTCCACCAACTCGTTCAGGAAGCGGGCGTTGATCTCGTAAATCACCTCCAGATGGCGAGGCAGTACTTTCTCGAACAGGCTGACCGACCACTTCTCCAGCGCTTCCGGCAGCAGAGTGTGGTTAGTATAAGAGAAGACCTGATAGCAGATAGCCCAAGCGGCATCCCAGTTCAGATCTTCCTCGTCAACCAGCACCCGCATCAGTTCCGGGATGGCGACAGTCGGGTGAGTATCGTTGAGCTGAATGGCAATTTGCGCGGCAAAGTTGCTGAAGTCACTGCCATGGACCCGCTTGTAGCGGCGCATGATGTCCTTGATGGAGCAAGCACAGAAGAAGTACTGCTGGATCAGACGCAGCTCTTTACCTGCATCGGTCTCATCGTTCGGATACAGCACCTTGGAGATGGTCTCGGCCTGGGCTTTTTCAGCCTGGGAGTCGATGTAACCACCGGCGTTGAACACGTCCCAGTCGAAAAACTCGGAGGCGCGGGATTCCCACAAACGCAGGATGTTGACGGTGTGACCGCCAAAACCGACCACCGGAATATCCCAAGGCACCCCTTTAATCTTGCGACCGGCGTGCCATACCTTCTTCAGGCCGCCATTGTCACCAAACACGGTCTCGACGTAGCCATAGAGCGGCACTTCTTGCACCGACTCGGGGCGGCAGATCTCCCAGGGGTTGCCATATTCACGCCAGGAGTCCGGACGCTCGATCTGGCGGCCATCCTGGATTTCCTGACGGAACAGACCGTGTTCGTAGTGGATACCGTAACCAACCGCCGGATAGTTCAGAGTGGCCAGCGAGTCGATAAAGCAGGCAGCCAGACGACCCAGGCCGCCGTTGCCAAGTGCCATGTCCGGCTCTTGTTCGCACAGGTCGGTCAGTTCCAGACCGAGTTCGCCCAGCGCCTCTTCGCAAGTCTTGTAGAGGGAGAGGTTGTGCAGGTTGTTGGAAGTCAATCGTCCCATCAGGAATTCAGCAGAGAGATAGTGAATCGCACGAGTATCTTTCTTGAAATGAGTCTGCTGAGTGCGGGTCAGGCGCTCGTACACCTGTTCATTGACGGCCGCCGCAGTGGCTTTCCACCACGCTTCGGGAGAGGCTTTCTGTTCGCTTGTTCCCAAGGTAGAACGCAGGTGACGCACGATACTCGCCTTGAGCTGATCTTTATCCAGTTGGAGATCCTGGTCTGTCTTCTTCTTGGTAGCCATAAACCATATTCCTTCGTTACAAATAAAATTGTTATCCCGCTTGCGGGACCGGCGCTGTTGTTATCTCAAAATATGTACCGGCGTGAGAATACTAACTAAAGCGGCAGAATTAAAAGTTAACGCAAGTCACACTTTAACCGATAAAAACAGCCTGAAAAGCTTGAAAACCCTTTCCTTTAATTGATCGCATAAAAACAAACATTCCCTTTATTATCATAAACTTAATGAAACAATAAAAATATTCTGGCATGAATAGGTTTTCAGAGATTGCCAAGCCTTGAAAATCCCTGAAAATAGGCAGCAAGACGGCACATTGAAACCGGTTTCAATGTGCCTGAAAAATTACCGTATAAATATGAAGCAATCATTGCACCCTTAAAGATGTGCTTTGAACTGATTGCTCAATGGATCGTAATGGTACCCAATCTGATCCAGACGTCCTGCCAACTGCTCTTCACTCATATCGTAATAGGCCAGCAACTCCTCCAACCCGTCACACTCAAGCCTTAGCTTCTCATTGATGATGCCCAGCAAGATGTTGGCATCAAGACGTTGCAAGGTACTGATGTCCATGGCGGCACCTCCTGTAAATGACCTGTATAACCATGGGCGGTTACGCAAGGTTTGTCCATAGTACGAAAAACACCCAACTAGCTTTATATTAAATAGTGTTTAAAAACATAACCTTACTAACGACACATGCCAACACCATCACATTTTTCAGCAAAAATACCTTGTCACTGCCACAGGATAGAACTACTGTATGCACATACAGCTTGGATATTCATACAGGAACCCCATATATGAACCAGCCCCTGCACTCACTGCCCTTTGCGATGAATCGTGTCATGAGCAAGCCCTGGCCAACCAGAACCGCCTGCAAAGCGGAGTTGGCTCATTATGGTGTGACTATCCAGTCTGATGATCAGTTTCTGAGCGAGCTGACAAAGCTTGGGGAGGCTCATACCGGCTGGATCTTGTTGATCGCCCCGCCGGGACGCCCCACAGTCAGCCGTCTGGAAGAGCGAGGTATCGATCCCAAGAGAGTGCTGGTGGTACATAGCCCCAAAATCAAGAACTGGCAGCAAACCCTGGAGCGCAGTCTGGGCAATGGTCACTGCGCCGCCGTATTTACCTGGCTACCCGAGCAGATCGAGCTGGATCACGTCAAGCTGCAGCGACTGGGACAGCAATCTGGCGTACTCACCCGCTTCTTTGGCGCGAAACGGACTAACCTCGGCACACCTCTGCTGGCCTATTCAGAGCAAGATATCTATCTCAATCATTAAGACAAAAAACGAACGCCTACGCAGGCTCTCCCGCGGGTCGCAGTGACAGAAGGGCGCAAACAATATGTGACCAGCGGCTTTATTTGAAAGACAAGCTTGCAACAGCCTGACGGTAGGCATTGGAGATCATTTGACCCTGCTTGCTGCAAGCAGACAAACATCAAAAGATGTAACGGATAAAGAAGCAGAAAATAAAACCTGAACTGGACAATCATGCAGCCCAAGTATTCAAACCTGCGGGACTTCCTGCCCACCAGCGAACCCGTTTGAGCAATATGATGAGGCTGAAAGTCATTGCATTCATTTGAGCTGATCACGACAATTTGCCCACCGGAGTGACCCTCTCCTTGAAATACCGGGTAACAAGGGGTATAACCACGCGTTTTATCAGGTGTAATAAGTGAGCGGTATGATGCAAGCCCCCTTTTGGCAGACCAAGAGTCTGCAGCAGATGACTGAATCCGAATGGGAATCCCTCTGCGATGGTTGCGGGAAATGCTGCCTCAACAAGCTGATCGATGAAGATACCGACGAACTGGTTTTCACCAATGTCGCCTGCAATTTGCTTAACACCAAGACCTGTCAGTGCTCTGATTACGCCAATCGTTTCAAAAAAGAGCCTGACTGTCTGCAGATCACCCATGACAAGATCGCCGAATATGACTGGCTCCCCTCAACCTGCGCATATCGCCTGCTGTCTGAAGGTGACGCTCTTCCAGAGTGGCATCCTCTGCTGACCGGCAGTCGTTCCGCGATGCATCAGGCTGGTCAATCCGTCCGTGGCAAAGTCATTCACGAGGATCAGGCGGGTGAATGGATCGATCACATCATCACCTGGGCCAGCTGACACGCTCAACCCGCTATTCTCCAGAGGCAAGGGCTGCACAATGTGCAGCCCTTGTTGTTTCTGCAAGCAGGGTTTGTAGCTTCACACATATCTGGCTGGCTAAACCAGCCCCCCTCCCAGCTGCGCATTGAGAGAGATAGAGATAGAGGCAGAGGCAGAGGCAGAGGCAGAGGCAGAGGCAGAGGCAGAGGCAGAGGCAGAGGCAGAGGCAGAGGCAGAGGCAGAGGCAGAGGCAGAGGCAGAGGCAGAGGCAGAGGCAGAGGCAGAGGCAGAGGCAGAGGCAGAGGCAGAGGCAGAGGCAGAGGCAGAGGCAGAGGCAGAGGCAGAGGCAGAGGCAGAGGCAGAGGCAGAGGCAGAGGCAGAGGCAGAGGCAGAGGCAGAGGCAGAGGCAGAGGCAGAGGCAGAGGCAGAGGCAGAGGCAGAGGCAGAGGCAGAGGCAGAGGCAGAGGCAGAGGCAGAGGCAGAGGCAGAGGCAGAGGCAGAGGCAGAGGCAGAGGCAGAGGCAGAGGCAGAGGCAGAGGCAGAGGCAGAGGCAGAGGCAGAGGCAGAGGCAGAGGCAGAGGCAGAGGCAGAGGCAGAGGCAGAGGCAGAGGCAGAGGCAGAGGCAGAGGCAGAGGCAGAGGCAGAGGCAGAGGCAGAGGCAGAGGCAGAGGCAGAGGCAGAGGCAGAGGCAGAGGCAGAGGCAGAGGCAGAGAATGATTCCATAGTCACAGGCTTATGGGTATTGCTTGATACCCGCGATGGCGCCTCTGTTCACCCCTAAAACCTGATCAGCTGTTCCACGAGCCATAGCAACACTGATGCAATGGCAGGCAAAGCAACCGCCTATCCCCTTAGAGCGCGAATAAAGCATAATCGCATTACAGACGGGGCCTAGGTCAATCTTGGTGAGCCCCTCCCCTTAATCCTCTTCGAATACCCAGTAACAACTGTTGTGGTTGCGATGGAACTGGAGGCGATTCACAGGGGATGATTACTCCCCCTGAATCGCACGCATAAAAAAACCGGCGCCTTGGCGCCGGTTTTTGCTCACTATGTCTCGATTACAGAGAAGCAGTGAAGGTACGGGTGATGACGTCTTGCTGTTGCTCTTTGGTCAAAGAGTTGAAGCGAACGGCATAACCGGATACGCGGATGGTCAACTGCGGATATTTCTCCGGATTTTCCATGGCGTCCAGCAGCATTTCACGGTTCATCACGTTAACGTTCAGGTGCTGACCACCCTCTACGTTGGATTCGTGGTGGAAGTAACCGTCCATCAGGCCAGCCAAGTTGGCTTTCTGGGCTTCCATATCTTTACCCAGTGCGTTCGGAACGATGGAGAAGGTATAGGAGATACCATCTTTAGCGTAAGCGAACGGCAGCTTGGCTACGGAAGTCAGGGAAGCAACAGCACCTTTCTGGTCACGACCGTGCATCGGGTTTGCACCCGGGCCGAACGGAGCACCGGCACGACGGCCATCCGGGGTGTTACCGGTCTTCTTGCCATATACCACGTTGGAGGTGATGGTCAGAACAGACTGGGTAGCAACAGCACCACGGTAGGTGTTCAGCTTCTGAATCTTCTTCATGAAGCGCTCAACCAGGTCACAGGCGATATCATCGACGCGAGCGTCGTTGTTACCGAACTGCGGGTATTCGCCTTCGATTTCGAAGTCGATGGCAACGCCATCTTCGTCACGAATCGGCTTGACCTTGGCGTACTTGATGGCAGACAGAGAGTCAGCGGCTACGGACAGACCAGCGATACCACACGCCATGGTGCGATATACGTCACGGTCGTGCAGCGCCATCAGAGAGGCTTCGTAGCTGTACTTGTCGTGCATGTAGTGGATGATGTTCAGCGCAGCAACGTATTGCTTGGCCAGCCAATCCATGAAGTGGTCCAGACGATCCATTACGTCGTTGTAGTCGAGGTACTCGGACTTGACCATCTCGGTTTTCGGACCGACCTGGATCTTGAGCTTCTCGTCCATACCACCGTTGATTGCATACAGCATGGTCTTGGCCAGGTTGGCACGAGCACCGAAGAACTGCATCTGCTTACCAACGATCATCGGGGATACACAGCAAGCGATGGCGTAGTCATCGTTGTTGAAATCCGGACGCATCAGATCGTCGTTCTCGTACTGAACGGAAGAGGTCTCGATGGATACCTTGGCACAGTACTTTTTGAAACCGACCGGCAGCTTCTCGGACCACAGGATGGTCAGGTTCGGCTCAGGGGACGGGCCCATGGTGTACAGGGTGTTCAGCATACGGAAGCTGTTCTTGGTGACCAGAGTACGGCCATCAACGCCCATACCAGCCAGGGTCTCGGTCGCCCACATCGGGTCGCCGGAGAACAGTGAATCGTATTCCGGAGTACGCAGGAAGCGAACCATACGCAGCTTCATGACCATGTGGTCCATCAGCTCCTGGGCTTCTTGCTCGGTGATCAGGCCTTTTTGCAGGTCACGCTCGATGTAGATATCCAGGAAGCTGGAGGTACGACCGAAGGACATGGCTGCACCGTTCTGGGACTTGACTGCCGCCAGGTAGGCGAAGTAGGTCCACTGTACGGCTTCTTTAGCGTTCTTGGCCGGTACGGAGATATCGCAACCGTACTTGGCAGCCATCACCTTCATCTGTGCCAGGGCACGGTGCTGCTCGGAGATCTCTTCGCGCAGACGGATGGTGGCTTCCAGGTTGACGCCGTTTTCCAGGTCAGCTTGCAGGGACTTGAACTGGGCCAGTTTGTCGGCCATCAGGAAGTCAACACCGTACAGAGCAACACGACGGTAGTCACCGATGATACGGCCACGGCCGTAGGCATCCGGCAGACCGGTGATAACACCAGACTTGCGGCAGTTCAGGATGTCTTTGGTGTAAACGTCAAACACGCCCTGGTTGTGAGTCTTGCGGTATTCGGTGAAGATCTTCTCGACCATCGGGTCCAGTTGACGACCGTACACTTCGCAAGAAGTTTTAACCATCTTGATACCGCCGTTGGCGATGATGGCGCGCTTCAGCGGCTTGTCAGTCTGCAGACCAACGATCTGCTCCAGGCTCTGATCGATATAACCGGCATCGTGTGCGGTAATGGTGGAGGGCAGGTCAGTATCAAAATCAACCGGCGCATGAGTGCGGTTCTCGATTTTGATCCCTTCCATGACCTTGTCCCACAGCTTGGTGGTCGCTTCGGTCGCGCCAGCCAGGAAGGACTCGTCACCTTCATACGGGGTGTAGTTCTTCTGGATGAAGTCACGGGTGTTGACAGAGGTCTGCCATTCACCGGCCGCGAAGCCTTCCCATGCTTTTTGGAACTGTTCGTTAAGTTCTGCCATTTTTCATTACCTCACACGGTATTGATGTAGTATCCCGCAATCATCCTTAATGATGACGACGGAAGATAAACCAGTAAGTCAGACCAACCATCACGCCACCACCGATGATATTGCCGATGGTCACGGGGATGAGGTTGTGTAGGACGAAGTTGGATACGGTCAGGTCAGCAAAGGTTGCCGGATCCTGGCCGATGGCCTGCCAAAATTCCGGACTAGCCACGCTGTGGATAGCGATACCAACCGGAATCATAAACATGTTTGCGATGCTGTGCTCGAAACCTGAGGCAACGAACATGGCAACCGGCAGCAGCATAACCACTACCTTGTCAGTCGCGCTGCGGGCACCAAAGGCCATCCAGGCAGCAAGACATACCATCAGGTTACAGAGGATACCCAGCGCCACCGCTTCGAAGAAGGTGTGGTGAATTTTGTGTTGGGCCACTTTGAGGGCGTTAAGGCCCCACTGACCGTCTGCTGCCGTGTACTCTGCAGAAACGATGATCAGCGCCACCATCAACAGACCACCAATCAGGTTGCCGAAGTAGACCAGCCCCCAGTTCTTGAGCAGCTGAGCCCAACTGATGCGATTGGCAGCCTTGGCCACCAGCGTCAGGGTGGTGGAGGTGAACAGCTCGGCACCGAGCAGCACACAGAGAATAAGCCCGAGAGAGAAGCAGAGACCGCCCACCAACTTGGCCATACCCCAAGGCATGGAGCCGGTTCCGGTCGTCACTGTGATGTAGAAGATAAATGCGATGGCGATGAAAGCGCCTGCGGTAATGGCCAGTGGAATGACCTTGTATGCCGGCTTGGTAGCCTTGGCATAGGTGATGTCTTCAGCCAGTGCAGCGATGGCTTCGGGCTTGAGACAATCGAATGGAGATTCAGCTTTCAATTATTTTCTACCTGAATGTTTTGCCTGTTGAAATCATAACAAAGGGCCAAATAGCCAAAATTGACATTGATCAAGTTTATCAGAGTGCGAATGTAATTTTACTACAAATATTTTAGTGCGATGGCTACGCCACTTTACACCAGGTATCAGCTGAAACAGAAATATCACATTTTTAATGCAATGATTTTAAAGAATTTATTCTAGAGCATGGAAATGTGGCATTGGCAAGATATCTTTGCAGATCGACAGCACATCCCCCGCCCTGCCATCAACCCCCTTAGGGGTATTTTTTGTTTTTTATTTCATCTTTGAATAACAATCGCATGCCTTGCCGCACGATAAACAGAAGGGGCCACACGGCCCCTTCCTTTACAGCAACGATCACGCCCAGTGATGGGCTCGCTTGGCCTTCTGCAGCTTCTCGTAGGCCGCCAGCAGCTTCTGGTGCAGCGGGAACTGGGAGAGAGACAGATCGGCCGCCTCCAGCCCGTGGAAGCGTGCTTCGCCAGTGGCGTTGGCCCATGCCTGTGCCAGCGTCTCTTCACCATACATGCGAGTGAAGACGGCGCGATACTGCTCCGGATCCCGCTCCTCGTCGAGGAACAACTCGACGCAGGCACGCAGGGCGCGGTAGTAGCTGGCACGCTCGGCAGTGAACACCGACTGGTTGAACTCCATGGTCCAGTCGATGAGATCCAGTGCGGTCTCCAGCTCACCGGCGGCCAGCGCCAGCATGGCTTTCAGCTCGCCAACGCGCAGGGTGTGCAGCGCGGTACCCTTGGCAGCGGCGATGCCCAGCAGCTCGCGTACACGGGTACGCTCGTCGTGCCCCTCTTCATCCAGTTGATCAAACAACGCCATGTACTGCTCGGCATCCCAATCAAGTGATGGCAGTGCCAGGATCACTTCGCGCAGGTTGGCGCCCATGTTGTTGTTGGCCAGCAGCAGATCTTCGGCCGGATAGATGTCGGACATGCCCGGCACCAGAATGCGGCAGGCGTAGACACCCAGATGCTCGTAGTCGGCGATATAGACCGGCTGCTCCAGCTCGTGGAAGATGCCGATCAGGTGATCGAACTCCTCCTGTGAGGTGCCACGGAAGTCCCAATCGGCAAACTCGAAGTCCGCATCCTGCTTGAACAGATCCCAGCTGATGAGACCAGAAGAGTCGATGAAGTGGGTCTCGAGGTTGTGGTGATCCGCCACCTGCTCGTTGTCGAATGACGGCGGCACAAACACGTCGAGATCCTTGAGACCACGGCCCTGCAGCAGCTCGGTGACGGTACGCTCGAAGGCCACTTCGAAGCGCGGGTGGGCGCCGAAGGAGGCAAAGCAGGTGCCATTGCTCGGGTTGAGCAGCACCACGCAGATGACCGGATAACGGCCACCCAGGGAAGCATCGAAGCTGTAAATGGGGAAGCCTTCCGCTTCGAGCGCCGCGATGGAGGCGGCAATCCCCGGATAACGGGCAATCACCTCGTCCGGGATCAGCGGCAAGCTGATGGCCTCGGCGATGATCTTGTTCTTCACGTGGCGCTCGAACACCTCGGAGAGCGCTTGAGTGCGCGCTTCGGTCTTGGTGTTACCGGCGCTCATGCCGTTGGAGACATAGAGGTTGCCGATGATGTTCATCGGGATGTAGACGGTCTCGTGATCGGACTGGCGCTCGAACGGCAGCGCGACGATACCGCGCTCTTCGTTGTTTGACTGCAGATCCACCAGCATGTCGGCGGTCACTTCACCGTCCGGGTTGTAGAACTTGCGGGTGAAGCTGTCGAGCAGACCGGCCGGGAACTGGTCACACTCGATGGGGAACCACTTTTCGTTCGGGTAGTGAACGAAATCACCGTTGGCGACCTGCTCGCCCAGATAGAAGTCAGCGAAGAAGTAGTTGGTGGAGAGACGCTCGAAATATTCGCCAAGGGCGGAAGCGAGGGCCGCCTTCTTGCTGGCACCCTTGCCGTTGGTAAAGCAGAGGGAGCACTCTTTGTCCCGAATATGCACCGACCAGACGTTCGGCACAGGGTTGAGCCAGGAGGCCTCTTCGATATCAAACCCTAAGGCTTGCAGCTTGGTCTGGAAGCGTTCGATGGAGTCTTCCAGCGCCGCGTCCTTGCCGGGAATAAAAGTGTGGTCAGTCATCACGATATCCTGATTTTTATTGGCTCATGTTCGGCCGCAGATAATAGCAGGGGTCGGCGGCTTTGGCAGGACAAAAATCAGCAAACAGGGATGAGTCGCACGTTGAGAAACCGGCTTATCCCCGCTCCCCCGCCACAAACAGCGCGGGCCCGGGGATTGCCCGGGCCCGCTGGTTACGCGACGCGATAAACCGTCAGAGCTGCTTACCCTGGCTCGCAATCACCTGGCTGTACCAGTGGAAGCTCGCTTTCTTGATCCGGCGAAGGGAGCCCCCCTGCTCGTCACGATCCACATAGACGAAGCCGTAGCGCTTCTGGTAGCCGTTGAGCCAGCTCAGGATGTCGGTGAACGACCAGGCGCAGTAGCCGAGCAATTCCACTCCATCCTGCATCGCCTCCTGGCAGGCCTTGACGTGGCTGCGCAGGTAATCGATGCGATACTCATCGTTCACCTTGTCGCCCGCCTCCAGCTTGTCGAACTCGCCAAGACCGTTCTCGGTGATCATCAGCGGCAGACCATAGCGGGAAGAGAGGCGACGCAGCGCGATGCGCATCCCGGTCGGATCGATGGCCCAGTCCCAGTTACTGGTCTCAAGGTGCGGGTTGGGCGCCGTCTTGTAGAGGCCGGGGATGCCGCTGGACGGCGTAGTCCCCTTCTTGCCGGTGGTGTTGATCCGCTGCAGGGTCTGACCGCCCAAGGGGTTATCTGTGTAGGTCAGGGTGTAGTAGTAGTTGACGCCGATGTAGTCGGGCGTCCCCTCGCGCAGCAACTCCATATCGCCCGGCAGGATCTCCGGCGCCTCGCCGTTTTCTCGCAAGTAAGCGAGCGCCGCCTGCGGATAGCGGCCAAAGCAGTAAGCATCCAGCCACCAGAGGTTGTTGAACTCCTCGGCGTTCTCATAGGCCAGCATATCTTTCGGGTCGCACGACGCCGGATAGGCTGGGGAGTAGGCAAAGCTCGGGCCGATGAGGCCATTTGGCACATGCTGGCGAAACGCCTTGATCACCCGGGCGTTGGCCAGAAACGCGATGTGGTTGGCGGCAAAGAAGCGCTTGCGATCCTGCACAGCGGGCGGATGGGTGCCGAGCTGATAGGCGTTGGTCAGGTTGTAGTTCTGCTCGTTAAGCGACACCCAGTACTTCACCTTGCCGGCAAAACGCTGATAGAGGGTCACGCAGTAGCGCTCGAAATCCTCGATAATGCGTCGGTCTTCCCAGCCGCCGTACTCATCTTGCAGCGCCTGCGGCAGATCCCAGTGATAAAGGGTCAGCACCGGTTCGATTTTGTGGGCCAAGAGGGTGTCGATCAGCTTCTCGTAGAAGGCCAGCCCCGCCTCGTTCACCTCCCCCCGACCGGTGGGATAAATGCGCGGCCAGCTCACCGAGAAACGGTAAGCCTTGAGCCCCATCTCGGCCATCAGCGCCACGTCCTCTTCCATGCGGTGGTAGTGATCCACCGCCACATCGCCGTTGCTCCCCTCAAAGGTCTTGCCCGGCAGCTTGGTGAAGAGATCCCACACCGAGGGCCCCTTGCCATCGGCATTCCAGCCCCCCTCCACCTGATAGGCAGCGGAGGCGGCGCCCCACAGAAAATCGCTCGGGAAGTCGTTGAACTTGTGGTGATGCATCTGGTGTTGCTCCTTCTGCGCTGATGGTGTCAGCCATCTCTGATAACTCGGCGCCCCCTGTCGGGGCGCCCGAAATGAATTGGCATAAGCATCCATCACTTCTAAAATTCCGTCCAATGACAAATTTGACCACTCAACATTCCCAACAGGAATGAAAGGAGCCCTGATGGAGCTACGGGATCTGAAAGCCTTCGTCACCCTGGGGGAGGTGCTGCACTTCGGCCAGGCGGCGGTACGCCAGCACGTTACCCAGTCGGCCCTGAGCAAACAGATCAGGCGGCTGGAGGAGGAACTGGGCGGCGAGCTGTTCGAGCGCAACGCCAGTACCACTCGCCTCACCGGACTGGGCAGGGCGCTGTATGAGGATGCCCGCGCTGTAGTCATCCAGAGCGAGCAACTCTCGCGCACCGCCCGCGACGTGCTGGCGGGCAATGTCGGCACCCTGCGCATCGGCTTTGGCGTGGCCACTAAAATCCTGGTGCCCGCCGCCATCGCCCGTTTTCGCGCCGAGCGGCCGCAGGTGACCATCGAGCTCAACGATCTCTCCACCCACCACCAGTTGCTGGCGCTGAGTGAAGGCAAGCTGGATCTCGGTTTTTGCCGCCTGCCCGCCCCCAAGGGGTGGCACGCCCTGCCGGTGGTCGAAGCCCACTTTGTCGCCGTACTGCCCGCCAGCTACCGCGATGTGAGGGAGTTGGCGGATCTGGTGGACAAGCCGCTGGCAATTCTGCGTCGGGACAAGGCCCCGTCCTTTTACGATCACCTGATGAACTATCTGGCCCAGAGCGGGCTGCGTTTTCGCGATATCCAGTACGTCAACGACTTCGCCGCCGGTGTTGCCACCGCGGCGGCAGAGATCGCCTGGACCCTGGTTCCCTCCTCCACCACCATAGAGCACCCGGATGTGCTCACCCTCCCCTTGAGAGACGGGGAAGCCTGCTGGACCATTGGCCTTATCCGTCCGCCCCACAGCAAGGGGCCCTTGATCGATGCCTTCTGGGCAACCATCGCCGATATGACGCCAAGATAGACACGCCCTTGGCAAACAGCAGATGGCGGCCGCGCATCAACGATAGCGTTCGACGATACGCGCCAACTCGCCGCTTTGTCGCAGCTGTTGCAGGGCACGGTTGAACTCGGTTATCCGGGTATTGAAGCGGGAGTGCTTGCCGATGCAGAGATTGAACGGGGTAGAGGCAAGCTGCAGCGGCACCTCGACCACCAACCCGGAGAGCCCCAGCTGGTTGAGTTTGAAACGTGCCACCAGTGGGTCGGTCACCATCAGGTCCCCCCGACCCGCCGCCAGCATTTTGAAAACGTTATCAACATTGATGGTGTGATGAACGGTGAAGCCCGCCAGGTTCTCCTTGCCCCAGCCGTTACCGAAATAGTCGAGAAAGGTAAGCGATTTGAAGTCGCTCAAGCTGCTGGCACGCTGAAAATCGGCCATTCGGGGATGGGCACGCTGGGTAAAAATGGTTAGCACAGTGGTAGTGACCGGCTCTTCCACAACCAGGGTATAGCTGCGCCGCTCCCGGGTTGCGATGGTCACGAAGCCATCGGCCTGCGCCATCCGCACCAGTTTTTGCGCCCGTTGCCACGGATAACCTTCATGGCGCACCCGCAGCCCCATCTGCGCCGCCACCCGATCCATCACGTCGATCATCAGCCCGCGCATCTTGCCCTGTTCATCACGCCACGAATATGGGGCAAAGTCGTCAAAGTAGACCATCTTCAGCTCGGCCGCTGGCGCCGCCCATGCACTCTGCCACATCAGTAATCCCCACAGGATTGCGCTCCCCAGACTGACTCTCATGGCCGCGACTCCATCCACTTCTGCCAACTCTGAGCCTAGTGCAAAGCGGGCTGCGGCAAGGTTCAGGATCCAGTGGAAAAAGTGGCCAACGAAAAAAGAGAGAGGAAGCAGTGGCTTCCCCTCTCTTGTTCGTTTGTCAGCACGCCACCTTACCGATGGCTGTCACGGCTTGCCGGTTACGCCAGCTCGGCCCGCAGCGCCTTGGTGGCATCGACCATCACCTTGAGGGCGGCCTCTGTCTCTTCCCAGCCGCGGGTCTTGAGGCCGCAATCCGGGTTGACCCAGAGCCGCTCGGCCGGGATCTGTTTGGCGGCCTTGCGCAGCAACCCCTCAATCCAGCTCTGGCTCGGCACGTTCGGCGAGTGGATGTCGTAGACGCCCGGGCCAATCTCGTTGGGGTAGTTGAAGCGTTCGAACGCTTCGAGCAGCTGCATCTGGCTGCGGCTGGTCTCTATGGTGATCACATCCGCATCCAGCGCCGCCACCGCCTCGATGATGAGGTTGAAGTCGCTGTAGCACATGTGAGTGTGGATCTGGGTGCTGTCCGCCACCGGGCTTGCGCTCAGACGGAAGGCGCGCACCGCCCAGTCGAGATAGGCCTGATGATCCTGCTTGCGCAGGGGCAAGCCTTCGCGGATCGCCGGTTCGTCGATCTGGATGATCTTAATGCCGGCGGATTCCAGATCTGCCACCTCGTCACGAATGGCCAGCCCGATTTGCAGGGCCGATTGCTCGCGGCTCACATCTTCCCGCGGGAAGGACCAGCAGAGGATGGTCACAGGGCCAGTCAGCATCCCCTTCACCGGCTTGTCGGTCAGGCTCTGGGCAAACTTTGTCCACGCCAGGGTCATGGGAGTCGGGCGGTCAATATCGCGGGTGATCACCGGCGGCTTGACGCAGCGGGAGCCATAGCTCTGTACCCAACCGAAGCGGGTGATGGCAAAGCCATCCAGCAGTTCACCGAAATACTCCACCATGTCATTGCGCTCGGCCTCACCATGAACCAGCACGTCCAACCCGATGGTCTCCTGACGCGCGATGGCATCGCGGATCTCGGCCTTAATGCCCGCCTCGTAGGCGCTGTCATCGATGCGACCGGCGCGCCAATCCTGCCGCAATACCCGGATCTGGGAGGTCTGCGGGAAGGAGCCGATGGTGGTGGTCGGCAGCAGCGGCAGCTTGAGATCCGAGCGCTGCAGCTCGGCCCTGACCGGATAGGGGCTGTGGCGATCAAAATCGCTGTTGGTGAGGCTGGCGAGCCGTGACTGCACCGCTTTTTTGTGCACCCGGCTGTCGGACTCCCGATCCACGATGGGCTGGCTGTAGGCGGTGATTTTGTCGAGCTCGCCCCCATCCAGATACTCTCTGAGCAGCCCAAGCTCATAGCACTTTTGCAAGGCGAAGGCGAACCAGCTGCGGGTCTGGGGATCCAGCTCCTGCTCCAGAGTCAAATCCACCGGGCTGTGCAGCAATGAGCAGGAGGAGGCCACCCAGAGCCGCTCGCCGAGTTTGGCTTTCAGTGCCTTCAGAGTCGGCGCCAGCTTGGCCAGATTGGCACGCCAGACGTTACGGCCGTTGATCACCCCGGCTGAGATGACCCACTGGGCGGGCAGATGCGGCACCAGGATTTCCAGCTGCTCGGGGGCGGCCACCAGATCCAGATGCAGGCCATCTACCTTGAGGCTGGTGATGATGTCGCGCTGATGAGCCACCGAACCGAAATAGGTGGTGAGCAGCAGCTTGCAGGGGCCCGTGAGGCGCTCGTAGGCGTTGAGGTAGGCCAGCCGCCACTCGTCTGGCAAGTCCAGCGTCAGCGCCGGTTCGTCGATCTGCACCCACTCCACTCCCTGGGCGGCCAACTTGGCCAGGATCTCCTGATAGACGATGAGCAGGCGATCGAGCAGTTCAAGGCGGGAGAAGCCGCTCTCTTTCTCCTTGCCGAGCCAGAGGTAGGAGACCGGTCCCAGCAGCACCGCCTTGACCGGCAGCCCCAGCGCCTTGGCCTCTTCCACCTCGTCAAACAGCTGGTTCCAGCCCAGCTTGAAGCGCTGATCACGGCTGAATTCCGGCACCAGATAGTGATAGTTGGTGTTGAACCATTTGGTCATCTCGGCGGCGGCCGCCGCCGGGCCGGTCGGCGCACGGCCGCGGGCCACGCGGAACAGGGTGTCGAGATCGGTCTCGCCATGACGGTGGCGGGCAGGCACCGCATCCACCAGCAGGCTGGTACCGAGCACCTGATCGTACCAGGCAAAGTCGCCCACCGGCAGCAGATTGACCCCGGCGCCGTGCTGGGCCTGCCAATGGCGCTCACGCAGCGTCTTGCCCACGGCAACGAGTTCGGCCTGAGTGGTCTCGCCACGCCAGTAGGATTCGAGGGCAAATTTCAGCTCGCGCTTGGCGCCGATACGGGGGAAGCCCAGGGTGTGTGCTCGTGTCATAGGTTCATTTCCTTATGCTCATTCATCTGATGGGAAACTGGATGATTTAGCCATCCAGATGTTTACACATCCAAAATGACAAGATAAGGTGACGCTGGCTATTGAATCCTCTTCAAGTGGCTCTCAAATAATCCTCAACTGACCGCCAATCAGGTTCACCGCGAGGATACAGAGGCCGATTTTTACAGGTGCAAGAGGTGCCGAAGTCAAAAGGCGCAGCAGGGTAACCGCCGGCCGCAACTTCAGCGTCATACGCAATCTCATAAGGAGCCATCTTATGGCAGTGCCAAGCAATGCAGGGATAGAGATCAAACACTTGAAAACATTGACCGCGCTGGCCGAGCAGGGCTCGCTGGCCGGTGCGGCGCTGACCCTCAACCTCACTCAGTCCGCCCTCTCCCACCAGCTCAAAGAGCTGGAGACCCGCCTCAATCTGGAGCTCTACCTGCGCAAAAGCCGCCCGCTGGTGCTGACCGCAGCCGGCAGCCAGCTGCTCGCCCTCGCCCGTCAGGTGTTACCTGCGCTATCCCAGACCGAGAAGCAGTTGCAAGCCCTGCAGAGCGGCGATGCGGGCAGGCTGCATCTGGCGCTCGATTGCCACAGCTGCATCCAGTGGCTGCTGCCGCTGTTGCCGGAATTTCGCCGCCAGTGGCCCGGCGTGGATCTGGAGGTGGAGTCGGTGCCGGGTTTTGATGCCATCAATGCCCTGCTCGGCGGTCAGCTCGACCTGCTGCTCACCTCGGACGTGCAGGCCCGCGGCGATCTCCACTTCGAGCCGCTGTTTGCCTTCGATCTCACGCTGGTGATGGCGCCGGATCACCCCCTCTGCCACCAGAGCCGCATCGAGCCGGGCGATCTGGGGCCAGAGGTACTGTTGGTCTACCCGGTGGAGCGCAGCCGCATGGATATCTTCAGCCGCTTTTTGCAACCCGCCGGGGTGGAGCCCGCCCGCTGCAAGCCGGTGGACAACACCTCGGTGATGCTGCAGATGGCCGCCGCCGGCCTCGGCGTCGCCGCCCTGCCGCGCTGGGCCAGTGACGAGTTTGTCAGACAAGGGATGCTCTGCGCCCGCCCCCTCGGCAGCGGTATTCGTCGCCATATGTACGGCGCGGTACGGGCCGCCGATCGGGATCAAGCCTGCCTGCAGAGCCTGTTCGAGCGCATTCGCCGCAAGATGGAGGGATAGCCCTCCTCAGCGTGGCTGGCCGACCTCTGCCAGCAGTTCAGGCAACTGCGCCTTGATAAAGTCGATGAGGGCCCTGACCGCCGGTGACAGACCGCGCCGCGCGGGATAGAGCATCACCAGCTTGCCATCTTTGGGACGCCACTCGGGCAGCAGTTGTTGCAGCCGCCCATCCGTCAGCTCATTCACGCAGGCATAAAGTGGCAAGCCCACCATCCCGAGCCCCGCCAGCGCCGCCTGCTTGAGAGTTTGCACATTGTCGCTGCGCAGCAGCACATTGACCGCTACCTCCTCACTCTCCCCACTATCGTGCCGTAGCCGCAGCAGGTCAGCCTGACGCTCCAGCGAGCTGAAAAGCAGGACATCTTCTCCCTCCAGCTGGCGCGGATGCATCAGTGCACCGTGGCGGGAGAGCCACGCCGGGGTCGCCAGCACGCCCCACTGCACCGTACAAAGCGGTACCTGCACCAGACTGGAGGGGGGCTGCTCGAAGGCCACCCCGCGGATCACCACATCCAGCCCCTCCTCCAGCAGATCCACCTGCCGATTACTGGCTTGCACGGCGAGCCTCACCTTGGGGTATTGGGCCATAAAAGCGGGCAACAAGCGGGCGAGCAGCGCATCGGCGATGGTAATGGGCACGCTGATCCGCACCAGACCGCTCGGCTCCTGCTGCCGTTGCCGCACAGCCGCCTCTCCCGCCTGCGCCTCGGCCAGCATCGCCTGACAGTGGCGATAGAGCACCTCACCGGCATCGGTCAGGCTGAGCTGGCGTGAGGTACGTTGCAGCAGCCGGGTATCCAGCCGCTCCTCCAGCAGCCGGATCCGGCGCGAGATCCGAGACTTGGGCACGCCAAGCGCCCGCGCAGCGGCAGTGAATCCCTGTCGCTGCACCACATGGGTGAAGAGATAGAGATCATTCAAATCAAGTTCCAGTGGTGTCATCGGGCAGCCTTGGTCAGGGTGAGGTGCATTCGTATCGTTCCATCAATAGAACAATAAGAACCTATTTCACCAGATTGTCGCCATTTTTGCAGCCATCATAATGGCCCTGTCCCCATCAGACGGTTGCTGCGCGGGCAATCCGCCCCACCAGCAAGGGCCGTTTGACTGTTCCAATATCACAAGGAGTTCACCATGAAACTGCGACAAATCTGCACTGCCACCCTGCTCGGTCTGGCGACCCTGACCACCACGCTGGCTACCACAGCGACACCGGCCATGGCCGCCGAGGCTGCCAGCCATCCGACTGTATCACCCAACCGCTATCTGGAGATGCTCTCCCGAGACAATGCGGTACTGCTGCTGGTCGACCATCAGGTCGGCTTGCTGAGCGGTGTGCGCGACACCACGGTGGGCGAGCTCAAGCACAACGTGGTGGCGCTGGCCAACGCCGCCCGCGCCCTCGGCGTGCCGGTGATCGTGACCGCTACCATGCCTGATGGCATGTGGGGCCCCACCATGCCTGAACTGACCAGTGCCCTGCCGGATGTGAAGGTGATCAACCGCACCGTCATCAACGCCTGGGACGATCCTGCCGTGCGCGCCGCCATTGAGAAGACCGGCCGCAAACAGCTGATCATCGCCGGGGTATCCCTCGAGATCTGCGCCAGCTTCCCGGCCCTCTCTGCCAAGGCTGCCGGCTATGATGCCCGGGTGGTGCTCGATGCTTCCGGCACCTTCAACGAAGCCAAGCGCACCACTGGGCTGCAACGCTTGCTGGGGGCCGGTATCCCGGTCACCGACTACGCCTCTGCCGCGGTCGAGATGCTGCGCAGCAACGTCGACCCCAAGGCGCACGATGTCTACAGCGCCCTCGACATGCCTTTCGCCACCCTGGTGTGGCAGATGCAAGAAGGTGCCAAGAAGTCGTAACTCGCCTCGCCTTCGGTCAGATGACTGAAGGCTTCTTTTGTCTTCAAGAGGTTATATCGATGACCAGACGCCTGACTCTCTCCGCCCCCGTCAAGGGCCAACCGCTGCGCATTGGCAGCGGCTTTACAGCCAGCCATTTTGGCGAACACTTTTTCAACGGTCTGATAGACCCCGTGGTGATGGTGGATCACTTCCAGATGACCGCCCCCACCTTCGAGCCCCATCCCCACGCCGGGATCTCTGCCGTCACCTATCTGTTCGAGGATTCGAAGAGCCCCCACGTCAACTACGACTCCCTCGGCAATCAGGGCCCCATCGAACCGGGCGCGCTCCACTGGCTGGCGGCCGGGCGCGGGGCTGTACATACCGAGCAGCCGGAAGGGACATCGCCCTATGTCCACGCCCTGCAGATCTTCGTCAACCTGCCTGCCCGTCAAAAGATGATGTCGCCTTTTGCCGTCCACGCAGCCGCTGCCACCATCCCCGAGTTTCATGGCGAAGGGGTGCGAGTACGGGTGGTCGCAGGCCACAGCAACGGGATAACGGCGCCACACTCGGCAGAGCTGCCCCAACCCTTTACCCTGCTCGATGGCCATTGCGCGCCCGGCAGCCGCTTCACCCATCTGCTGGCGGCAGGCTGGAATGCCATGATCTATCCCCTGACCGGATCGCTGACCCTGCAGGCGGAGGGAGAGCGGCACCTCATCCCGGCAGGTCACGGGATGGGTGTCAGCCTCTCTGCCGAGGGCGGCGAGGCGGTGGCTCTGCAGCTTGAGGCCACCGAGCCCTGCCACTTCGTGCTGCTCTCAGGCCAGGCGCTCAATGAACCCCTGGTCAAACATGGCCCCTTCGTCATGAACAGCCACGACGCCATTGCAGATCGGCTGCATGCCTATCAGCGCGGCGAATTTGGTCAGCTCAACGATGAGTGGCTGCGCAACGGCCAATATCGGCCATGAGCACGCTCGCTGGCCACCAGCCACAAAGCACGCGCTGGCCTCTGGTCTTCCTCGCCATTTTTGCCGGTGCCAGCGGCGCCCTCTGCCTTGGCAAAGTGCCCGCCGTACTCGGCATACTGCGCAGCGAGCTGGGGCTGACACTGGTCGAAGCCAGCTATCTCGCCTCAGCTTTCAATACGCTGGCGATCCTCTTCAGCCTCTTTCTCGGCCTGTTGCTGACCCGCTGGAGTGGGCGGCAAACCGGGGTTGTCGGGCTACTGGTTATCGTCACAGGCGGGGCGTTGGCACTGCCCGCCACCGGGCTGGCCATGATGCTGCTGTCGCGAATTGTCGAGGGGATTGGCTTTTTGCTGGTCTCGGTGGCCATGCCCGCCTTTATCGTAGCGGTGACCCGGGAGGAGGATAAACGGCTGGCCATAAGCCTGTGGGCAGTCAACCTGCCCCTCGGGGCGGCGGCGGGTATGCTGCTCACTCCCTGGCTCACGGCGCAAGGTGGCTGGCGACTGGCCTGGCTGATCCTGATGGCTCTGCAACTCTCGGCCCTGCTGCTTCTGCTCGCCAGTCGCTCGGCAGATGGGCTGCGGGTCTGGGCATCCCAAAACTCGATCAACTCGGGCCACCCGCTACGCCAACTGACGGTGCTCCGGCAGAAGGCACTCTGGCGCTACGGGTTGGCGTTCACGCTCTACAGCCTGATGCTCTGGGCGCTCTTTGTCTGGCTGCCAACCATGTTGCAAGGCAGCCCCGGGATTGGCCAAAGCCAGATCGCCCTGCTTTCGGCGCTGGCGGTGGTCGCCAATATTCCCGGCAACCTGATGGGGGCATTGCTGCTGCGCCGGGGCGTGGCACGAGATCGGCTCATCAGCTGGGCACTGGGCCTGATGGCGCTGTGTGGCATGCTCGCCTTCTGGCCCGGCCTGTCACCTTGGTGGGCCTATGGATTGTGCCTCGTCCTCTCCCTTTCGGGTGGCATGGCGCCGCCGGCGATCCTCTCGTCTGCACAGGGAGTGAGTCAGGGGCCGGTGCAACTGGCCATCGTGCAGGGCTTTTTTGTCCAGCTCGCCAACTTCGGTCAGCTGCTTGGCCCCCTGTTGCTGGCGGCCCTGATGACGGACAGCGGCCATTGGGGAAGCGCTCGCTGGCTCTTTCTGGGCGGCTTGCTGCTGGTCGCGCTGCTCTATGCCGCGGGCCACCTGCCGGACTCAAGCATGACTGCAAAACAGGCTCGATCGCATTCGCGGCAAGATGGAAGATGACGAATAGAGAGGGAAACATCACAGTTATCGCAGGGAATGCTGGCCGGACAAGAGGCTGTTCAGTATGTTAACTGTTTAATCATGCTTAACGGTAGCCACCATGTCTCAAGTCGATCTCAATCTCTTTCGCGTCCTCGATGCGGTGATCCGCTATGGTGGTGTCACCACGGCCGCCGAGATGATGGAGATGACCCCCTCGGCCATCAGCCAGGCCATCAGCCGCCTGACCACCCTGGTGGGCGAGCCGCTGTTTGTCCGCCAGGGACGCGGCATCACCCCCACGGCGCGAGCGCTCAGTCTGCACCACGAGATCATGGTGCCGCTGCACGACATGGAGCGCAGCCTGCAGCGCACCGATCTCTTTGATCCCCAGACCAGTCGGCGCACCTTTCGCATCGCGGGGGTGCCCGATATCGATATCTTCTTCCTGCCGGAGCTCAACAACCTGTTGCAGACCCAAGCCCCCAACTGTCAGCTGGAGTGGAACACCCAGGTACAGGACGAAGCCCTGCGCCAGAACAGCCTCTATCTGCACAGCGTGGATCTGGTGCTGGCCACCAAGCCGATGGCGGAGCAGGGGATCGAAAACGAGCAGATTATGTCCCAGGCCCTGCGCATCGCCTGCCGCAAGGATCACCCCAGGATCCGCCAGGCCCCCGACATGGCCACCTTCTTCAACGAAAAGCACGTGGTATTGCAAACCAGGCGGCTCGACAGCTTGCTGCTCAACACCCTGACCAAGGCGCCGCTGCCGCCGCGCCAGATTGCCTACGAGAGCGACTCCCTGCTCACCGCTCTTCATCTGGTGAGTCGTACCGACTGGCTCTGCGTCGCCAGCCAGTGGCATATGGAGAAGCTGGGGCAGGCGCTGGATCTGGCCAGCTATCCCCTCCCCTGGCTCTCGGAGGATTGCCCCGTCTACATGAGTTGGCACAAGAGCTCCGGTCAGGATACCGGGCTTAATTGGCTCAAAGATCAGGTGCGGGCCGTCAGTTCGTTTTAAGTATGCTTAACAGTCAAGCATGCCCATCTCCTCATCCGGGCTATCGCTCTTCTCGACAAACCGCCTAATGGATAATCCCCCTTCAGGATAATCGGGGGCCTTTTCTCAACCATTAAGGCGCAGCTCATGACGACATCGTCGTGCCGAAATAGCTGCGCAGTGCCTCCACCACCCGCCGCACTTTCTCCGGGATCTCCCGCTGCGGCGTGATGGCGTGGATCTCCATCGGTGCCACCCGAAAACCGGGCAGCAGTTCGAGCAGACGCCCCTGCGCCAGATCCTCGCCAATCTCCCCCTCCGGTTGCAGCGAGATCCCCTGCCCCGCCAGCGCAAACTGGCGCAAGGGCAACACGTTATTGCAGAGCACCTTGGCCTTGAACCTCACCCTGTGCTCGCCCCCCTTTTCATCCTGCAGCAGCAAACCGTTGCCCAGCATGTCGCCGCAGAGCCAGTCGTGGGTGGCCAGATCGGCGGGCGTGCGCGGCGTCCCCTTGCGCGCCAGATAGGCGGGGGCGGCGCAGAGCAGCATCCGGGTCTGCCCCAGTTTGCGGGCCACCAGGGTCGAATCGGGCAAGGTGCCGACCCGCAATGCCACGTCGATCCGCTCGGCAATCAGATCCCGCTTCTCGTCGTCGGCGATGATCTGGATGGTGAGGCCGGGGTGGGCCTGCAGCAGCGGTGAGAGGGCCAGAGCCAGCGGCTGGCCCGCCATCCCCACCGGGGCGGTGATCCGCACTTCCCCGAGCAGGGCGTCGCGCACCTCCGAGAGGCGCAGCTCGGTCTCGCTCAGAGTCTGCTGCAACGCCCGACACCCTTGCCACACCACCTCTCCCGCCTCGGTCAGACTGAGACGACGGGTGGAGCGATGGAGCAGGGGCAGTCCGAGCAGGCTCTCCAGCTGACTGATATGCTGACTGACGGCGGAGGGGGTCATGCCAAGAGATTTGGCTGCCCCTGTCATGCTGCCCGCTTCCACCACGGCGGCGAAGATGGCGTAACGTCTGAGCTGTTCCATTATTAAACCCAGCTTATAAGTGAATGCATTTTTGAGGTGATTATTAAATCATAAATGGCGGCGTAGGATAGCCCCATTCCAACAGTGAAGGAGAGTTCCCCATGAAGATTGCCCTGATCGGTGCCAGCGGTTTTGTCGGTTCAGCCATCCTGAACGAGGCCATCAGCCGCGGCCATCACGTCACCGCCATCGTCCGCGATGTCAGCAAGGTGGCCGCCCATCCGCAGGTCACCGCCGTGGCGGTGGATGCCCAAAACCCGCAGGCATTGGCCGAGGTGCTCAAGGGGCACGATCGGGTGCTCAGCGCCTACAACCCGGGCTGGACCACACCGGATATCTACGACCAGTACCTCAAGGGCGCCAACGCGATCGTCGCAGCAGCCAAAGCGGCCAACAGCTGGCTGCTGGTAGTAGGTGGCGCCGGCAGTCTGGAGGTTGCCCCCGGCGTGCAACTGGTGGATACCCCTGAGTTTCCGGCCGAGTGGAAACAGGGGGCGCTGGCGGCCCGCGATGGTCTCACCGCCCTGCGTCGTGAAACCACCCTCGACTGGCGCTTTGTCTCTCCCCCGGTGTTCCTCGAACCGGGCGAGAAGCGCGGCGGCTATCGGATTGGTGGCGATCAGGTGCTCTTTAGCGGCGAACAGCCTGCCGGGATCACCGCCGGTGATCTGGCCGATGGCGTGCTGAACGAGGTGGAAAAACCGGCTCACCAGCGCCAGCGCTTTACCCTGGGTTACTGAGAGCCAACAGGCGGTTAAGGCCAGAATACGCGGTCACTCGCCTGTGCTTTCGGTCAGGTGAAAAACCGCTCAACCAGAAGGGAGGCATCCGCCTCTCTTCTGTTTTGGCCATTTTCTGTTTTGGTCATTTTTGCCGCTGGCAGCTTGCCTCTGGTTATCACTCTCCCCCTCATCGTTGCCCCTTTACCCCGCAATGGCTGCGCAAAAAACCTTCAGCCCATCAGGCGCCGAATTCCATTTCGAATTTTGTATATAACTAAGAATAATTTGTTGTTTCCGTCTTATAACACCGAACAGTAGCATCCCCTTTATCCCAGATGGCGCCACACTGTCGCGCCATCCCGTTTGCCGCTTATCAGGTCTGCCAACAGCGGAGGCAGTGCAAGAGATGGCGCCAGAGATAACGAAAGAGTGAGGAGGTGCACATGGAACATTCACCACTGCCGATCATCGATCTGGCTGCCCTCAAGGGGGCGCCCGAGGTGCGTCGCCCTATGCTGGCCAGGCTGGCCGCGGCCGCCCGCGATGTGGGCTTTTTCTATCTGGTCGGCCACGGCTTGAGCAAGGTTGAGATGCTAGAGACCCTGGCGCTGGCAGAGCGCTTCTTTGCTCTGCCGGAGCAGGAGAAGCTGGCGGTGCAGATGGTCAACAGCCCCCACTTTCGCGGCTACAACCGGGTCGGTGCCGAGCTAACGCGCCAGCGGCCGGATCTGCGGGAGCAATTCGATATCATGAATGAGGCCCAGGCTCTGCCTGCGGCCCTGGTCCGTGAACCCTGGCAGCGGCTGATCGGCCCCAACCAGTGGCCGACTACTTTTCCCGAGATGAAAGGCCATCTGCTGGCGTGGCAGGAGCGGCTGAGCGACATCACCCTCACCCTGCTCGCTGCCTTCGCCGAGGTGCTGGAGCAACCGGCCAACGTGTTTGACGACAGTATTCGCGGCGCCCCCTATCAGCATATGAAGCTGATTCACTACCCGGGGCAAGAGGCGGGTGGCAGCAGTCAGGGGGTCGGCGCCCACAAGGATCCCGGCTACCTGACGCTGGTGATGCAGGATAATCACTCGGGGCTTGAGGTCGAGACGGCCGACGGCTGGATCTCCGCCCCCCCCCTTCCGGGAGCGCTGGTGGTCAATATCGGCGAGCTGCTGGAGCTGGCCTCCAACGGCTATCTCAAGGCGACCCTGCATCGGGTGGTAAGCCCGCCGCCCGGTGTCTCGCGCCTATCCTGCGCCTTCTTTATGGCGGCGCGGCTCGATGCCACCGTGCCACTGCTCACCCTCTCCCCCGCGCTGGCAGCGCAGGCGCAAGGGCCGGAGAGCGACCCGACCAACCCGCTCTTTAATCAGGTGGGGGAGAATGTGCTGAAAGGGCGACTGCGCTCCCACCCGGATGTGGCGGCCCGCCACTATGGGGAACCCGCTCGCCTACCGCGCACAAAGAGCGAAGCGATACTGGCCTGAACAGCGCAGAGATCCGCAGGCGGGTATATGCATAAGCCACAAGCCGCATGCACATACCCGCGCTGACAAACACAACAAGCAACGAACAACAAAACAAGTCATGGCCAGAGCCTGGCCATCACGGAGCAACACGATGAAATTCAAGACCATGAGCGTACACAGCGGCCAGCGGATCGACCCACAGACCGGTGCCCTCACCACCCCGCTCTACCAGAGCAGCACCTTCAGCTACTTCAACGCCCAGGCAGGCAAGGAGCGCTTTGCAGGTCAGGCCCCCGGCTTTATCTACAGCCGCTTTGGCAACCCCACCACCGCCGAGCTGGAGCAGAAGCTGGCGGCGCTTGAAGGTGCCGATGAAGCGCTGGTGGTGGCGAGCGGCATGGCAGCGGTGAGCGCCATCATGTATGCCCTGGCCGACAGCGGCGATGAGGTGGCCTATATCGGCCCGCTCTACGGCGGCACCGATGCCTTCCTCAAGCAAACCTTCAGCCGCGCCGGCATAAAAGTCACCGCCTACGAGAGCGATCGGGATCTGCTGGCCAACATCCGCCCCGCCACCAAGGTGGTACTGTTCGAAACCCTGACCAACCCCACCCTCAAGGTGGTGGATCCGCGGTTGGTGGTGGAAGCAGCCCGCAAAGTGGGCGCCATCACAGTGTGTGACAACACCTTCCTCACCCCTTACCTGCTGCGTCCGCTGGAACTCGGGGTCGATGTAGTGATGCACAGCGGCACCAAATATCTGGGCGGCCACGGCGACATCATCGCTGGGGTGGTAGCGGGATCTCACGCCCTGATGAAGCCGATCCGCACCGTGGCCCTCAAACATATCGGTTCTCCCATTGGCCCGCAGGAGGCCTACCTGCTGCAGCGTGGGGTCAAGACCCTGCCGCTACGGATGGATGCCCACCTGCACAATGCCCAGAAAGTGGCCGAGTTTCTGGCAGCCCACCCGGCAGTGAAGAAGGTGATCTACCCGGGGCTTGCCAACCATCCGGGCCACGATGCCCTCGGCGCCTTCGCCAGCGGCTTTGGCGGCATGGTGAGCATCGAACTGGAAGGCGGGTTTGAGCGCTGCGCTACCCTGCTCGACAACCTGCAGCTATTCGTGCAGGCGGTGAGTCTGGGGGATCTCGAGAGTCTCGCCTGCCATCCGGCCAGTACCACTCACGCCGCCATGGACGAGGCGAGCCGCCTCGCCGCCGGGGTCAATGACGACCTCATTCGATTCAGCATCGGGGTGGAAGACGCCGACGATCTGATTGCAGATCTGGCCGCCGCGCTGGCGCAGATCTAACCGGGAGCTCGTTTCTCACTTGCCCGCCAAATGGCGGCGAGTGATAACCCCCAAAAACAACAACGGCCCATCAAGGGCCGTTGTTGTTTGTCGCGATGTGGAAAATGGGGGATTTACTCCTCCCACACCACCACTTGCGATGAGGGCCAGCGATCCCCGACCTGGGCGTACTTTTGCTCCAGCAGGTGACGCTTGATCTTCATGGTGGGGGTCAGCACGCCGTTCTCGATATTCCAGGGGGTTTTCACTACCAGAATGCCGCGGATCTTGGCGTGGGATTCCAGCTGATCGTTGACCCGAACCCGCGCCGCTTCCAGTCTGGCGTTGACCTCCTCCCGATTGCCCCTCATGGCACTCTCGGCCAGCTGCACCAGCGCAATGGGCTGGGGCATGCCGTAACCAATCACGCAGAGCTGTTCGATGATGGGCTCCTGCCCCAGCAGTCCCTCGATGGGCACCGGCGCCACATACTTGCCCTTGGCGGTCTTGAACACATCCTTCATCCGGCCGGTGATGGTGAGATAACCCTCCTTGTCCAGCTTGCCCATGTCGCCAGTGTGCAGCCACCCCTCGGCATCGATGGCCTCGGCGCTGTGCTCGGGATCCTTGTAGTAACCCAGCATCATCCCTTCGCAGCGGCAGAGGATCTCCCCCTCGTCGGAGATCTTGATGGTCACCCCGATCCCCGCCTTGCCGACGGTGCCGATCTTGTCGGCGCGGAATGGGTAGTTGATGGTGGAGTAGGCGTGGTTCTCGGTCATGCCCCAGGCTTCCGTCACCTTGAGGCCAATGCTCAGATACCACTCAAGCAGCGCAGGGGAGACAGGCGCGGAGCCGCAGCCGAGTACCCGGGCCTGATCCAGTCCCAACCCCTTTTGCAGCTTGCGTTTGATAAGGCCGGAGATAAGCGGGATCTTGAGCAGCAACGCCAGTTTGTTCTGGGGCAGCTTCTCGTGGATCTTGATGCGGAACATGGCCCACAGCCGCGGCACCGAGATAAAGACGGTGGGACGGCAGCGTTTGACATCTTCGATAAAGGTGTCGAGGGATTCGGGGAACGCGATGGTAGCGCCGCCATAGAGACTGCCGCCATAGATGTAGACCCGCTCGGTAATATGGGCCAGCGGCAGGTAGGAGAAGCCCCGATCGGCCTGGCTCAGGCTCACCGTCTCCACCAGCTTCTCGCACGACCAGGCGTAGCGCTCGACGCTCAGCATGGCCCCTTTCGGCTTGCCGGTACTGCCAGAGGTGTAGACCAGACTCAGCAGGGAGTCAGGGGCCTGCACCGGGCTGTCAGGGATCGGCTCGTGCGCCTCCAGCAGGTCATCCCACTGGTGGCTGGCCGGCATGGTGTCATAGGGGAAGGCGATGCGCAGCAGATCGTCGGGTACGCCCGCCTCCTGACTCTTCCAGTCATCCAGCTTGCCGACGAAGATCGCTTTGGCCTCGCTATGGCGCAGCACATATTCGATGGTGTCGACGTTGGCGGTCGGGTAGATGGGCACGCTCACATACTGCCCCATCTGCATCGCCAGATCGGCGATAAACCACTGGGCACAGTTCTTGGAGAGCAGCGCCACCTTGTCACCGGCCACCAGACCGAGGTGACGCAAGGCCGTAACCATCCGCCGCGCTTCATCGGCCACTTCACCCCAGGTGAAATCGACATATTCGCGGTTGATGGTTTGACGCAGGTAGGTTCGATCAGGACACTGCCGCTCCCACTGATAGAGCATCTCGAGCGGCAGTTTATTGGCAATGCGTGAGGAAGAGGCCATAGTTTAATCCCTGAAACAAAAGGCGAAACTTATTATTAACCTTTCACTAACTTCAGGGGAAGGATAAACTCAAACTTCAGTTTGAATTGTGTATCCGATCAAGCTTCTGCGTCTTGTTGCAAACGACTCCACATCGCCTGCACCAGTTTTTCATCCTCTTCAGATAGCTCACCTTGCAAGATCGCCTCGTTGAGGCTGCGCAGCACATAGCTCTTGACGTCCCGCACCAGGGTCTTGCCTTCCAGCTCGGCCCGGGCAACGGCCAATGAGATATGACCTCGCAGGTAACCCCCCGCAAACAGCTCATCATCGGTCGCGGTGGCAACCATGCTGTCGATCAGTCCCAACAACTTGTGCTCAAAATCGTGAATCGTCATGTAACGCAGCCTCATTTGCGGCAAAAAATTCGGGAGTATGGAACCGCAATCCGGTTGATTGCAGCTCTCTGGCGCCAGGCCAGCAGCGTCCTTGGCGTCCTATTCCGGGTTGGCCACCGGGTAGATGACCTGATCCTTGTATCCCGTGGTTATTCGCAGATAACCACGCAACGCCCGGTTTAATTCGGGATCATCGGTATCCACCAGCAGCGGCCTGCCCGCAAGGGCGGCAAGCTTGGCTTTGGTTGCCAGCACCTGGATATTCTCCAGCCCGACACACCGAATCACCTCTGGACTCAATTGCTGATTTCCGCGCCCGAACAGATGTCCCTGTCCGCCTATCAGGGTCATGATCAGTCGGCAGCGACGGCCGCGGATCCGGGTCAGGATCTCGGCGGCGCTGAGATCCTGCCCGATAAGTCGGCCATTTTCCACCAGATCCACACCGAGCAAAGTATTTTCCAGACCGAGCTCTGCCATACAGGCTGCCACCGTGCTGCCGGAACCCATCAGATAGAGGGTATCGGGCTCCATCTGCTCCACCACACCGGCGGCGAGATCCGCCAGCACCAGCTCTTCGGACTCCTTGCCCCCCTGCTTGACCGCTTGTACGTAACGCAGATCGCCGGGCACCTTCAGCTGGCCGTAATGGCGGGCCCGCACCTTGCCCGCGCGAAACGCCTCCTCGTCGATGTCGCGCACCTCGGCATCGATCAGGCTGAGCAGTTCCCCTGCGATCATCCGCGCTACCACCCGCCCGCTGGCAGCGGGCGTCACCCCGTAGACGCCGGAGTGGATCTTGCACCCCGCCGGAATGCCGAGCACATGGCAAGACTCCCCCACCGCGGCGCAGATATCCCGCGCCGTGCCATCGCCACCGGCAAACAGCAGCAGATCGACCCCGGCTTCGCGCATCAACTCGGCGGCGTGGCGGGTATCATCGGCCGAGGTGCTCTCCCCGGCCGGTTGATAGATGACCCGACAGGGCAACCCCAGCTCGCGGGCCACCGCCTCCCCCATCTCTCCCGCCACCGTCAGCAGTTCAAACGGGACGCTCAGTTCGCACAGTGGCAACAAGGCTTGCCGCGCCCGCTCCTGCGCCTTGGGCACGGCACCACGAGCAAGCGCCTCATCCACCACGCCGTCACTGCCCTTGAGCCCCACTGCGCCGCCAATCCCGGCGACCGGATTAATGATGAAACCTAATCGAAACATGCCTGCCTCCCTTGCGATGGCCACCATTTTTATCTTTTCCCCCCTCTGGGACAAGCAGTGGCGCCCCTGCTAGAATGCGCTGCTTCAATTTTCCAACCAATTTTCAACCAAGGTTCAATCATGCTGGAATGGGTTCTTGATCCCTCTGCCTGGGTCGCACTCGCCACCCTTACCCTGCTCGAGATCGTGCTGGGCATCGACAACATCATCTTTATCTCCATCCTGGTAGGTCGCCTGCCGGAGGCGCAGCGTCAAAAAGCGCGCATTCTGGGTCTGGGGCTCGCCATGGGTACCCGGATCCTGCTGCTGCTCTCGCTGGCCTGGGTGATGCGCCTCACCGATCCGCTCTTCACCGTGCTGGATGAAGCCATCTCCGGCCGCGATCTGATCCTGCTGCTGGGGGGCCTGTTCCTTATCGGCAAGAGTGCCCACGAGATCCACGTCACCCTGGAAGGGGCGGCCGAGCCGGAGAGCGTCAGCAAAGCGGCCTCGGGCTTTATCAGCACCCTGATCCAGATCGCCATCCTCGATATCGTGTTCAGCCTCGACTCGGTGATCACCGCGGTCGGCATGGCCGATCACGTGCCGGTGATGGTGCTGGCCATCATGATCGCCGTCTTCATCATGATGTTTGCCGCCAAATCCATCGGTGATTTCGTCGATAACCACCCCACCATCAAGATGCTGGCCCTCTCCTTCCTCACCCTGGTGGGCTTCGCCCTGATGGCCGAGGGGATGGACCTGCATATTCCGAAGGGCTACATCTACTTCGCCATGGCCTTCTCGCTGGTGGTGGAGATGATCAACATCCGCCTGCGCAGCCATCACGACAATAACGGGCAAAATAGCGCGCAGTAACCCTGCCCCACATGCCCTCGCGACCCCAGCTGTCGCGATCAAAAAGAGCGCCGATCGGGCGCTCTTTTTTATGGGTAATGAAATGATGAGAAGGGTTATTGATCGCTGATGACGATGGCAACCCGGCGGTTGGCGGCCCGGCCCTCTCTGGTCTTGTTATCCGCCAGCGGCATGGTCTCGCCACGGCCATGGATCTCCAGATTGGCTGGCTTCATGCCGACCGAGACCAGCACATCGGCCACCGACTGGGCCCGCTTCAGGGAGAGTTGCTGGTTGTAGCTGCTCTCGCCGGTATTATCGGTGTGGCCATCCACCCGCGCCTTGTCCAACCCTACGCCAAGCAGTGTTTTACCCAGTTTTTCAACGGATTGACGAGTCTGGGGATTGAGCGCCCCCACGTTGTTGGCAAACAACACCCGGTTGGCCAGATCCAGCGTCCACCCCTCATCGGTCAGATAAAAGCCCTGCTCCTTGAGCACGGCGATCTGCTCCGGGGTCAATCCCTTGGGCGCGCTCTGACAACCGGCCAGCAGCGACAACATCAACCCCAGCAGGGTCACTTTCAACAGGTGGGTGATCTTCATGGTTTGCTCCTTGTTTATGTTGTTATTCTTGCCAGTCAGGCGATGGTTTGCTGTTCGCTGCGGCGCGCCCGTTTCGCCAGATACATGGCTGCATCGGCCTGATCACACAGCACGCTGGCACTCATACCCGCCTGATAGACGGCGAAGCCGACACTCACCTCGGCCACCAGCTGACGACCGTCACGCAGCGCCACCGGTTCGCTCATCGCCTGCTGGATGCGGCCAATCACCTCTTCCACCTCATGCTGTCGCTGGAGTGGACCAACCAGCACCGCAAACTCGTCACCACCGAGGCGAAACACCAGATCATCCGGACGCAGCTGATGCTGCACCCGTCTTGAGAGCGCGATCAGCACATCGTCACCGGCGTTGTGCCCCAGCGTGTCATTAATTTGCTTGAAGCGATCGCAGTCGAGATAGAGCAGCGCAAACCCCTCTTGCTCGCCGAGGGAGATGGCCTGCGCGAGCCGCGCTTCAAACAGGGCGCGATTGGGCAGTCCGGTGAGGGCATCGTGAGTCGCCTGATGGAGCAGGCTGGCATTTTCGCGGGCCTGCTGGGCCTGCCAGGCTTGCAGCTCGTCCAGCAGGGAGTTGAAGTCATCCCCCAGCTCGTTAATCTCGACGATATCGGCCGGTGGCGCCCGCATCCCCAGGGTGCGTTGTCGACGTACCGAGTGGGCGACAAGTGCCAGTTTGCGCAGCGGTGCGGTGATGGAGACCTGCATCCGGTCGGCCACATAGAGTGCCACCATGGCGCTCAGCATCAGGCAAACTACCATCACCAGCAGCGCCGAGAGCAAGAACAGCAACAGATACTCGCCATGACCGCGCAGCTCTATGGTGGCAATCAGCTCACCACCCCGCAGCATGGGGAGTTTGACAGGCCCTGGCATCAGCAGTTGGGCCAGATAGTCTTCGAGCGTCACCAGCGGGTTGCTTCTGGGGCGCTCCCAACTGGCGAGCAACTGGCCATTGGTCAGCACGATAGTGGCTTCGGCCACCTCTTCCTTGGCTACGATGCCACTGAGCGCCTCGCTCGCCGCCTCCTCATCGTGGAACACCACCGCCGCCTCGGCGCTGTAGCTGATGGCGCGGGCTACCAGCTCCAGATTGTGGTCGGCGTAAAAACGCACTACCAGCAGGGCCACCAGAGTAAAAAAGAGTCCTGCCACGCTGACGGCTGTGATGGCGGCCACCAGATGGGTTCGCCCCAGGCTCTGACGCAGGGTCAGACGGCGGGGAGCCGCGCTCACCTGTCGTCTCATGGAACCCCCTTGTCGGCATGGGCCAGCTTGAGCACGGCGGGATGCACCCGCACGCCGCTCAGGGCCAGGGCATCGAGGTTCACTTTAAACCGCACCCGCACGCTGTCCGGCGAGGTCTGCAGGCAGAACACCGAGCTGGTGGAGCAGTCGTGGTTGTATTCGCTGATGCTGAGCACAGGGTGCCCCTGCAGGCGGGCAAACAGCGCAATCCGGGTCGGCTCGTCGAGTACCCCCAGATAGAGCACATCGCAGTGATCGCTGATGGCCGGATCGCTCGCCTCGTAACGATGGACCTGCACGGTACGGCCATTGGCCTGACGATCGATGGTAAAGAGGGCGCCGGCATATTCGGTCGGCGCCGCCACGCACATGCGCAGCACTGCAGGCTCGGTGGGCCAGCGGGTGTAACTCATGATATCGAGCACCAGCTCCCTGACCGCCGTCGCCCGGCTCTCTGCGGCCGTTTCCGCTAGCGCGCGGGGCAACAGCAGGCCAAACGCAACCAACAGGAGCGCCAGACGGGCAGTTAAACGGGGGGGAAAGAGTAACAGCATGATCGGGAGGTAGTCGCCTTGACAATACCGCTGCTATGGCATTGCGGTTCGGGTACATGAACCCAGATAGTAAGTTGGCTGACACTGGCCTGACAAGTCTCACCCCGCCATCAACTACCGAGTTCGTGTAAAGAAAACGGAGAGCCCGTCTGGTAACGGGCTCTCTGGTGGCAGGCAGCAAGGTGGAAATCACTTCTTGCTGATGCCGTATTCTCGCAGCTTGTTGGCGATGGCGGTATGCGACACGCCCAGGCGTTTGGCCAGCTGGCGCGTTGACGGGAAGGCGGGATAGAGCCGGGCCAGCAGCTGGCTCTCGAAGCGCTTCACCGCATCGTCGAGATTCCCCTCAAACCACTCGTCGATCAGCGGTATGGTATCGGCCGCCACCGGCAGGTCGATCTGCTCGGGCCCCAGCTCATCCCCTTCCAGCAGGGTCATGGCGCGGTAGAGACAGTTGCGCAGCTGGCGCACGTTGCCCGGCCAGCGGTAGGCGGTCAGGTAGTCGGCCATGTTGCGGGTAAAGCGCGGACGGGGTCGCTGCAACTCGCTGGCAAAGCGGGAGACAAACTGCTGGGCCAGCACCATGATGTCCGCCTTGCGCTCGCGCAGGGGGGGCAGCGCCAGACTGAGCACGTTGAGACGATAGTAGAGATCCTCGCGGAAGGTTCCTTCGTGCACCAGATCCAGCAACTGCTTCTGGGTAGTGCAGATGAAACGCACATTGACCTTCACCTCCTGCTCGTCACCGACCCGGCGGAACACCCCATCCTGCAATACCCGCAGGAACTTGGTCTGCAGATGGGGAGACATGTCGCCGATCTCGTCCAGCATCAGGGTGCCGCCGCTCGCCAGCTCCAGCACGCCGCGCTTGCCCTCGGTGTTGTTGCCAAAGGCGCCGGGGGCATAACCAAACAGCTCGCTCTCGGCCACGTTATCGGGCATGGCGGCGCAGTTGAGGGCCATAAAGGGGTGGCTGGAGCGCAGGCTGGCCCCGTGACAGGCACGGGCCAGCAGCTCCTTGCCGGTACCGGTCTCACCGACAATCAGCAGCGGCGCGTCCTGCATCGCCAGTTTGCGCGCTTGCGACAGCACCTCTTTCATCTTGGGGCTCTCGGCCTGCAGATGCTCGAAGCCCCCCACTTCCACCGCATGAAGCGCGCTGAAGTGCAGGCCGACCCGACGGGCAGATTTGAGCACCACCACGGCCCCGGCCAGCGCCTGCTTGCCGCGGGCTTCTGCCACGAACAGCGGCATCAGATCTGCCAGATACTCTTCGCCATTGAAACTGAGCTTGCAGGTCTGCGGCTTGATCTCGCTCGCCTCCAGCCAGCGGGTGAAGGAGAAACCCTTGACCAGCGAACCGAGCGCCACGCCGCGTACCTCCTCCACCGGCAAGCCGAGGGTGGTGAGGGCAGACTGGTTGGCCTGGGTCACCTTGCCCTTGCTGTCGAGGGAGAAGACCAGATCCGGCAGCGCCTTGAGCAACGCCTCGATCTCGTGATGCTCTCGCTCGGAAGGCATGTAGGGGATGGTCTTGACGTCGTAGACGCCGGGAATGCGGCGGATCTCCGGCATCAGGTGCTGAAAATCACTGAACTCCAGCTCGGGAAAGTTGAGATAGATGATGCCTGAGGTATCGATTTCGATGCCGCGCAGATCGATATTGTGCTCCACCAGGCGGTCGAGCAGTTCCCGGGTCAGGCCCAGGCGGTCTTCACAGCTGACTTCAAGACGCATTCGGGACACACTTCCTAGCTAACTCTATGAATGAGCGGATAATACAGTCTCGATCCCCCCAGTGCGAGCGCCAGCCCATAAAAATGCGGGCCTGCCCCGCTTTCGCAGGCAGGCCCGGGTCAACCGATGACGCTGGTGTGGGGTGCGATTACCGGAGCAACTGATCGGTGCGCGCCGCCATGATGAAGTCGTTGCGATGCAAACCGCCAATCTTGTGGGTCCACCAGCTGACGGTCACCTTGCCCCACTCGGTCAGGATGGCCGGATGATGGAACTCCGCTTCTGCCAGCTCCCCCAGGCGGTTGGTAAACGCCAGCGCCTCCTTGAAGTTGCGAAATGTAAATTCTCGCCGCAGTTGCAGCGCCCCCTCCTCCACCAGCGGCTGCCAGTCGGGAATAAGCTGCATCAGCTCGCGCAGCTCCTCATCGCTCACCTTGGGGGCATCGGCGCGACACGCTTCACACTGCTGGCTGGCCAGTTCGGACATGGGTTACTCCTGCTTGAATTAATGAAAAATTAATGAAAATGAAATAGGGTTGTTTGCTTTTGGTCAGCTTGCCTGTTTGCCAGCGGGAACCT
Source organism: Aeromonas sp. s12 (assembly GCF_040907925.1). Lineage (NCBI taxonomy): Bacteria > Pseudomonadati > Pseudomonadota > Gammaproteobacteria > Aeromonadales > Aeromonadaceae > Aeromonas > Aeromonas sp. s12. The sequence goes on along the minus strand of NZ_JBFOCT010000008.1, from coordinate 134,825 downwards.
CAAAGCGCTGCGGATAGAGGCCAAGCCGACTGGCCTCGGCCAGAGCAGCCATGATCTCCTCCCCGGTCAGCTGGTAGAGATGATCGAGACTCGGCAGCACAAAATAGGTGGGCTGCATGATGTCGATGCGATACGGGGTGCGCAGCACAGTCAGTAGATCGAAGGGTTGCAGCAGCGGCTGGCCGGAGAGGGCATAGGCGGTCTCGCCGATGGAGGAGAGAATGCCGCCACCGTAGATACGCAGCCCGTCCGGCGTCGCCAAGAGGCCAAACTCCACGGTGAACCAGTAGAGCCGCGCCAGAAAAACTCGCTGCTCCTTGCTCGCCTGCTGCCCCAACTGACCGTAGAGGTGGGTGAAGTGGGCGAAGGCCGGATTAGTCAACATGGCGCAGTGGCCGAAGATCTCGTGAAAGATATCCGGCTCTTGCAGGTAGTCGAGCTCGTCCCGGCGCCGGATAAAGGTGGCCACCGGAAACTGGCGATTGGCCAGCAGGGCGAAGAAGCGATCGAACGAGATAAGCGCAGGCACCGCCGCCACCGACCAGCCGGTCGCAGGCTGCAAGACGGCGTTGATCTCGGCCAGCTGGGGGATGCGATCACGGGGCAGCCCCAGTCTGTCGAGACCGGCCAGATACTCGTCACACCCCTTGCCAGCAAGAGCGGCGAACTGACGTTCGATCAGGATCTGCCAGGTGCCATGCTCTTCGTTGCTGTAGTGGATCACCCCGTCAGCATCCGGCTGGTGGGCGGTGTAGAAGGTTGCCATAGCGGTTCCATCCTCTGGCGCCACATCAGGCGCCTTGCCGTTTCATCACGGTTTCACTGTAACGAAATGGCAACAAAAAAAGCAGCCGACCCATGAGTCGGCTGCCTGAAACAGTTGTAAATAAATTGTGACAACCCGCTAACCAATCCCCACTACAGCTTGACCATGATATGGCGCGGCACAGTGTAATCCTCCAGCGCATAGAGGGAGAGATCCTTGCCGTAGCCCGACATCTTCATGCCGCCGTGGGGCATCTCGGAGGTGAGCATGAAGTGGGTGTTGATCCAGGTGCAGCCATATTGCAAGTGGCTGGCCACCTTGCTGGCGAGGCTCAGATCCTTGGTCCAGACCGACGAGGCGAGGCCATAGTCCGAGTCGTTGGCCCACTGCACCACCTGCTCGGCGTCGTTGAAACGGGTCACCGACACCACGGGGCCAAACACCTCGCGGCGCACGATCTCATCCTCCTGCCGGGCCCCGACAATCAGGGTCGGCTCGAAGAAGAAGCCGTTGCTGGGACGGATCTTGCCCCCCGCCGTCACCTCCACATGACCGCTGCTCTGGGCCCGCTCGACAAAGCTGGCGACCCGGTTGCGCTGTCTGTCCGAGATAAGCGGCCCCATCTCCACACCCTCCTCGTACTGGCTGCCCACCTTGATGGAGGCCACCGCATCGGTCATGGCGGCGACGAACTTGTCGTAGATCTTGCCCTGGGCATAGATACGGCAGGCGGCGGTGCAGTCCTGGCCTGCGTTGTAGAAACCGAAGGTGCGAATGCCTGCCACTACGGCCTCCAGATCCGCATCGTCGAAGATGATCACCGGCGCCTTGCCCCCCAGTTCAAGGTGAGTGCGCTTCATGGTGCGGGCGGCGCTCTGCAGGATCTTCTGACCGGTGGCGATATCGCCGGTGAGCGATACCATCCGTACCAGCGGGTGCTCCACCAGCGGCGCCCCCACACTCTCACCCCGCCCGCAGATGACGTTGATGACGCCGCGGGGAAAGATCTCGCTGGCCAGCTCCGCCAAACGCAGCGCGGTGAGCGGGGTCTGTTCGGAGGGTTTGAGCACCACCGTATTGCCCGCCGCCAGCACCGGCGCCATCTTCCAGGCCGCCATCATCAGCGGGTAGTTCCAGGGGGCGATACTGCCCACAACACCTATGGGGTCGCGGCGGATCATGCTGGTGTGCCCCTCGAGATACTCCCCCGCCAGCGGCCCTTGCAGGCAGCGGGCCGCCCCGGCAAAGAAGCGGAAGCAGTCCACCACCGCGGGCAGCTCGTCGTTGAGCACGGCCAGATAGGGTTTGCCGCAGTTGAGGGATTCGAGCGCCGCAAACTCCTCGGCGTGGCGCTCGACGAGATCCGCCAGACGCAGCAGCAGGTTGCTGCGGCTTGCCGGGGTGGTGCGGCTCCACTGGGCGAAGGCGCGCTGGGCACCGTTCACCGCCCGGTTCACCTGTTCGAACGAGGCTTCGGGCACGGCGGCGATCTGTTCGCCGTTGGCCGGGTTGAGAATGGGTTCGGCCTGCCCCTCGCCGGTCACAAACTGGCCATCAATCAAGAGTTGGGTAGAGAGTTTCATGGTTGCATCCTTGCGCACGCGTTGAGTCATCATTTGCCACTGCCAGCGACATCATGGGTGTCGCGAGTGAGGTAGTAGGCAAGCAAAATAGGGATAGTGGTGAAGGCCACTATGATGAGGGCCACCACGTTGGTGACCGGCCTGTCACGGGGACGGATCAGCTCCTGATACATCCAGATGGGCAGCGTGGTCTGCTGGCCCGCCGTAAAGGTGGTGACGATCACTTCGTCAAAACTCAGGGCAAAGGCCAGCATGCCCCCCGCCAGCAGCGCCGTGGCCAGATTGGGCAGGATCACGTAGCGCAGGGTCTGGAAGCCGTCGGCCCCGAGATCCATCGACGCCTCGATGAGGCTCTGGTTGGTGCGGCGAAAACGGGCCAGCGCATTGTTGTAGACCACCACCACACAGAAAGTGGCGTGGCCGATAACGATGGTCCAGAAGCTGAACGGGATCTCCATCAGGCCGTAAGCCGAGCGCAGCGCGATACCGGTGACGATACCGGGCAGCGCGATGGGCAGCACCAGCAAGAGCGACACCACCTCCTGACCGAAGAAGCGGCTGCGGGCAATGGCCCCTGCCGCCAAGGTGCCGAGGATCATGGCTGCCAGTGTTGCCAGCCCCGCGACCTCCAGTGACAGCTGGATGGCACGCCACACATCGGGGCGATTGAGGGTCACCTCGAACCACTTGAGGGTGAGCCCGGGGGGCGGAAACTGGTAACTCTTGCTCTCGCTGGTGAAGGCGTAGAGGAAGATAAACAGAATGGGAAAGTGCAGGAACAAGAGCCCGCCGATGGCGGCGTACTTGAGCAGGCCCGAAGGGCGCTCTCCCTGACTGATCACTGAGCTAGCTGACATGACGGCCTCCTTGCTGCCGGTTCAAAGCGATTGATTCAAAGCGCATCAAAAGCCCCCAGTCTTTTCGCAATCGCCAGATAGATGGCGATGATAAGGATCGGCACCAGCGAGAAGGCGGCGGCAAAGGGCAGATTGCCCGCCGTTCCCTGCTGCATGTAGACCACCTGACCGATATACATGGTCGAGTTGCCGATGATGCCGGGGATGATGTAATCACCGAGGGTCAGCGAGAAGGTGAAAATGGAGCCCGCCACCACACCGGGCAACGCCAGCGGCAGGATCAGGTTGCGAAAGGTCTGGGCGGGTGTCGCCCCCAGATCGCTGCTCGCCTCCAGCAGGGATCGCGGTATACGCTCCACCGCTGCCTGAATGGGCAGGATCATGAAGGGCAGCCAGACATAGACGAACACGATAAAGGTGCCGAGCCGCGAAAAAGAGAGCGACGGGCCACCTATCACCGGCAGGGAGAGGATGGCATCGAGCAGCCACTCCAGCCCCATGCTGTCGGCCAGCCAGCTCACTACCCCCTCCTTGGCCAAAATCAGCTTCCAGGCATAGACCCGCACCAGATAGCTGGACCAGAGCGGCAGCATGATCCCTACATAAAACAGCGCCCGGGTCTTGCCACTGGTGTAGCGTGCCATGTAGTAGGCCACCGGAAAACCGATCAGGGCGCAGGCCAGGGTCACCAGCAGCGACATGCCGACGGTGCGGCCGATCACATCCAGATTCTCCGGTCGCAGCAGGGCGACGAAGTTTTGCAGCCCCAGCTCGTGGCGCACCTGACCGCTGAACTCGTCCAGCCCGAACAAGGAGTTGGAGAGCAGCATCAGCAAGGAGCCGACATAGATGATGCCGAGCCACAGCAGCGGCGGCCCCAGCAGGATCGCCAGCAGCAGGCCGGGCCGCCCATAGAGCAGGGTCGAGAGGCGCCGCAGCGGCCTGAAACGGGCAGGTTCGGGCTGATGGTTCATGGCAAGACTCGCACTGTGAGGGGCACTCATGGCTGCGCCCCCTGATGGGCGCCGCTCAGGCGGTGGATGGCCTGCTCCGGCCAGCTGAGGCTGACCCTGCTGCCACGGGCCAGACGGGCCTGCCCCTCATTGGGGTGGTTGACGATGATCTCGAGCTGCTCCCCGAGATCAACCCGATAACGGACGAAGGGACCCAGATACTCCACCTCGCGGATCTCCCCCGACCAGCCCGGCGCACCCGCCTCAGCGAGCCGGATCCGCTCCGGGCGCACCATCATCTGGCTGTCGTCGCCGCACAGCCGTCTGGCCTGCTCCCCTTCGAACAGATTGACGGTACCGACGAAGCGGGCCACAAACGGCGTCGCCGGAGCGTCGTAGATGGTATCGGGCGCAGCGATCTGCTCGATCTTGCCCTGACTGAAGATGCAGATCCGGTCGCTCATGGAGAGCGCCTCCTGCTGATCGTGGGTGACGAAGATAAAGGTGATGCCCAGCTGGCGTTGCAGCGCCTTGAGCTCAAGCTGCATCTGCTCACGCAGTTTGAGATCGAGGGCCCCCAGCGGCTCATCCAGCAGCAGGATGCGTGGCTGGTTGATAAGCGCCCGGGCGATGGCGATGCGCTGGCGCTGGCCGCCGGAGAGCTGGCTTGGGCGGCGCTTGCCGACCCCGGGTAGTCGCACCAGCTCCAGCATCTCGTCCACCTTGCGGTAACGCTCCGCCTTGGCGACCCCCTTGAGCATCAGGCCATAGCCGATGTTGTCGCGCACATCCATGTTGGGAAACAGGGCATAGTCCTGAAACACGGTGTTGAGGTTGCGATCATAGGGCGGCACGGTGGAGCAGGGTTCGCCAAACAGGCGGATCTCCCCGTCGCTCGGGTACTCGAAGCCCGCGATCATCCGCAGGCAAGTGGTCTTGCCGGAACCGCTCGGTCCCAGCAGGGTAAAGAATTCCCCGGAGGGGATCTGGAAAGAGATGTCGTCGACCGCCTTCACCTCGCCATAGTGGCGACTGACCCGGTCAAATTGTACGGCGTTCATGGGGCGTCCTTGTCTGTACTGGGATGGGCCGGACTCCTGTCCGGCCCGCTTGATTATCCGCTCTCGGCAGTCGTGCAGAGGAGGCGCAGCGCCCCTGCCGTTGGCAAGGTGGCAGCGGTTCCGACCACCTTGCTCACCCCGCCTTAGCGGCCGCCCAGAATGGCGATATAGTCGGAAACCCAGCGGTAATAGGGCACGCAAGTTCCCTGGCTCTTGCACTGGGAGACCGGAGTGCGCCAGAAGCGAACCCGATCGAAGTTGTCGATACCGTTGGTTTTGCACCCGGTCGGGCCCAGCAGGGCATTGCCGTCACAGGCGGCAGGTACCACAGGCACCGAGCCAAACCAGGCGGCGAGATCCCCCTGCAGCTTGTTGCTCAGGGAGTGCTCCAGCCACTTGTAAGCGCAGGTGAGGTTCTTGGCATCGCTGTGCACCATGCTGGTATCGGCCCAACCGGTCACTCCCTCTTTCGGCACAGTGGTGGCGATGGGTTGCTTGTCGGCAATCAGGGCATTGGCCTGGAACGGCCAGGAGCCTGACGCAACCACTCCTTCATTCTTGAAGTCATCGATTTGAACGAAAGCATCATGCCAGTAGCGTCCCACCAGCTGGCGCTGCTTGCGCAGCAGATCGAGGGAGGCCTTGTACTGATCCTCGTTCAGCTCGTAAGGATCCTTGATGCCCAGGGCAGGCTGATGGGTCATCAGATAGAGGGCGGCATCGGCGATGTGGATCGGGCCATCAAAGGCCTGCACCCGCCCCTTGTTGGACTTGCCATCCGCCAGGGTCTGTTCCTCGAATACCACGTTCCAGGAGTCCGGTGCCTTGGGGAACACCTTGGTGTTGTACATCAGGATATTGCCGCCCCACTGGTAGGGCACGCCGTAGTGCTTGCCATCCACAGTGTGCCAGGGGGCATTTTGCAGCCGGGGATCAATCTTGCTGTAGCTCGGGATGAGCGCCAGATTGAGCGCCTGCACCTTGCCACCGGCAATCAGACGCAGACTGGCATCGCCGGAGGCGGTCACCAGATCGAAGCCCCCCTCGTTCATCAACGCCACCATCTCGTCCGAGGTGGCCGCCGTCTTGACGCTCACCTTGCAGCCGGTCTCTTTCTCGAATCCGGTCACCCAGTCGTAGTTCTTGTCGGTCTCGCCACGCTCAACGTAGCCAGCCCAGGCCACGATATTGAGCTGGCCTTCACCCTTGCCGAGCTCGGTCGGGGCAGCCTGGGTCTGGCCTGCCTGTAGCGCCGGCACAAGAGCCAGCATCAGAGGGGTCAATTTCATCATGCACTCCTTGCATTGTGTTGACTTGCATCAGGTGAAGGAACGCCACCATGGACGTTAACATCCTGTTAACCAGCAATGAGCTTAGGGGAGTGGCAATACGATGAATATTTCAATTTTTGGTGGCTCAGGTATCAGCTAAATCGATATCGAGTGCAGATGAATCTGATTTTTGGTGGCTACCCCGCAAGAGATGGCTAGCGAGGGAGCGCCTGACGGGCCCGCAACCGGCTCTGATCCCGCGCAATATCGATAAATTCCCGCGCCGTCCAATCCAGCCGAGAACCACGGCGCCACACCAGACCGATATCGATGGCGGGAATGGGCTCCTTGATTGGGCGCGCCTCGACCCGCTCCTGCTCCAGCGACCAGGGGCGATAGGCAAAATCGGGCAACAGGGCGACCCCGAGCTGGCTCGCCACCAGACTGCGCACAGCCTCCACCGACGCGGTGCGCAGTACGATACGGGGGGAGATGCCGTAGCGGCGCAGGCCGCCACCGATGATCTGATCGAGCTGATCGGCGGTCAGCGAGATCATCGACTCCTCCCCCAGTGCGGTGAGCGAGAGGGTCGACTCGGCGCAGAGCGGGTGGTTGGCGGCCAGCCAGAGCCGCAGCGGCGAACGGGTCAGCAATTCGGTATCAAACGCCTCTTGCCGGATGGTGCGGTTGGTCATCAGGATCCCCACATCCACCTCGCCATTGACGATCTGGTGCTCCAGAAAAGGCTGTTCATCCTCCTTCACCTCGATCTGCACCGCCGGAAAGGCGCGGCGAAAACGGCCGAGCGCCTCAGAGAGGTAGTAACCCGCCACCAAGGTGGTCACACCGATAGTGAGCCGTCCCTGATCCTGCTGGGCTACTGCTTTGAGGGAGTGGCTCGCCTCGGTCATGGCGCCGAGAATACGGCGGGCATGGAGCAAAAACTGGTGGCCCTGAGTGGTGAGGGTGACGCCGCGCGGATTGCGCTCGAATAGCGGGGCGCCGAGCTCGGTCTCCAGCTCGCGAATGGCGCTGGTGACCGCCGACTGGGAGATATGAAGCTCGGCTGCGGCACGACTCACTGAAAAGCTGTCGGCCACGGCCACAAAATAACGGATCTGGCGAAAGGTAAAGTTCATCGGGCATCCTTGCCGATTGGTACTATTGGTGTGATTGGTAAGATTGGCTGCCAGCTTAACCGTAAACGGGCGCCTCGCCAAAACCGGACACTGCTGCCAACTCAATGATCTGCCGATTAAAACCATGCCCCTGCGGCTTGGCGAGCACAACAGGGGCATGGGTCATCGCAGCAAGGTGCAGACAGGGCTATCAGGATTTGTTGAGATACCCCGCCAGCTGGCCGATCAGCCGCTTGCGCAGCTCGCCGAGTTTGGGTTTCTCGTCCGCACACCAGGGCAGCGGGCGGCACGCCTCTATAGTACGCAGGCCAAGGCGAGCAGTGAGCAGCCCGGCCCCCACCCCTTGCGCCGCGCGGGCGGAGAGCTTGGCGGCAAACTCGGCGCCCAGCAAGTCCATACCCACCTCGGTCACCAGCTCGGTGGCACCGGCGTAGAGCATGTTGCGAAACACCTGACGGATCAGACGTATGCGGCTCCAGTAGCCAAGTTCGATGGCATAGACATCGGCGATATCCTCGATCATCCGCAGGTTGCGCCACAACATCAGCATCATGTCGACGGTGGCGAGCGGGCTGAGCGCCACCAGCACAGCGGCCTCCCCCGACCATTTGGCCACCCGCGCCTGGGCCAGCTTGTCACGCTCGCCGAGTACCAGCTGGCTGTAGAGGGTCAGCACCTCCCGATCGCTGTGGCTCTCATCGAGCTGGGCCAGCCAGGTTTGATACCCCTCGCGCCCCTTGTCGCCACTTTTGACCGCCAACCCTTCGCAAAAGGCCTGCCCCTGCCCGACTCCCTGATGAGCAAGCAGATCTTCTGCTCGCGAGCGCACATCCTGACGCCGCTTGAGGGTGCGCAGCCGCAGCCACTCGCGCCCCACCACGCTGGCGGTCCCCGCAGCGACCAGCGCCGAGGCCGCCAGCCAGGCGCTGCCCCAGAGCGGGGTGGTGAGGAATTGATCGTAAAGAAAGGCACCATACTGGCCCAACGAGAGCAGACCGACTGCCCCCAGCCCCCACGCCAGCAGCCGATGGCGGCGGCGCGGTTTGCTGACGAGGGCGCTCTCCACCTCGGTGAAATCGTCCAGCTCGTCGAGGCGCTCGAAGCTCGCCTCCTCCAGCCGCTGGGCCGGTGCGGGCGGTCGCTCGTCACTGGCCACCGTCAAGGCAGGCTCAAGGATCACCTTGCCCTGCAGCGGTGGCCGCTCTTTTATCTGATCGTTCATCGCATTGTTCTCCTGTGCGCAGCCTTCGGCTCAGGTGCCAAGACCGCACACCGTTATTCGAGGTGATCCCCGAGCAGAAACTCCAGCGCCGCATCGAGCCGGATATGGGGCAACGCCTGATGGGGGCTCATGGGCATGGGGCGAAACGCCTGAAAATCAAAACCCTGACTGTTCCACCACTGCGCAGGCGGAATATGAGGCGGCACCTCCCCGGGGAAGAGCAGCAGCGGCTCACCGTTCAGGCTGGTGCCACGGATGGCGGGGAACTCGCGGCCATTGGCCACCCCCTTGCCAACTTCCGTCGCCTTGATGGCGGCGAGCGCCAGACACTCGGTGGTGATCCCCTCAAAACGGGCCTGACCGCGACCGCTGCGTACCAGATGCTGGAGCAGGGAGACCATGGGCGCATGCTGTTCGGGGGTGACGTGATCGGCCTTGCTCGCCACAAACAGCAGCTTGTCGATACGGGGCGAGAAGAGTCGCCGCCACCAGTTGCTCTTGCCGTAGGCAAAGCTCTCCATGATGCGGGCGATGGCCTGCTGCATGTCGCCAAAGCTGGCCGCCCCGGCGTTGAGAGGCTGCAGGCAATCCACCAGCACGATCTGGCGATCAAAGCCGGCAAAGTGCTGCTCATAAAAACCCTGCACCAGATGCTGTTTGTACTGCTCGAAGCGCTGCCTGAGAGTGGCGTAGAGGGTACCATCGGCGGGCTCGCTGTCAGGCATCTCCCACACCCAGGGGACAAATTGCAGCATGGGGGCACCGGCATACTCCCCCGGCAACACGAAGCGACCGGGTTGAATAAGGTGCAATCCCAGCTCCTGTTTGCAGGCATGCAGATAGGCGGTGTAGCGCTCGGCAAGCTCAGCCACCGGCCGCTCTTCGAAGCGCTGATCGACCTGCCACCCGGGTGTCAGCCAGCTGGCGGCAAGTGCCTGCAGCTCTGGGCGACGAAGCTGCTCGCGCACCTGTTCGCTCCACTGCTCGTAGCTCATCTCAAGGAGCGGCAAGTCGAGCAGCCACTCCCCGGGGTAGTCCACCAGATCCACGTAGAGGGTGGAGATCTCCCCCAGATGTTTGCGCAGGGGATGACGGGTGCGATAACGGATTTCGAGGCGCACTTCGGCCACCCCGCGGGTCGGCTCGGGCCAGGCAGGTGGATCGCTAAACAGGGAGTCGAGGCCACGCTCGTAGGCAAAGGTGGGGATGTGGGCATTGAGCTGCGGCACCCGGCGAGCACCGAGGATGCGCCCCTGACGCAGGGCATCCCACAACGGCAAACGGCCGTCGATGGCCGCGTGTTCCAGCTGGTTGACCAGCGCCGTGATAAAGGCGGTTTTGCCGCTGCGAGAGAGGCCGGTCACCGCCAGCCGGATATGGCGATCCCGCACCCGGTTCACCACGTCGTTCGCCTTGTGTTGCAGGCGAGTCAACTTCTGTTCCAGTTTGTTGAGTATCAAGGCTTGATCCGTTCTCCCTTGGTGGTTGCATCCGGCGTGCTCAGCCGTGCGAGAGGTCGACCGCTTATCCACGTCTGGATAGTTGTCGTCGATGGTGGATCATCACAGAAGATTCCACCATCGACATTGAGTGCTTTGGCAAGCACTACAGCTTGCGAAATTCCCGCTGCAGGGTGAACTCCCTGGAGGTCACCAGTTTCTCGATCCGCTGAACTCTGGGCTCCAGCGCGTCAAGTTCCTGCGCGATACGGCCCAGCGCCTGATGAGGGGTGATCCCCGCCTGCCAGCTGCGCGCTTTCATCCGCACCTCGGCAAAGTCGGCATCCTCTTGCGAATAGAGGGTGACCGGCTTTTTGTCGAGCAGGAACCAGGCGGCGATATAGGCGGTGAAGGTGATGAAACCGGCGAAGATAAGGCCACTGATGGCGAGCAGCCGCACGATCCAGGTCTCCACCCCGAAATACTCAGCCAAACCGGCACAGATCCCGGCTATCTTGCCACGCAGGGGATCACGATAGAGGTTACGCCCTTCACGACTGACACTGCTCATACCTTGTTCCTCCAACCGGGTACTTCCGCATCCAGAATCGACTCCAGCGCGCCCACTCGCTCCTGCATCTTCTCGGTGCGAGCCAGCAGCCCTTGCAGCTGTTCCCGCTCGCTATCGGCAAGACCGGCGCCAATCCGCCCCTTGGCACGATAGTGCAGCACCAGCCAGATGGGAGCCACCACCACCATGAAGACCACCATGGGAACCATCAATACGCCCAGCAGATCTTCCATCTGTTACTCCCCCTGTTTGCCTTCGCTTTTGCTGTCGCCCTGGCCCAGCTTCTGGCGCATGGCTTCCAGCTCACGACTTATCTGATCGTCCACTTCCAGCTCGGCAAACTGCTGCGCCAGCGCCTTGTCGGACTGACCCAGATCGGCGCGCGCCTCCATTTCGTCGATGCGACGCTCCATCCGCTCAAACTTGCTCACCACCGCCTGGCTCTCGCCACGGGCTACCTGGCTCTGCACATTGAGACGGCTGCTGGCCGCTTCGGTGCGAATGGCCATCGCCTTTTGACGGGCGCGGGCATCTTCCAGCTTGGCTTCGAGCTGACGGATCTCTTCACCCAGCTTCTCGATGCCGCTGTCTACCGCCTGCTGCTCGCGGTAGAGGGTCTCTGACAACTCGGTCTGTTTCTTCTTCTCGATAAGGGCGGCGCGGGCCAGATCTTCACGTCCCTTGGTCAGGGCCAGCTCGGCCTTGGCTTGCCACTCGTCGACCCGCTCCTGATGACGGGCGACCTGACGACCAATCTCTTTCTGGCTGGCGAGGAAGCGGGCCAGATTGGAACGTTCCTTGACCAGCTCGTCCTCCATCTCCTGGATGATCAGGCGCACCATCTTCTGGGGATCTTCTGCCTTGTCGAGCAGGGCCGTCAGGTTGGAATTGATGATGTCGGCCAGACGGGAAAAAATACTCATGATTGCACTCCTGTTATTGGCATGGCGTTGTTTCTCCATTGACAATGGCAACTTGTGTGCCAATCTGGAACAAAATTTAACTTGTTGATTTATATGGGGCAGAATAGCCGGATTGCAAGATGCCTCGCGCAAGTGATGATTAAAATCACCAACTTTTGGTAAGATTGACCAGCTTTTACAACTGACAGGGATCACTATGACCACGGCCACGGAAAGCCTGCTGGGGGAATCCAACGCATTTCTCGAGATCATTGAGCAGGCCTCACGGCTCGCCCCGCTGCGCAAACCCGTGCTGATCATCGGTGAGCGGGGGACGGGCAAGGAGCTGATCGCCCACCGCCTACATTATCTCTCGGCACGCTGGGATCAAAGCTTTGTCACCATCAACTGCGCCACCCTGAGCGAGAGCCTGCTGGAGACCGAGCTGTTCGGCCACGAAGCGGGATCGTTTACCGGCGCGGCCAAGCGCCATCAGGGCCGCTTCGAGCGGGCCGATGGCGGCACCCTCTTCCTCGACGAGCTGGCAACCACCAGCGCCAGGGTGCAGGAGAAGTTGCTGCGGGTCATCGAGTATGGCGAGTTCGAGCGGGTGGGTGGGGCCAAGCCCCTCAAGGTGGATGTGCGGCTGGTCTGCGCCACCAACGAGGATCTCCCTGCGCTGGCCGACAAGGGGCAGTTTCGCCACGATCTGCTCGATCGGCTCGCGTTTGATGTGATCACCCTCCCCCCCTTGCGGGAGCGGCGGGAAGATATCCTGATGCTGGCGGAGCACTTCGCCCACAGCATGACCCGGGAGCTGGGCTATCCGCTGTTTGCCGGTTTCTCGCGCAAGGCAACCCAGCTGCTGCTGGATTACCACTGGCCGGGCAACGTACGGGAGCTGAAGAACGTGGTGGAGCGCAGTATCTATCGTCAGGGCAATCCCCAGTTGCCGCTCTCGACCCTGGTGCTCAACCCGTTTGATTCCCCCTGGCGACCACAGGTCACGCAACCTGCGCAAGAGGACCTAAGCGAGGTACAATCTGCATCCCCCCTCGCCTTGCCGCTCGATCTCAAGCAGGCGGTGGCGGAGTACGAGATTAATTTACTCAAGCAAGCGATGCAGCAATCCCAGTATAATCAGCGCAAAGCCGCTCAACTGCTGGCCTTAAGCTATCACCAGTTCCGTGGCATGCTACGCAAATATCAGCTGCTGGATGGCGATAACGATGCAGAACAAGAGTGAAGGAGTGCGGTTGATGCCGACTCCAGCAACACGCCAGCCTTCGCGCTGGCACATTTGTATCAAAACGTGCGTACAAAACCCCTATAAGAACATGGTTCAACAATGAGAATGCTCACACCCTTGCTGCTGGGTCTGCTGGTGCTGGTCACCGGCTGCCAGAAGCAACCCGAGGCCTCCAAAACCGGACTCATCTATTGTGCTGAGGGATCCCCCCTCTCCTTCAATCCCCATGTTTCCAACTCCGGGGTGACACTGGATGCCAGTGCCCGTCCGCTCTACGACCGCCTGCTGGAGGTGAACCCCAACACCCTGGCGCTGGAGCCGGCGCTCGCCACCAACTGGCATGTCAGCGAGGATGGCCTCACCTATACCCTGACCCTGCGCAAGGGGGTGACGTTTCACCATACCCCCTGGTTCAAGCCCACCCGCACTTTCAATGCCGATGACGTGGTCTTCACCTATGCCCGCCAGCTTGACGAGCAGCACCCCTATCACAATGTGTCCGGCGGCGATTACCCCTACTTCTACAGCCTGGGGCAAGATCTGCTGATCAAGCGGGTGAGCAAGAAGGGGCCGCAGACGGTGGTATTCGAGCTGAATCAGCCGAACGCCTCCTTCCTCGCCACCCTGGCCAGTGACTATGCGGTGATCCTCTCCGCCGAATACGCCGAGCAGATGTTGCAGGCGGGCACGCCAGCCCTGCTGGATAGCCGCCCCATCGGCACCGGGCCGTTCAGCTTCAAGGAGTATCGCCACAACGAGTTCATTCGCTATCTGCGCCATCCCGGCTACTGGGGTGGCGATGCCAAGATTGCACAGCTGGTCTACGACATCACCCCCAAATCCGCCAAACGGCTGGCCAAGCTGCTGACCGGCGAGTGCGACGTGATGAGCACCCCTTCCGCCAGCCAGCTCTCGGTGATCAAGCAAAATCCGGCGCTGAGCCTCTCGGTCCAGTCGGGGATGAACGTCGCCTTTTTGGCCCTCAATACCCGCAAGCCGCCATTCAACAACGTCAAGGTGCGGCAGGCCATTGCCAGCGCCATCAATATCGACAACCTGCTGCAGGCGGTCTATTTCGATACCGGACTGCCCGCCAACAGCCTGCTGCCCACCCTCTCATGGGGTTACAACCCCAGCCTGCCCGAGCGCAAGCCCGATCTGAAACGGGCGCGCCAGCTGCTCAAGGAGGCGGGTCTGGAGAAAGGGTTCGAGATGCAGGTGCTGGTACAACCGGACGCCCGCCCCTACAACCCGGATGCGGTCAAGACCGCCCAGCTGATCCGCAGCGATCTGGCCAAGGTCGGGATCAAGCTCAAGATCGTGCAACGGGAGTGGCCGGTGATCGAAGGCCGCCTCACCAAGGGGCAGTACGACAGCCTGCTCTCCGGCTGGATTGCCGATAACGCCGATCCGGACAACTTCTTCCGCCAGCTGCTGAGCTGCTCGGCAGTGGAGCGGGGCAACAACTACAGCCGCTGGTGTAGCCCGGCCTTCGATCAGTTGCTGGATGATGCGGTCACCACGCCCCAGCTCTCGTTCCGGCTGCGCAACTACTACTATGCCCAGACCCTGCTTAACGAACAGCTGCCGCTGATCCCGCTGGCACACGCCTTGCGTACCCAGGTCAGCCGCAGCGACATCGAGGGGCTGACGCTGATGCCCTTTGGCGGCACCTCCTTCAACCAGGCTCACAGGGAGTAAGCATGCTTCTATACACCTTGCGCCGCATCAACCTGCTGCTCATCACCCTGCTGGCGCTGACCTTTGTCGCCTATCTGCTGGACTATCGGCTGATCGGCCATCAGCTCAGCTTCTGGAGCGGCTATCCCGACTTCCTGCGCCGCATTTTCGCAGGTGACCTGGGGCTCTCCAGCGTCTCCGGGCTACCGGTGCTGGACGAGATCCGCCACTACTTCCCGGCGACCCTGATCCTCTGTCTGGCGGCGTTCGCCATCTCGCTGCTGGTGGGGATCCCTCTCGGAACCCTGGCGGCCCTGTCACAGGGCAAGACGCTGGATCTCTCCATCATGACTGCCGGTCTTATCGGCTATGCGGTGCCGGTGTTCTGGCTGGCGCTGCTGGTGGTGATGCTCTTTTCGCTGGATCTCGGCTGGCTGCCGGCGTCGGGCCAGATCAGCCTGCTCTACGATGTGCCCCCCATTACCGGCATCGCGGTGATCGATGTGCTGCTCAGCAACGAACCCTGGCGGCAAGCGGCGCTGCACGATGCCCTGCGCCACCTGATCCTTCCGTCACTGGTGCTGGCGGTGGTGCCCACCACCGAGGTGATCCGCCATGTGCGCAGCTCCCTCATCGACGTGATGAAGCAGAACTACATCAAGGCGGCGGCGAGCCGGGGCCTTTCCAAGGCGCAGATCGTCTGGCGCCATGGTCTGAAGAACGCCCTGCCGCCGGTACTGCCGCTGCTGGGTCTGCAACTGGGTAGCGTGCTCACCTCCGCCATGATCACCGAGGTGGTGTTCGAGTGGCACGGGATCGGCCGCTGGCTTATCAGCAGCATCGCCCTGCAGGATTACGCCGCCATTCGCGGCGCGACCCTGGTGGTCGCCAGTTTCGTGATCCTGACCAGCGTCAGCACCGAGTTGCTGACCACCCTTATCTATCCGGCACGGCGCAAAGAGTTGTATGCCAAACAAGATTGAACGCGCTCATGGCGTGACCAGGAGCCAGGTATCCTATGCAAGATAAATCGAACATCTATCCCGAGCTCAAGATCCTCTCGCCCCTTGAGCAGACGTGGGCCTCCTACAGCCGCAATCCGTTGGCGATGGCGGGGCTCTGGTGCTTTTTGCTGTTGCTGCTCATCACGCTGGTGGGGCCGCTGGTCGTTCCCTACGGCATCGATGAACAGCACACCGACAAGCTGCTGCTCGCCCCCTCGTGGGCGGCGACCGGCAACATCGACTACTTCCTCGGCACCGACGATCTGGGGCGCGACATGCTCTCCCGGCTGGTGGTGGGGGCGCGTCTCACTTTCGGCTATGCGCTGGTCGTGGTGGTGATCGCCATGGTGGTGGGCTCCGCCATCGGTATCCTCGGCGGCATGAGCAAGGGGCTTAAATCGAGCGTGCTGCACCACCTGCTCGATACCCTGCTCTCCATCCCCTCCCTGCTGATGGCCATCATCATGGTCGCCATCATGGGGCCGGGTTTTGGCAATACCCTGATTGCCATTACGCTCGCCTTGATCCCGCCCTTTATCCGGGCCACCTATAACGCAGTGCATGCCGAGATGCAGAAGGAGTACATCACCGCCAGCCGCCTCGATGGCTCGCCTCCCTTCCGGATCATGCGGCTGGCTATTTTGCCCAACATTGTCGAGACTCTGGTGGCCCAGACCACCCGCACCTTGTCGGCGGCCATTCTCGATATCTCGGCGGTCGGTTTTCTTGGCCTCGGCGCCCAATCTCCCCAACCGGAGTGGGGCACCATGCTGGCCGATTCGAGCGACCTTATCTATCTCGCCCCCTGGACCGTCACCCTGCCCGGCATCGCCATCCTGTTCAGCGTGCTGGTGACCAATTTAGTTGGTGAAGGCATTCGCGAAGCACTTAAAGAGGGGAACGACTGATGCCGCTGCTCGATATTCGCAATCTCACCATCGAGATCGACACCCCGCAAGGCAAGGTCAAGGCGGTGGACAAGGTGAGCCTGACCCTGACCGAGGGGGAGATCCGCGGTCTGGTGGGTGAATCCGGCTCCGGAAAAAGTCTGATCGCCAAGGTGATCGTCGGCATCGAGAAAGACAACTGGACGGTTCGTGCCGACCGGATGCGTTTCAACGACATGGATCTGCTGACCATGGCTCCCAAGGAGCGCCGTCGCATCATGGGTCGCGAGATCGCCATGATCTTCCAGGACCCCATCAGCTGTCTCGACCCCTCCGAGGAGATCGGCACCCAGCTGGAAGAGGCGATCCCGACCGATTCGTTCGAGGGACAATTCTGGCAGCGCTTCCAGTGGCGCAAGAAGAAGGCCATCGCCCTGCTGCACCGGGTAGGCGTCAAGGATCACCGCAAGGTGATGCGCGCCTATCCCCACGAGCTGTCGGATGGCATGTGCCAGAAGGTGATGATCGCCATGGCCATTGCCAACCAGCCGCGTCTGCTGGTAGCCGACGAGCCCACCAGCGCCATGGAGTCCACCACCCACTCCCAGATCCTGCGACTGCTGGACAAGATGAACAAGCTGGGCAATACCACCATCCTGATCATCAGTAACGACATCGCCGCCATTGCCAACCTGACCGATACCATCAACGTGATGTACTGCGGCCAGATGGTGGAAGTGGGCACCCGGGAGCAGATCCTCGAGACCCCGCATCACCCCTATACCGATGCCCTGCTCAAATCGATCCCCGACTTTGACAAGCTGGTGCGCCACAAGTCGCGCCTCGAAACCCTGCCCGGCGTCATCCCGCCGCTGCAACACCTGCCCATCGGTTGCCGTCTGGGGCCGCGCTGCCCCTACGCCCAGAAGCAGTGCGTGCAGACTCCGTTGATGAACAAGATCAAGGGCCATCAGTTCAGCTGCCACTTCCCGCTGAACATGGAGGAGCCGAAAAAATGATGACCGTTAATGCCCCCATGAAGGAGCCCCGCTTGTGATCGAGCCATCCCTGTTGCAGGTCAGAGGCCTTAGCAAAACCTACCAGAACCGCACCGGTCTGTTCCGTCGTCAGGCGGTGGAGGCGATCAAGCCCCTCTCGTTCGATCTCGAAGTGGGTCAGACCCTCGCCATCGTCGGCGAGGCAGGCTCCGGCAAGAGCACCCTCGCCCGCATTCTGGCCGGCATGATCGAACCCACCAGCGGCGACATCGCCATCGACGGCCAGCTGATGGTGCATGGCGATTACCAGACTCGCTGCAAGCTGCTGCGGATGATTTTTCAGGATCCCAACACCTCGCTGAACCGCAAGATAAGGGTCGGCCAGATCCTGGAAACCCCACTGCGCCTCAACACCGAGATGACCGAGGAGGAGCGCCGCGAGAAGGTGGTGCAGACCCTGCGTATGGTGGGGATGCTGCCGGATCACGCCCTGTTCTATCCGCAGATGCTCTCCTCCGGTCAGCAACAGCGGGTGGCGCTGGCGCGCGCGCTGATCCTCAACCCCAAGATAGTGGTGGCCGATGAGGCGCTCTCCACCCTGGATATCTCGGTGCGCTCCCAGATCATCAACCTGCTGCTGGAGATGCAGGAGACCATGGGGCTGAGCTATGTGCTGGTAGCCAACGATTTGGGCATCGTCAGCCATATCAGCGACGAGGTGCTGGTGATGCACGAAGGTCGGGTGGTGGAGCGCGGCAAGACCCTCAAAGTGTTTGCCGATCCCCAACATGAGGTGACTCGCCGTCTTATCCAGAACTACAACAACGAATACCGCAAATAGAGAGGCGCTGGCCGCCTCCCTTGCCGCTGTGTTTCGCCGAGCTCACTCGGCGGGATCAAAAAAGCCCACTGCATGCAGTGGGCTTTCTGTTACCGGCGTTGCTGCTTAGGCTTGCAGCAGCAGACGGTTGATGCGGGAGACGAAGCTCGCCGGATCGTTCAGCCCGCCCTGCTCGGCCAGCTGGGCCTGTTCGTGCAGCAGGGTGACCCACTCACCGAACAGTGCCTCGTCTTCAATGGTGTCGAGTTTCTTCACCAGCGCATGGTCAGGGTTGAGCTCCAGAATGTACTTCTGCTCCGGTACCGGCTGGCCGGCCGCACGCATCAGCTTGATCATCTGGGTGCTCATACCGTAAGCGTCGGTGACGATGCAGGAGGGGGAGTCGGTCAGACGGTGAGTGACACGCACCTCTTTCACCGCATCGCCCAGGCTCTTCTTGACCCGCTCCACCAGACCGGCGTTGGCTTTTTCAGCCTCTTCCTGCGCCTGCTTGGAGGCTTCGTCTTCCAGATCGCCGAGATCCAGTTCGCCACGGGTGACGGAGATAAGCTGCTTGCCGTCGAACTCGGTCAGGTGGCTCATCAGCCACTCGTCCACGCGCTCCCACATCAGCAGCACTTCGACACCCTTCTTGCGGAAGATCTCGAGGTGCGGGCTGTTCTTGGCAGCGGCATAAGAGTCAGCAGTGATGTAGTAGATCTTCTGCTGGCCTTCCTTCATGCGGCCAACGTAATCCTCGAGAGAGACGGTCTGGGCTTCGCCCTCGCCAGCTGTGCTGGCAAAACGCAGGAGCTTGGCGATCTCTTCGCGGTTGGCGTAATCCTCGGCCGGGCCCTCTTTGAGCACGTTACCGAACTCTTTCCAGAACTTGGCGTACTTCTCGGCATCGTCTTTCGCCAGCTTGGAGAGCATGGTCAGCACGCGCTTTGAGCAAGCCTTGCGCAGGGAGGCGGTCACCTTGTTGTCCTGCAGGATTTCACGGCTGACGTTGAGCGGCAGATCGTTGGAGTCCAGCACCCCTTTGACGAAGCGCAGGTAGGTCGGCATAAACTGCTCGGCGTCATCCATGATGAAGACGCGCTGTACGTAGAGCTTCAGACCGTGCTTCTGCTCGCGGTTGTAGAGGTCGAACGGTGCGCGGGCCGGTACGTAGAGCAGGCTGGTGTACTCCTGCGCCCCTTCCACCCGGTTGTGACCC
Source organism: Aeromonas sp. s12 (assembly GCF_040907925.1). NCBI lineage: Bacteria > Pseudomonadati > Pseudomonadota > Gammaproteobacteria > Aeromonadales > Aeromonadaceae > Aeromonas > Aeromonas sp. s12. The sequence goes on along the minus strand of NZ_JBFOCT010000008.1, from coordinate 115,204 downwards.
CACAGCAGCGGATCTTCAAAGTCGTGGGCGACGTGCTTGTAGAACTCCTGATACTCCTCGTCCTTGATATCTTTTGGGTTGCGGGTCCACAGTGCCGTGGCGCGGTTGACCTGCTCCCACTCGCCCGGAGTGCCGACGATGGTCTCACCATCCTCTTCGCGATCCGGGGTGCCCTCTTTGTACATCTCTACAGGCACGCTGATGTGATCGGAATATTTGCCCACCACGGAGCGCAGACGCCAGTCATCGAGGAACTCCTCCTCTTCGGCACGCAGGTGCAGGATGACATCGGTACCGCGACCCTCTTTGGTCACGTCAGCCACAGTGAAGGAGCCTTCCCCTTCCGATTCCCATTGTACGCCCTGCTCCGGAGCAGTACCGGCGGCGCGGGAGACCACGGTCACCTTGTCGGCCACGATAAAGGCGGAGTAGAAACCGACCCCGAACTGGCCGATCAGCTGGGAATCCTTACCCTGATCGCCGGAGAGGTTTTTGAAGAATTCTGCGGTGCCGGACTTGGCGATGGTACCCAGGTGCTCAATCACCTGATCACGGGTCATACCGATCCCGTTATCGGAGATGGTCAGGGTACGCTTCTCTTTGTCCACCACCAGACGCACACGCAACTGGCCGTCGTTTTCGAACAAAGAGGCATCGGAAAGCGCCTTGAAGCGCAGCTTGTCCGCCGCATCGGATGCGTTGGAGATCAGCTCGCGCAGGAATACTTCTTTGTTGGAGTAGAGGCTGTGAGCCATCAGGCTCAGCAGTTGTTTGACTTCAGTCTGAAAGCCGTGGGTTTCGGCATGAACACTTTGGGTCATGGACCAATCCTCAGAAACATCGGGTTGAACATATGCCCAACCTAGATGGGGACAGCGATCCAAATATCAAGGGGGCGAATGTGCAATCCTGCTCACTCGCCCCTTTAAATCCGCTCAAACGGCTATTTCTTACCCAGCTCGACCGCTATTAATGCGGGGAAACTGGCTGGCACCTTGCTATTTCAAGCGTTGGCGCCCCATCAGGGAGTGGGAGAGCGTTGTGCCATCCACCAGCTCCAGCTCGCCCCCTACCGGCACCCCGTGGGCGATGCGGCTCACCTCCACCCCGGCCGCACGGGCCATGTCGGCGATATACCAGGCGGTGGCATCTCCCTCGATGGTGGGGTTGGTGGCGAGGATCAGTTCGCTGATGTGCTCTTCCTTCAACCGGCGCTCGAGAATATCGAGCCCCAGCTCCTCCGGGCCTATGCCGTCCAGCGGCGACAGATGACCCATCAGCACAAAGTAGCGACCGGAGAACTGGCCGGTCTGCTCGATGGCCGCCACGTCCGCCGGGCTCTCCACCACGCAGAGCAGGCCATTCTCTTCCCGCTTGGGATTGGCGCAGATATCGCAGCGATCGTTCTCGGTAAAGGTGCGACAGTGGCTGCAATGACCAATCTCGGTCAGGGCGCGAGAAAGCAGCTGGGCCAGCCGCAAACCGCCGCTGCGATCACGCTCGAGCAGGGTAAAAGCCATCCGCTGGGCAGACTTGGGCCCCACCCCCGGCAATACCTGCAGGGCTTTCATCATCTCATCGAGCAGGGGACTGAACTTCATAACACTCCTTACACGGGCCTGCCCCTCGCCACCACCAGGGCCACGACGGGTCAGCAAAACAGGATAACGCCATTGGCGCAGGACTATACCCGAGCCCGCCGCCCATCGCCATCGGCTTGCCCACAGCGCCCGCAAAAACCCAGATAGCAAAAAGCCCTGATGTTTCCATCAGGGCTTTGCAATGTGGCGGTGAGGGAGGGATTCGAACCCTCGATACGTTGCCGTATACACACTTTCCAGGCGTGCTCCTTCAGCCACTCGGACACCTCACCAAATTTTGGTCTGTGGTTTAACGTGTTCAGCCAACACGGTGTTCGCTGCGCTGTTGCGCTGGAACGGGGCGTAATTTAGGGGAAAGCCCCGCCCGCGTCAACGGCTTTTTTCACCTGGCGAACCGTTCGAACACTTAATGCACAGATTCCGGTGCAACCTGGATTTCCGGCAGGTTGAGGAAGCCGAAACGTTCGCATTCGGCAACCAGTTCGTGGGTAGCGGCGATAGTGCTTTGCACGAACAGCAGGAACTGCTCGACGCTGAGTCCGGCCTTGGTAAAGACGGTGTGGCCGACCACCAGCCGCGGCAGGTTGTCATCGATGATATCGAGGAACACCTTGAGGGAGGGGTACTGCATATTGAGTCGGCCCAGTTCGGCAACCAGCGGCAGCATTGCGGAGGGGCGCACTTCCAGCTCGGAGGAGAACAGCAGGCCTTCCTCTTCCACGAAGATCCGGCTCTCCTGAATACCATCGACCGACTGCAAAGAGACAATGTGGATACCGTGACACTGGTCGCAGACATAGTGCTCGATACGAGCCTGTTGCAACCAACGCATGATCATTTCGGAGCTGGGGATATTCATCATTTCCACGACAAGATTGGGATCAAGGGGCGCAGTCTAAACCAATTTGCTATCAACAAAAAGCACGCCAACCCGATAACCCTGCGGCTCGCTTCTTTTTGGCAAGCGCTATGCATATACTCAGCCAAATCCACGATGACGCTTGCCCCACAGGGGGCCCCATGACTATCCAAGAAAAGTATCGCCTTCATCTGAAATCACTCTCGGATGAGCTGCTCACCCTGCAAAAACCCATCCGCATTCTGGATGCCATCAAATGGCCACGCCATCTGCAGGATCGCTTTCTGGCAAGCGGTGGCAGGGAGCTGCCCGCTATCGACAGGCACTTCTATGATGCCCTCCCCCTCGGCTTCGATCCGCGCAACAAGTATCTGGAGCTCAAGGAGCTGCGGGACCGGATCCGCAGAAAACTGGGGCCACAGGACGATCTTGGCCGGATCCTGCAAGAGACGGTCGATCAGTACATGGTGGTGATCGAGATGCTGCGCCAGCGGGGCCAACCCGATTTTCAGCGTTACAGCCAGCTGCTTTATGGCTCTGCCAGCGATCACCTGCGTGGGGATCGCAAGACTCTCAAGGAGCTGGGCGCCCGCCTGTGCGATATCTTCTCCCTGCCCGGCGCCCGCCATCTGGTGCGCCCCTACCCCAAGGAGTTCGAAGGAGAAGCCGCAGTCGCCAAACTGCAGGGCAAGCTGTCGAGCTACTTCAGTGACGGCACTGTGCAGGTGAAGCTGAGCGATGGGATTGTCTCCGATGCCGCTGCCGGGGGCGACTACATCAAGCTCAACTCCCACGCCCGTTTCTCCGAGCTGGACTTGCAGGTGCTGGAAGTACACGAGGGGTGGGTCCATGTCGGCACCACCCTCAACGGTCGCCAGCAGCCCTATGCCACCTGGCTGAGCGCCGGTTCACCGCGGATCACCGCCTGTCAGGAGGGGCTGGCGGTATTGATAGAGACCCTCACCTTCAGCTCCTTTCCGGATCGGGCCAAGCGTATCTCCGATCGGGTGATGGCCATCGACATGGCCGAGCGCGGCGCCGATTTTATCGAGGTGTTTCAGCACTTCGTGCAGCAGGGCACCAGCGAGCACGACGCCTACAAGATCACCCAGCGGGTCTTTCGTGGCGGCATGGTGGGCGGCGGCGCCTGCTTTACCAAGGATCTCTCCTACGTGCGTGGCTATGTGGAGACGGTCAACTTTATCCGCAGCGCCGTGCTGGAAGGGGTGCCCGAGATCCTGCCAATGCTGTTTGTCGGCAAGGTGACACTGGATGACATTCCGGTGCTCTATCAGCACTATCTGGAGGGGCTGATCGCCGCTCCCCGCTATTTGCCGCCGATGTTTCGCGATCTCACCGGCCTCTATGTCTGGTTCGGTTTTGCCTCCGGCATGTCACTGGTCGATATAGGCCGGGTACAGCACCATTTTCGCCAGCTGTTTCAACGCCTGCCGGTGGCAGACCCCATCATTGCGCCGGTGGATATCGAGATCGACTGAACCACAGCGATACAAGTTGGGGAAAATAAAAAGGGCGCCAGATTGGCGCCCTGCTCGACGATTCAAATATCGCAGCCGACTTACTTGTAGGCCCGACCTTCCAGATAGTGTTTGCGACAGAGCGACACATAGCGATCGTTGCCGCCGATCTCCACCTGTTCGCCATCACGCATCACCTGCCCCGCTTCGTTGACCCGGGAGTTCATGTGAGCCTTGTTGCCACACCAGCAGATACTCTTCAGCTCTTCAAACTTGTCGGCCAGACAGAGCAGATGGTAGGAGCCCGGGAACAGCTCGCCGCGAAAATCGGTCTTGAGGCCATAGGCCATCACCGGAATATCCTGCTCATCGACGATGCGGGCCAGCTGGTAGACCTGCTCACGGGTCAGGAACTGGGCCTCGTCCACGATGAAAACATCGATATGTTTCTTCGCATGACGCGCTTTCACCATTTCAAACAGATCGCAGCTGTCGCTGAACACGTCCACCTTCAGTTCAAGGCCAACCCGGGCACTGATCACCCCGACCCCAAAACGGTCATCGATGGCTGGCGTCATCGCCAGAGGATGCATGCCCCGCTCCAGATAGTTGAAGTGCGCCTGAATGAGCTGGGTGGATTTGCCTGAATTCATGGTGGCAAATTTGTAGTGCAGTGAAGCCATGATACTGTTCCGAAACTGAATTTATGGGGCGCATGCTAACCAAAGCCCCTGACAAAACCAAGGGGCCCGCGGGCCCCTTGCTCTATAAATGTTACGCGGTGGCCAGCACTGGCCGCGCTTTGGCCTTTTTCAGGTGATAGCCGGTAAAGAGCACGAACCAGAGGGCACTGACACTGAAACCGGCCAGGCTGGAGTGCATCAAGCCCATCGCCAAGTAACCGATGGCCGCACCGAAGGCGATGGCCAGTGCATAGGGCAGCTGGGTCATCACGTGATCGATGTGATGGCAACCGGCACCGGTGGCAGAGAGGATGCTGGTGCTGGAGATGGGCGAGCTGTGATCCCCGAATACCGAACCTGCCAGTACCGCGGCCAGCATCGGCAGCATCAGGCTGATGTCGCTGGCGGCGGCCATGTCACCGGCCAGCGGCAGCATGATGCCGAAGGTACCCCAACTGGTGCCGGTAGCAAACGCCATGGCACAGGAGAGGATAAAGACCACAGCAGGCAGCACTTCGATCGGCAGGTTACCGTTAGCCAGCGAAGCCAGATACTTGCCGGTCTCAACGTCGCGCACCACGGCACCTATGGTCCAGGCAAACAACAGGATGTTGATGGCTGGCAGCATGGCCATGACGCCTTGCGGAGCGGCCTTGATCCAGTTCTTGGCACCCAGCTTCAGGCGCATCGCCAGACCGATGGAGACCACCAGACTGCACAGGGCACCGTAGACCAGCGAAGAGCCGACGTTGGTATTTTCGAACGAGCCAAGCACGCTGAAGGGCAGCCCTTTCTCGCTCAGCACCGCAGCACCGGAATCGATCATAAAATAGATGGTGGCGGCGGTCAGGGTCAGGATCGGCAGTACCATGTCGATCATGCCGCCGTTGCTCTCCTCCGGGCTCTCCATATCCAGACCGATGGGGCGGCCCTTGGACTCATCCCACAGCTTGCCTTCCAGCGCCCACGCTTCGTGTTGACGCATCGGGCCGATGTCGAGTTGGAATGCAATCACCACCAGCACCATGATCAGGGTGAAGACGGCGTAGAGGTTCATCGGGATCATCTCGACAAATGCCGCGATGGGGCTCTGTTCAGTCAGACCGTGGGCCGCCATGATGCCGCCAACCAGGGCAATGATATAGGCCCCCCAGGAGGAGATGGGCATCAGCACGCAGACCGGCGCCGCGGTGGAGTCCAGCAGATAGGCCAGTTTGGCACGGGAGATCTGGAAGCGGTCGGTGACCGGACGGCAGATGGCCCCCACCGACAGGCTGTGGAAGAAGTCATCGATAAAGAAGGCAAACACCATCATACCGGTCAGCGCTTTGGCGCCCTTGCGGGTCTTGGCACGACGCTCGGCCCATTCGGCAAAGGCACGGGTCGCCCCGGAGACGCTCATCAGGCTGATGAGGCCACCCAGCAGCAGCATAAACAGGATCATGTTGACGTTGTCACGATTGAGCGCGCCATCGACCCAGAAGATCTTGAGCACGGTATTCAACATGTAATGCAGGGATTCGAGGGGCGAAAACTGATTGAGCAGCAAACTGCCGGTGACGATGCCCACACCAAGGGACAGCAGCACGCGGCGGGTCATGATCGCCAGTGCGACAGCCAACAGGGGGGGAAGAACGGACCAACCGGAGTCGGCGAAATGACTAATGTCCATGATCTCTTTGCACCTAAAGATTACAGGTGGAGATCTACCGAGAGGATCTAAAGAAACAAAACCTATGGGGAGGTCATACTCCTCAGCCCCTTCAGGTAGCGCTCCATAGTGGATGACTATGGCAGTCCTGCACCTATTAGATGCAGAACCAGCAGCCCGGTATGATGGCCTGGCCACTTCGGCGCTGACTCCTTTCCTTGTGCATCACAGGCATCACCCTCCGCACAAATACTCATAGGCAGCGCGCCTCTACTTAAAGGTATTCGCCGCACATTTTATCGAGATGGCAGCTTATAGCAAGTTTTTTGATTAAATAGTCACGATAAACATATCAAGGTCGAAAAATGGTAGTCAAATGATGCAATAACGCCTGTTTTGACGCTATTTTCACCTACTGCGGTTTCATTGGCATCCAATCACCAAGCCTATTGCTGGCCATATTAAATATCTGTATTGATGTTCCCCACGGATATTATATTTAACCCGGCTTGACTTATTTAAATCACCAAGCAAGAATCAGCTGGAACATAATATTTTTCTCTGACTCGACGTGGTAACTCCTATGAATGAATTTTTAAAGGTACTGCTTAATATCCGCAGTCTGCGTGCGACCTGCCGCGAGCTTTCTCTGGAACAACTGGAAGAGGCACTGGAAAAACTCTCTACTATCGTTGCTGAACGTCAGCAGGATGAAGCTGCCGAGCGTCAAGCCCGTGAAGAGCATCTGCGGAAAATTAACGAATATAGCGAAATGCTGAAAGCCGCCGGTATTGACCCGGCAGAATTGGTAAGCGCTGTCGCTACCAACCCCGGCAAATCAGAAAAAGCCAAGCGGGCGCCACGTCCTGCCAAATATCGCTATCAGGATAATGGCGTAGAGAAAACCTGGACCGGCCAGGGCCGTATGCCTTCGGCTATTGCCAGCGCAGTGGCAGCAGGCAAATCACTGGAAGACTTTGCTATCTGATCTCAATCTCGTTGCTAATAAAAAACCTCGCCAAGGCGAGGTTTTTTATTGCCGCTTAAATGTGACATATCAGATAGCCGATTGCGGGCGATCTGCTGCCTTGACCCACAGAACTTCACGTTCCCCTGCCACGCAGATAAGATAGCGGGCAACGGTAAAGAACCAGTCACTCATCCGGTTCAGATAGGGCAGCACCTCGGGATTGACCCGCTCTTCCCGGCTCAATGTCAGCAGCAAGCGCTCGCAATGACGCACCAGAGTACGCACCACATGCGCTTGCGCCGCGGCACGGGAACCACCGGGCAATATAAATTGGCGCAGCGGCGGCAATGGCTCGCTATAACGATCAATCTGCTGTTCAAGGCGAGTGGTCCAGGCGGCATTAACTTGCCAAATTGATTCATTCTGGGCGTCGCTGGAGAATGCCAACTCACCCCCCAGATCAAACAACTCCTGTTGCAACAGCTGTAAATCAGCCAATAAACCGATCTCTTGCGACGGCACGTCACAAATCAGCAAGCCAATATGGGAGTTGAGCTCATCGATATAACCGTAGGTCTCGACCCGCAAATGATCCTTTGGCAACTGGATACCATCGGCCAGCCGGGTCATGCCCTTGTCGCCCTGCCTCGTATATATTCTCATACCGACATCCTGTTAATAATGGGAATAATCATGGATTCGAGTCCATTGAGTTTGATTTCGTAAGCCAACGCCAGCGTCTGGCCCAATTTACCCGCCGGAAAACCGCTGCGCGCCATCCACACCAGATAGGGCTCGGGAATATCGATGATACGCCGCCCCTGATATTTACCGTAAGGCATCTTGTTGGTCAGAGTCAGCAGCACCTGTTCGTCGGATAGCCAATCCATATTAATCGATATCCAGATATTTATGAGTCTGGATTGAGAGTCGCCAGTTACGCGCGATACAGGTATCCATCGCCAATTGGGTGGCCCGTGGTTTCTGGCTGATCGGCTGCAAGGCAATAACCACGTCCGGGCGCAGGGTAGCAGTAGCGAGCAGCACATCCAGCTCTTCAATATGGTGCTCGGTGGCCACCGGATGCTTGATCTCGTTGGCCCGCTCCAGCGCCGAGACCAGCACAGGCAGCCCCCCTTTCATACCGATCTTGGGGGAGACTGTTACCCAGGTCTGCTCATGAGTCTTGATCTCGCTGGTGCCACTGGTTTCAATTTGCACCTGATAACCCGCCGCCAGCAGGGCTGACGAGAGTTCGTGCAGATCGTAGAGGCAGGGTTCCCCACCGGTGATCACCACATGGCGCGCCTGATAACCCAGATCGCCAAAGCTCTTGATAATCTGCGCGGTGCTGAGTTGGCTCCAGCAATCGGATTCGTTGGAACGATCCAGCACCGCCGCCTTACCCACTTCACGAGCCGGATCAACAACCCAGGTATGACGGGTATCGCACCAGGGGCAGCCCACCGGGCAACCCTGCAGGCGAACAAAGATGGCGGGCAGGCCGGTAAAGATGCCCTCCCCCTGGATGGTCTGGAAAATCTCGTTGATTGGGTAGTGCATCTCGATCACGGCTTGTTGCAAAAGTCGCGGATTATACCCCAAGCCACGGCAAGACGCAGGCTCACTCTGCGCTTTTCTCGCCCAGCCCGGTTTTCTCAAACAGTCTGGCCATGATGCCCGCCTTGTCGGCCAGATAGTTATTCAGACCGCGACTGCGCAGTTCACACGCAGGACACGTGCCGCAGCCGTCACCGGCAATGCCGTTGTAGCAGGTCAGGGTCTGCTGGCGCACAGTATCAAGGTGACCATAGTGATCCGCCAGTGCCCAAGTTTCGGCCTTGTCGAGCCACATCAAGGGAGTTTCAAAACGGATGCCGCGATCCAGCCCCAGCGACACCGCCTGATTGAGGGCCTTGACGAACTCGTCACGGCAATCGGGATAGCCGGAGAAGTCGGTCTCGCACACACCGGTGATCACCGCTTCGGCGCCCACCTGATAGGCATAGATGGAGGCCAGGGTCAGGAACAGGATATTGCGGCCCGGCACGAAGGTGTTGGGCAGCCCGTTATCCTGCAGCTCGCAGCTGACAGGAATGTCGTCACGGGTCAGGGCAGAGACCGCCAGCTCATTGAGCAGCGTCACATCCATCACCTTGTGGGCGGCAATCCCCAGTGCACTGCCCAGACGGCGCGCGGTGTCGATCTCTTCCCGATGGCGCTGGCCATAGTCAAAGGTGATGGCGTGCACTTCATCATACCGGGCCAATGCCTGCACCAGACAAGTAGTGCTGTCCTGACCGCCGCTGAAAACCACGACTGCTTTTTTCATCTTGATAACTCCTTCAAATGTCACGCGCGGCGGCCTTCGGCAAAGTCCTGCCACTGGGTATTCAACCGATTGAACAGGGTCAGCAAGGGCGCATAGCGCTCCGGCCTCCCCTCCCACCGGGACAAGAGGTGATAGCCCGCCTCTATGGTAGAGAGGGCATCGGGAAAGGGTTTCTTTCGAATGGCATATTGACCGGCAATGGCACCAATGCCGATGCGGGGCAAGCGGGCCAGAGCCGGGTTGCTCTGCAACATGCGATAGGCTTTGCGCCAGGTGCCGTCAAGCAAGATAAAGGCGACGGATGCGGAGCCAGAGGATTCACTCTCCCACTGTTGGCGAAGATCGGTCAGCGAAATGGCATCCTCATCCGGCCAGAGCAAATAATAACGACGGGATTGGTCAGCCAGCAGCATATTGAGCCACTCATCGCGGGAAAAGTCCTCCCCCACATGGATCTCGCACTGTTGCAAAGAGGCCGTCAGCAGTGCCGCGGTCCCCTTGGGATGTGCCACCTCGTTGGGGTGCTGCAAGATGTAGAGGGGCGTGTGATTGTCAACCGGCACAATATAATCGCACAGGCAGGCTTTGAGGGCTCGGGTGCAACGTGTACAGTATCGACTGTTCTTGTCGTTGGACTGTTTCATGTTGTCAGACAAATCTGGATTGCTCTGGGTTATCACGCTCTCTCTCACCAGCTTGCTACTCTTCTTTACCGTTCCCAATCTTCAGCTCTCCTTCGATCGGCCCTTGATCGCCGGGGGCGAAGGGTGGCGGATCATAACAGGCAATCTGGCTCATACCAATCTGTGGCACCTGCTGCTCAATCTGGGCGGCCTCGCCATCCTCTATAGCCTGTTTCGCGACTATCTGGGTGGGGCTCGCCTGCCGCTGCTGATGTTGCTGCTCTGGCTGGCAGTGGGCTTGGGGATCTGGTGGTGGTGCCCGCAGACCCAGTGGTACATGGGACTATCCGGCTCGCTGCATGGTCTGTTTGTCTGGGGGGCAATGCAGGATATCCGCCACGGACGCCGCACGTCGGGCTGGCTACTGTTGGCAGGGATGGGGCTCAAGCTGGCGATGGACTTCTACAACGCAGGAGAGAGTCCGATCTCCACCCTGATCAATGCCAGAGTACACATCGGCTCTCATCTTATTGGGGCCGGTGCAGGCCTGTTGCTCGGCCTGCACCGCGTATCACTGAGTGAGCCTGTTACGCACCAGCCAGCTCGGCATTGATGCTGGCCAGCATGGCGGCCGGATCGGCAGCCTGCGTAATGGGGCGACCGATAACCAGATAATCGGACCCCGCCTCGACCGCCGCTTTCGGTGTCATCACCCGGCGCTGATCCCCGGCCGCTGAACCAGTCGGGCGAATACCCGGGGTCACCAGCTTGAACTCATCACCCAGCAAGGCTTTAAGCTCATGGGCCTCGTTGGCAGAGCAGACAACCCCATCCAAGCCGGATGCCTTGGTCAAGGTAGCCAGCCGGATCACCTGCTCGGCAGGGCTCACATCCAGACCAAGAGGGATCATGTCGGACTGCTCCATGCTGGTCAGCACGGTCACGCCGATAAGCAGGGGGGCCTTGTCGCCATAAGGCAGTAGCGCCTCTTTGGCGGAACGCATCATCCGCTCACCACCACTGGCATGCACGTTGACCATCCAGACACCGAGCTCGGCACTGGCTGCCACTGCTTTGGCAACGGTATTGGGAATATCGTGAAACTTCAGATCCAGAAAGACATCGAATCCCTTGGCCACCAGCTGGCGTACAAACTGCGGGCCAAACAGGGTAAACATCTCCTTGCCTACCTTGAGACGGCACTGGGCCGGAGAGATACGTTCAACGAACGCTAAGGCATCTGCCTCGTGCTGATAATCCAGCGCTACCAGTACTTTGGGATCTTGCATCTCACATCCTATTGCTTGTTATTCACCGTCCAGACCGCGGATCGGCTTGATGGAACCCCACTGGCGACAAGACGGGCACTGCCAGAACAACGAGTGAGTGGCAAAGCCGCACTGCCGACACTTGTGGGTTGACTTGATTTTTATCTGCTCGCCGACCAGCTGTTGCAGCAGTTCGAGGCTCTCCTTGGCAGGCCCCTCCTCCGCACTGGCCAGTTGAAAACCCACCAACTGGTAAAAACCTTTCATCGAGGGATGACGACGCAGCTGACGCAGCACCAGTGAACGGGCCTGGCTCAGGCCATCACGCTCTTCAACCAGCTTGGCAAGGGCCAGGGTCACGCTGACACCGGCGTGATCTTCCACTGCCTTCTCAAGCAGCGGGATCAACGCAGGCGTGCGCCCCAACTGCTGATAGCACTCGAGCAATTTGGGCATCGCCTCGGAGGCAAAGTCGATATCCTGCTCGAACACCCGCAGCAGCTCCTTGCTGGCCTGCTCATACCCCCCTTCCGCCATGGCAAGCTCAGCGAGGCGCAAACTGGCCCGGGCACATGCCGGATTGATACTGAGCGCCCGTTTGAGCTTGGCCAGCCCCTCCCCTTTATTGCCCTCACGCAGCGCGATTTCGGCCTGTTCGCAATAGAAATGGGAGATGGGGTCGGCCAGCTTCTTGCCCTGGAATTTTTGCAGACGAACCGCCACATCGATGGCCTTATCCCAGTCCCGCAACTGCTGATGGATGATCAACAGCTGTGCCAGCGCCGTCTCTTCATAGTCGCTGTCGTCACACAGCTCATTCCAGAGCGCTTCCGCTCGGTCCAGCAGACCTGCAGCCAAAAAGTCGCGCGCAAGCTCCTGCAGGGCAAGCTGTCGCTGCTCCCGAGTCAGTTGGCGGGTTACCAGGTTCTGGTGGATCTTGATGGCACGATCGACCTCCCCACGCTGGCGAAACAGGTTGCCGAGGGAGAGGTGTGTTTCGATGGTTTCACTGTCCACCTCAAGCAGCTGGATAAAGAGATCCACCGCCTTGTCGGATTCATCGGACAGCAAATAGTTGAGGCCCGCCACATACTGGCGGGAAAACTGGTTACTCTGTTTTTGGGTGTCCTGGCGAACACTCCTGCGACCCATGTACCAACCATAACCGGCGGCGATGGGCAACAGCAGGAAAAGCAGTTCAAGCATTGAGGAACATTATTCCTTACCCGGTGACCGGGCCAGCTCCAACTCGCGGGATTGACGACGCATGGTGCGGTTGAGGGTGCGGTTTTGCATTTTCAGGCGCAGGAACAGCAGGCCGAATACCAGCCAGCCCAGCAAAAAACCGCCAGCGAAGAAGAAGCCCAACAGCATGGCAAGCGAAAACTCACCCTGAGCGATCAGGTAATTGAACTGAACCAGCTGGCCATTTTGTGAGCCCAGCGCCAGGGTCAGAACAAACACCAGCACCAGCGGAATGAGGGCCAAAATACGCTTCATAAGAGCTCCCTGTCAGTATCTAATGAGAGGCTGATTATCCTTAAAATCGCAGGCAGACTCTAGAGTGAATGGGAAAAGAGTTTAAGAAACAAGACGATTGGCACAGGAATCGGTGCCAAAAAGAAAAAAGGCATACCCGAGGTATGCCCATTTCTGCATTATTCAATGATGTTGACGCGCTCGCGCAACTCTTTACCTGGTTTGAAGTGCGGGACATATTTCCCGGTCAGTTCAACCTTGTCCCCAGTCTTGGGGTTGCGGCCCACACGGGGCGCACGATAGTGCAGTGAAAAACTGCCAAATCCGCGGATTTCAATCCGGTCGCCGTTTTGCAAGGTCGACGCCATCTGCTCAAGGATCTCCTTGATGGCGGCTTCGACATCCTTGGCCGGCATATGCATGCGGCTGGCTGCCAGTTGTTCGATGAGATCTGATTTGGTCATAACGTTAAATCTCCTTCCCCGATCACATGCAATATTCATTTTGCCAGGATAAAAAAGGGCGGCGCAATGCCGCCCTTTTCTTGCATCAAGGATTACTCACCCTTGGCGGCTTTGAACGCTTCCATCATAGCATTGCTGAACACAACTTCTTCTTGCTGGTTCAGGTTATCGATAGCAACACGCTCATCAGCCTCGTCCTTAGCACGGACAGACAGGCTTACGGTGCGGTTCTTACGATCAACGCCCATGAATTTAGCTTCAACTTCGTCACCAACAGACAGCACCAGAGTGGCGTCTTCTACACGGTCACGAGCAGCGTCGGAGGCACGCAGGTAGCCTTCTACGCCATCAGCCAGTTCGATAACGGCACCTTTGGCATCAACCTCGGTAACCTTACCCTTCACGATAGCACCTTTCTTGTTGTCAGCCAGGTACTTGTTGAACGGGTCTTCTTCGATCTGCTTGACACCCAGGGAGATGCGCTCACGCTCCGGATCCACTTGCAGAACAACGGCTTCGATCTCGTCGCCTTTCTTGAATTCACGCACGGCTTCTTCGCCCTGGTTGTTCCAGGAGATGTCAGACAGGTGAACCAGGCCGTCGATGCCGCCATCCAGACCGATGAAGATACCGAAGTCAGTGATGGACTTGATCTTGCCGGAAACACGGTCGCCTTTGGCGTGAGTTTCGGCAAACAGCTGCCACGGGTTGGATTTGCACTGCTTCAGACCCAGGGAGATACGACGACGCTCTTCGTCGATGTCCAGAACCATCACGTCAACCACGTCGCCAACGTTAACAACTTTGGACGGGTGGATGTTCTTGTTGGTCCAATCCATCTCGGATACGTGTACCAAGCCTTCAACGCCTTCTTCGATTTCAACGAAGCAGCCGTAGTCGGTCAGGTTGGTCACGCGGCCAGACAGACGGGTGGTCTCCGGGTAACGCTTGGCGATAGCAACCCAGGGATCTTCGCCCAGCTGCTTCAGACCCAGGGATACACGGGTACGCTCGCGGTCGAACTTCAGAACCTTGACAGCGATCTCGTCGCCAACGTTGACGATTTCGGAAGGATGCTTAACGCGCTTCCACGCCATGTCGGTGATGTGCAGCAGGCCGTCAACACCGCCCAGATCTACGAATGCACCGTAGTCGGTCAGGTTCTTGACGATACCCTTAACTTCTTGACCTTCTTGCAGGTTAGCCAGCAGGCTTTCGCGCTCGGAGGTGTTCTCGGTCTCGATCACGGCACGACGGGAAACAACAACGTTGTTGCGCTTCTGGTCCAGCTTGATGACTTTGAACTCGAGTTCTTTGTTTTCCAGGTGAGCGGTGTCACGGATCGGACGCACGTCAACCAGAGAACCCGGCAGGAAGGCACGGATGCCGTTCAGTTCAACGGTGAAACCACCCTTGACCTTGCCGTTGATGATACCGATAACGGTAGCTTGCTCTTCGTAAGCCTTCTCAAGCTGCAGCCAGGCTTCGTGGCGCTTGGCTTTTTCGCGGGACAGCTTGGTTTCGCCGAAACCATCTTCGATAGAGTCCAGAGCCACATCAACGGTGTCGCCGACGGTGATTTCCAGCTCGCCCATGGCGTTCTTGAATTCTTCAGCCGGGATAGCGGACTCGGATTTCAGACCGGCGTCAACCAGTACGAAACCGTTCTCGATAGCAACGACAGTACCCTTGACGATGGAACCTTGACGGGTTTCAACGGCGTTCAGGGACTCTTCAAAGAGTTGAGCAAAAGATTCGATCATTGTTTATGTCACAAATGAAACATCCACTTGCAATCCGGCACAAGCGGGGCTGTTTTAAATAATCTGCGCCATCCTTGGTGCAGACGACCGGATGTCAGCTTGCGCTGGCATCACCAAGTTGTTGCTCTGCATAGGCGAGTACTGTTGCCAGCACTTCATCTATGGTCATGGCGGTAGAGTCTACCACCAGAGCATCTTCTGCCGGTTTCAGGGGTGCAGTAGCGCGATTTCTGTCGCGATCGTCACGTTCCCGAATCTCGGTTAAAAGACGCTCAAAGTTAACATCAAAGCCCTTATCTTGCAACTGCTTATAGCGACGCTGGGCCCGTTCTTCGGCACTGGCGTCGAGGAAAATCTTCACCTCGGCCTCGGGGAAAACCACTGTGCCCATGTCACGACCATCGGCAATCAGACCCGGGGCCTGACGAAATGCACGCTGACGGCGCAGCAAGGCTTCGCGCACCCGGGGGAAGGCGGCGATTTTACTGGCAGCATTACCCACTTCTTCGGTGCGGATGGTGCGGGAGACATCTTCCCCTTCCAGGATCACCTTGACCAGATCGCCCTCAACCTGAAATTGCACATCCAGATTGGCGGCCAGCGGCACCAGTGAGGCTTCACTGTCCAGCTCTACATCGTGATGCAGGGCGGCCAAGGACAACACCCGATAGATGGCGCCCGAGTCCAGCAAGTGCCAACCCAGCTTCTCAGCAAGCAGCTGACACAAGGTGCCTTTACCTGCACCACTGGGGCCATCAATTGTCATTACGGGGGCCATCTGAGGCATAACTTCTCTCCTGCACTGTGTTGCTCCCATCCCGAAGGGGTGGGTTAATGGGCGCCGATTATACCCGAATGTGGTGAGCCTGGCAGTCATCAATCCGCACAAAGGGCCAAAACCCCGCCGGACAGCTGTGCTTGTATCTCATTTGGAGATTTCATTAAGCAATGCAGGGACTTGTTCTTATGGTCGTTCCTGATAAGGCGCGCTAAACTGGCCACCTTTTTTGAGCCGTTAGTAGTAAGGAGCAACCTATGAGCAGCGTTACCCTCGTGGCCAAATCCAAATTGCCAACCCCCTGGGGCACCTTCACGCTGGTAGGTTTTCAGGAAACCGGCACAGGCAAAGATCACGCCGCACTGGTGATGGGCGACATTACCGGTGAAGAGCCCGTGCTGGGCCGGATCCACTCAGAGTGCCTGACCGGCGACGCCCTGTTCAGCCTGCGTTGTGACTGCGGTTTCCAGTTGCAGGCGGCCATGGAAAATATCGCCAAAGCCGGTCGTGGCGTGTTGCTGTATGTGCGTCAAGAGGGCCGTGGCATCGGCTTGCTCAACAAGATCCGCGCCTATCACCTGCAGGATCAGGGGGCCGATACCGTGGAAGCCAACGTGGCCCTTGGTTTCGCGGCCGATATGCGCGACTACACCATCTGCGCCGATATGCTCAAGCAGCTTGAGGTCAAGTCTCTCAAACTGATGACCAACAACCCGCGCAAGATGAAAGCAATGGAATCCTTCGGTATTCCGGTGGCCGAACGGGTTCCGTTGCAGGAAGGACGCAATCCCCACAACGAGTTCTATCTGTCGACCAAGGCCAACAAGCTGGATCATATGCTCAAAAAATGAGCCTGCGTTGACGAATGTCAGATAGTCAAACGCCTCCCATTGGGAGGCGTTTTTCTTGGGATGACCACTACAACCCAAGCTATCTAAGTGGCACGGTCAGATTGGCCAGCAGAGCTTCAAGCTCTTCGCCAGTGCGGGCCGCGCAGTATTGATCGACCCGCTCGCGGGTCAATTGCGGCGCGAGACGTTCAATCAGGTCATACAGATAGCCGCATAAAAATGCCCCTCTGCGCAACCCGATAGCGGCCACACCGCCTGGTAGCCAGGGCGCCGTTTTGAGTACCAGATCGCCATCGCGCTGGGGCTCCCAAGCAAAAGTTGCCATCACTCCGATGCCCATCCCTTGTCTGACATAGGTCTTGAGCACATCGCTGTCGCTCGCACAGCAGGCGATCCGGCTCTCGGCATGAGCGCAATCAGTGCCTTGAGCTGTGAAGAGAGCCCTTCCATCGGTCACCAATGCAAACTCCACCAGCTCGGCCGGAGTCAGCGATGTTGCTTTGGCCAACGGATGATCCTTGGGTAGCACCAAGCCCCGTTGCCACCGAAAAGAGGGGAGCACAAGCAGATCGCCCCCATCCTCCAGTTCATCCGCCAGCAGCAGATCGGCAGCGCCATCATGCACGGCTGCGCGGCACTGCGTCGCACTCCCCTGCATCACAGTTACGGCAACTTTGGGAAAGCGGGCCATAAAACCCTTGAGGATGGCGGGCAGAATATAACGGGCTTGCAGATGAGTAGCCGCAATGGTGAGGGTTCCCTGCTCCGGATGCACATGCTGCCTGGCCATTACCTTGATGGTGGCGACCTTGTCCAACACCTCGGCGGCCACTTTGATCACATCCCGACCGATGGGGGTGATCTGGGTCAGGTGTTTGCCGCTGCGCTCGAAGATCTGGATCCCCAGCTCATCCTCCAGCATCCGCACCTGTTTGCTGATCCCGGGCTGGGAGGTAAAGAGGCTCTCGGCGGTGGCCGACAGATTCAGCCTGTGGTTCGCCACCTCGACGATATAGCGCAATTGCTGCAATTTCATGGTGTAGCCCTCAAGCGAACCCACCGTTAATAGTAACAAACTTTCAGCAATGGCCCGCCGCCATCAGGCCGGGCTCTCCTTGAGTAGGAAATCGCGCAAGGCACGGTTGGCCATGGAGAGCGGATCACCCCGCCGCCACGCCACGCAGAGATCGAGATAGATAGGCGGGTCGAAGGGCACGCCACTCAGATCCGGCTCCTCTTCCAGCACCATCCGCAAGAAGGTGGTCACCGCAAAGCCTTGCCGCACCACCGCCTTGAGCAGAGGGATAAGATTACTCTCGAAGGCAATATCGGGTTCAACGCCAAGGCTCTGGGCCAGTGCCTCCATATGCTCCCGGTGATAGAAACCACGGCGAAACAGCGCCAGCTCCTGAGCGAAAAACTGCGAGAGGGTGACGGCCGGTGCGCCACGCAAGGGGTGATCGTCCCCCACCACCATCAACATCTCTTCGCTCAGCAGATGTGCCCCCTCGATGGCGTGGGGGAGATCACTGGTGATGAGAATGGCCAGATCGAGGGAGCCATCCACCATCCGGCTGAGCAGCTCACGGGTGCCAGCCTCTTCGACCCGGATCTTGAGGCCGGGATAGCGATGCTTGAAGGCCATCAGACGAGGGGGGAAATAGTAGGAGCCCATCATATAGGGGATCCCGATCCGCACTTCCCCCCGCTCCAGCCCCTTGAGCTCGGCCATCTCGGCCTCGGCCTGATGCATCTGCAACAACAAGCGCTCGGCATGGCGACAGAGCACCTCTCCCTCCGGGGTGAGCCGTACCGCACGGTCCTGTCGATCAAACAGTCGCAATTCGAGCTGCTGCTCCAGCTTGGCGATGGCCATGCTGATGGCCGGTTGTGCCACATGCAGACTGTTGGCTGCCTTGGTAAATGAGCCGGCATCCCTGACCGCCAGCAGATATGTGAGCTGTTTCAGATCCATGTATCAATTCATCTTATGAGATGGATAACTTAAATATATTATATTTATAACCGCAAGGACTCTACCCTGACCAAAAGTAGTCAGGACAATACGCAATGATTGAAATTGGAAGTCGCGAGTGGATACGTGCAACCCTGGCCCTCAGCCTGGGCTCTTTTCTGGTGTTTCTGAACCTCTACCAGACCCATCCCCTGTTACCCCTGATCGCCGAGGTCTTCTCGGTCAACTCCCTCTCGGCCAGCTGGACCCTGGCAGGATGCACTGCTGGCCTCGCCGCCTCCCTGCTGATCTGCGCCAGACTGGCGGATCGCCATGGCCGTCGGCAAGTCATGCTGGGTACCCTCACCCTGGCGATCCTGCTCTCACTGTTAATCCCGCTGGTTGAGCAGTTTGGCACCCTGCTGCTGCTACGCATCCTGCAGGGCGCGCTGCTGGCAGGACTGCCCGCGACCGCGATTGCCTATATGGGGGAAGAGTTCAGCAAACGGGCGCTCCTCTCGGCGGTGGGGGTCTATATTGCCGCCAACTCCCTCGGTGGCATTGCCGGTCGGGTGATCGGCGGTCTGTTGGCGGGCTGGTTTGGCGACTGGCAGCATACCTTTCTGGGGATTGGTGTGATCAGCCTGTCACTGCTGCCGCTGGTCTTCTGGCTGCTGCCCCATCAGACCCGCTTTGTGGCGAGCGCCCCCGTTCGCGGCCAATTTGCTCGCGCCTTGCAGCAACACCTGACCAATCCCTTGCTGGTAGGGGCTTACCTTATCGGGGGACTCAACTTTATGGTGTTTTTGAACCAGTTCAGCTACCTCACTTTCCTGCTGGCCAAGCCTCCTTTCTCCTTGCCCACGCAGTGGCTCGGCATGCTGTTTCTCACCTATCTCTCGGGGACGGTGGCCTCCTCTCTGAGCGGTCGCTTTGCCAACCGCTGGGGGGCACAACGCATGCTGCTGGTGGGGATCGCCCTGATGGCTATCGGCAGTCTGTGGCTGCTGCAAGCTAGCCTGCCCGGGATCCTGAGTGGCTTGCTGATCTCCAGCTTCGGCTTTTTCCTGGCACACGCCTGCGCCAGTGCCTGGGTCGGTCATCATGTCGAACACAACCGCGCCCTCGCCTCCTCCCTCTATCTGGTGGCCTACTATCTGGGAGCCAGTCTGGGGGGACTTTACCTGCACCCCTTCTGGGAGCAGGGTGAGCTAGGCGGTCTGGTCATGGGGATTGAACTGGTCCTCATCCTGACGGCGGGCTTGAGCCTCTGGCTCGGCCGTCTCAAGCAGCGAAGCCAATCGCCACTGCCCGCCCAGCAACCCCACCGACACGGGTAACGGGCTCAGCGCAAACAGGGTCACCCACGAGCAGATGGCGCTCTCGCAACCCAGCACCGCCAGATAACAAAAGGGGTCACACCGGTGACCCCTTTTGCTGCGTTATTCAAGAGCCTGTCAGGCTCGCACCGCATTGAGCGCAGGATCACTCCTGATCGAAATAATCCGCAGGCACCGCGACCACAGCACCGGTCGCCACCTCTTCGGCGATCACCTCAGCCAGCGGGCGCAGATGAAACTTGATCTGGCCGGAAGGCAACATCAGGCCAATATCGGGGTTGCGGATATCCTGCATGTTGCCGGTTTTGAATGGCTGCTCGGGATAGCGCGCTACCAGATCTTGCAGTGAAGTGACCACCAGCTCGATATGTTCCAGCCCCGCCTGATGGACGCGACCCGGTTTCGGTGCAGCCAGCTCGATACAGGGTACCTGTACCTCACCAGCCAGCAGAGGCTGATGCAACTGATAAGTGGCGATGGGACGTCCGCCAATCATACCCTCCACCAGCAAGGAGCCCGCCTCAGCCAGCACAGCACATAGCGCGCGGTACTCCTGCAGGGTAGCCGCCCGATAACAGAGGTGATCGACCGTTGGCTGTGAAATTATGACGCCAGTGGCGGCCAGTTCGGCCAGCAGCTGAGAAACAAATGGGGCCATTGGCCCCAGTGTGGAATCGAGTGGGTGGGACATGCTTACCATTTCTTCTTGGGTTGAAACAGGACATCGAGCTCGTCAGCTTCCTTGTCCTTGATGTTTTGCAGATCCTGCGCGCTGTTCTGCTGCTGCAGCTCTTCCAGTTCCTTGAGCCCCTGACGCATATCCTCTTCACGGGCCAGCAGGTAGGGATCCTTGTCGCCCACGCTCGCCATGGCCGATAGTCCCTTGGTATAGAGCTGGCGGCAAGTACCATATTGGCCCTGAATGCGGGCATCCATCGCCCGCTTGACCAGATTGGAGATGTTGATCTTGAGCTGCATCAGCTCAAGGCGGCGCTCTTCTTGGGCAAACCCCTGAGGGTCAATCTTGCCCTTGTTGTGCTCGACCCGCAGCACGGCCCGCATCTTCTTGACCAACTGCAGCATCTGGATCGCCTGACGATCGGACTCCGGGGTCTTGAACTGACCCTCATCCTGAACACTGTAGTTCTCCTGCACATTCTTGATCTGGGTCTGCACATCGACGATGCGCTGCTTGATCTGATTGTTCGGCATCACCTGGGCGATGGCGCGATAGGCATCGAGGATCCGGTGCTGCAACAGCAACACCATGTTCTTGGAGAAAGGCACCAGATTGACGTTCAGCAACACCTCTTCGGTCTCGTCAGCCACCGTCTTGTGTCTGGCAACGGCGTGACGCTTGTCCGCCTCTGCCTTCTGCTTATATTGCTGCACCACGTTATAGGCGATAACCAAAAACAGGAGTGCGCCAATAGACAGCAATACCAAAGTTAAAATCATAGGATGTCCAAACCCCTGTTCCTATCCAATTGCGTGATCCTACAACAGCTTACCCACTTAAGGTAGCCTGCAGATCCCCCCTTGCCCACGATTTGTCACCAAGCTGTGCCCCCGGTCTCAGGGAGAGATTGCAGGATCAGGGGATGATGACCATGACGGTCACCTCCCCATAGTATCGCCCATCAGCGCCATTACTTGAGGTTAAAGCCCCGCGATTGCAGGAATCCCAGCATGAAAGGGCGGGACTCCTTGCCCAGAATGGCGCGGATCTGGCCGCTCCAGGTCTGCTGCTTGTTGTTGCTGCTACGGGCCTGATAGTAGTCCGCGATCTGCTGATCGTACCGGGCCAGCAGGTCGCGATCCAGCTCGTGCTGGTAGCGCTCCTGATGCACCACCAATCCCCTGGGCAGACGGGGTTTCTGCTCCGGCTGCTGGGCAGGATGACCAAGGCAGAGACCAAACAGCGGGATCACCTGATGGGGCAAGCCGAGCAGTTCGCTCACCTCGGCCGGATGGTTGCGAATGCCGCCGATATAGACCCCGCCCAGCCCCAGCGACTGGGCCGCCAGCAAGGTGTTTTGCGCCATCAGGGCGCCGTCGATGGCTCCGATCAGCAACTGCTCCGCATAGCCGGTCTGGGCCTCGGGCACGATCTGGGTGTGGCGGTGGTAATCGGCGCAGAACACCAGAAACTCGGCCGCCTGCACCACATAGGATTGATTGCCCGCCAGCATGGCCAACTGCTGACGCGCCTCGGGCTCGCAGACTCGCACAATACTGGTCACCTGCAAAAAGCTCGAGGTCGAGGCGGACTGGGCGGCGGCGAGAATGACATCCAGCTGCTGCGGGGCGATCGGCTCGGCAGTGAACTGACGAATGGAGCGATGGGAAAGGATAAGATCGATGGTCTGATTCATGGCACCTCCAAAATGAGGTAACACCATAGCGAAAAAAACGAGGGAGCCCAAGGCTCCCTCGCACACCCAGCTTAAGGGGCCGGATAGACGTAAGGGGCTTGCAACCCGAGCGGGAAGCCGAGCGCCCAGTAGAGCAGCAGGAAAATCGTCCAGCTCACCAGGAAGGCCAGCGAGTACGGCAGCATCATGGAGACCAGAGTACCGATCCCGGTGCTCTTCACATACTGCTGGCAATAGACCACCACCAGCGGGAAGAAGACCATCAGCGGGGTGATGATGTTGGAGGCGGAATCCCCGACCCGATAGGCCGCCTGGGTCAGCTCGGGGGAGATCCCCACCGCCATCAGCATGGGTACCAGGATCGGGCTGATCAGCGCCCACTTGGCGGAGGCCGAGCCGACTACCAGATTGACGGTGGCGGTGAGCAGGATCATCCCGACGATGGTCACCTCACCGGGCAGCGCCAGCGCATGGAGCACTTCGGCACCGGAGAGGGCCAGCAGGGTGCCCAGATTGGAGTCACCAAACGCTTTGATAAAGAGCGCGCAGAAGAAGGCCATCACCATGTAGGAGCCCATCTTGTTCATGGTGGCCGACATGGCATCGATCACATCCTTGCCACTCTTGAAGCTGCCTGCGACAAAGCCGTAGACAATCCCGGGCAGGATAAAGAGCAGGAAGATGAGCGGCACAATGGACTTCATCACCGGCGCGGCGAAGGCGGTCAGGGAGCCATCGGCAGCACGCAGCGGTGAATCGCTCGGAGAGAGCGCCAACGCCAGCAGCACGATGGCCGCCAGCATGGCAAACCCGGCCCAGTTGAAGGCCCGGCTCTCTTGCGCGCTGTAGCGCCCCATCTCGTCGGCACTCTCCAGATCCTCGTTGAGCGCCACGTGCTTGAGGCGCGGCTCCACCACCTTTTCGGTGATGAACCAGCCGACGCAGATGATCAGCAGCGAAGAGGCACCGGTAAAGATGATGTTGCACAGGGTGTTGACCATGTAGTCAGGATCGAGCAACTGAGCGGCGGACTGGGTAAAACCCTGCAGCAGCGCATCCCCGCCGGAGGGCAGGAAGTTGGCGGCAAAACCGCCGGAAACGCCGGCAAAGGCAGCGGCGATCCCCGCCAGCGGATGGCGTCCGGCAGCGTGGAAGATGATGCCACCGATGGGGATCACCAGCACATAACCCGCATCTGCGGCGGTGTGGCTGACGATCGCTACCAGGATCAGCATGGGAGTGAGAAAACGGGCAGGCGTCACTTTCAGCAACTTTTTCAGACCGGTATTGATAAAACCGGACTGCTCGGCCACCCCGACCCCGAGCATGGCCACCAACACGATCCCGAGCGGGGCAAAGCCGGTAAAGGTCGTGACCATGGTGGAGAGAAACTCGGCCAGACCGGCACCGGTCAGCAGGTTGTTGACCACTACCGCCTCCCCGGTACGGGGATTGACCAGATCAAACTGGAATTGTGACAACACCCAGGAGCCGACCCAGACGATCAGCAAGGCGTAGAGGAACAGCATGGCGGGGTCGGGTAATTTGTTCCCGGCTTTCTCGACGCCATTGAGGAAACGGTTCAGCCAACCTTTGGGAGGGCTGGCCGGACGGTCATTGACAGCAGCATGACTCATTATTGCGATACTCCTTTCCCTAGAAACGAGGTCGCATGCTAGCAATTCCAGCCAATCCGTCTCATGACCGATCGCAAAAGAATGATTAATTTTGATTAAATATTGCGGAATAAAATCCCAAGTTGTGGCCTAACGCACACTTGTTACTCTGCCATCACGGCATCTAGCAGTGGATAACGCCCAACCTGGCACTCCACCACAAAACCGCTAGCCTCGACTTGTGCCACTGTCAGCGGCTTGCTGAACAGATATCCCTGGAACACATGGCACCCCTGGGTCTGCAGGGCGGCCAGCTCGTGAGGCTCCTCTACCCCTTCCGCCATGATCCCCAATCCCAGATTGGTGGCCATGGCCGCAGTCGCACGGATCACCGGCAAGTTGAGGCCGACCACGAAGGAGCGATCCAGCTTGATGTTGTTGATCGGCAACCGGTTGAGATAGGCCAGCGAGGAGTAGCCGGTACCGAAATCATCGATGGCAATCTTGATCCCCTGCTCGCTCAAATCATCGAGAATGCCGAGGCACCCCTTCATATCGAGCATCAGCACGGTTTCGGTCAGCTCCAGCGTCAACAGGGAGGCATCCACCCCGTGCAGCTCCAGCTGCTGGCGAACTTGCCCGGGCAGCGCCGACGAGAGCTGGAAACCGGAGAGGTTGACGGAGACCGGCACCCGCTGATGGAAGCGCTTCTGCCAGCTGGCTACCTGTGCCAGCGCGGTGGAGAGCACCCAGCTGCCGATCTCGCGGATCAGCCCCATCTCTTCGGCCAGCGGGATAAATTCCACCGGCGACACATGGCCGAGCACCGGGTTGTACCAGCGCAGCAGTGCCTCGTAACCGATCAGACGTCGTTTGGCGGCATCGACCTGCGGCTGGTAACAGAGGCTCAGCTCCTGACGGCCGATGGCCTTGGCCAGAAACTGCTTGAGATTGAGTTTGCGCTGCAGGGTCTGCTGCATGCTGGGGGTGAAACGCTGCCAGCGCAGCCGCCCCATCTGCTTGGCCTGATACATGGCCATATCGGCACGGGTGATGAGGTTGTCCCCGTCATCCGCATCATCGGGATAAATGGCGATACCGATACTGCCGCCGATGGTCACCTCCGGCAGCCCGCTCAGTTGCAGCGGCTTGGTCATCTGGGAGAGCATCTGATCGGCCACCTCTTGCGCCCGATCCCCCTGATTGCCCAGCGGCACCAGTGCTGTGAATTCATCGCCACCGAGGCGAGCCAGCTCCACATCCCGCGGGCAAATCTGTTTGAGGCGACCGGCGACCCGCTCCAGCAGGCGATCTCCCGCCTTGTGGCCGTAGTTGTCGTTGACCAGCTTGAAGTTGTCCAGATCCATGAACACCAGCGCGAAACGCTCCCCCAGCCCGCAATAGGCCTCGAGGGATTTCATCAAGCCATACCGATTGAGCAGGCCGGTCAGGGAGTCGTGCCAGGCGAGGTGGCGATGCTCCAGCTCCTCAAGCTTGCGATCGGTAATATCCCGCATGGTGAGCAGAATGCGGGCCCCCTGCTGGATATAGCGGAACTGATACTGGAACCAGCGCATCCCCTTGAGGGTACGGCACTCCCCCTCGGTCACCACTTCATCGAGACGGGAGAGCTTCTGGTAGAAGCTGTCATCATTGCCGGAGAAAACCTGGGAGAGCTTGGCGATCTGATGACCGAAACACATCTCGAAGTGATAGTTGCCACTCTCGAACACACCGTGGCTATCGAACAGGCAGGCAAGGGTATCACCGGTTGCCAGCGAGGACTCCTGATAGAGGGTATCGGAGTCGAGCACCGCTTCGGTCATCATCATCAGCCGGCCAGCCAGTTGAATACCAGAGAGGCGCAGATAGATCTGCTTCTTGACCCCCTTTGGGGAGAGGGTCCACCACTCGTTGTAACTGCGCCCCTGCTGAAAATCACCCAGATAGCGCTGCAGCAGCAGATCGATGGCAGTTGCCATATCGGCAGAGAAGTCGCGGGAGCAGAGTTCGTCGAGAGACGTCGCCTCCCACACGGAGAGCGCGGCGCTGTTTGCCCAGAAAATATGGTGATGCTCGATGTCATAAACCCAGATCGGGGTATGCAGAACATCCATCGTCTTCAGTAACCGTTCGTCAAGCGTATTCATCTGGTCAAGGTCATTCATGCTGGATGGTCACTGGTTAACCGGAAAACAGATCTGGCAAACCGCTAGCTGCAGAATGCAAGGTGCAAATACCTCTCGGCCATTATCCCTTTTCACATAGCCAAGAGCGGACAAAACTATTTCAGATATCAACAACAGGGCAGCCTGTACGGCGATACTACAAAGGACTCAGCCAAGGACCCTGTTAATCCAGGCAAATCATATAGTCGATTTTTAACTTTTTTCCCCAGTAAAAACAAGCACTAAGAGCTATCCACTCGAGACCTTGAAAGAGCAATTGCATATTTGCTGCGACAAATTTGTTATTAACATTTAAATCAATGGCGGAAATAGTCATCACTCTCTGTCACAAAGCTTCCATTAATTAACCAAGCGGATGGATAAACAGCCAAAAAAACGCCAAAACGGACAAAAATAGTTCACTAAGGCGGAATTGATATACCCCAAATTCATTTTTCAACAGGCAATGAGCAAAACCCGAATATATGATCTGCATCACATTGGCTGTGGATGACAAACCACCCCGGCTGATTACGCAGAGCAACCCGGCGCCCTTCCATCAGGTTGCAATATCGGCCTTCGCCTGCGGTTATAGCGGAACAAATCAGGGAATATGGCAAACATCACTGCCGCAGTACCATTTGGCATCGTGCCGGAATAATCACCAGCTCGGGGAAACTGAGATGACGGGCGGGTGGAGAACTGGTATCAACAGAAATCGAATCCAGATCAATTAAACGCTGAATTAACCTTGCCAACCCGGAACGCTCTTTTTATGGTTGCCCCCTTGTTACACCCAGAACAGCGTTTATGAAGCACATCGAAGAGTTCTACCTGTTCGTCAAGGTGGTGCAAGAGGGAGGATTCTCCCACGCTGCAGCCGCACTGGGCATGCCAACAGGCACCATCAGTCGACGCATTTCCCAGCTGGAAGAGCAACTGGGTTGCTCCCTGCTACATCGCTCTACCCGCAAGCTCCGCCTTACCGATGATGGCCTCAGATACTACGAACGTCTCTGCACGCCACTCGCGCAAATCGAGCAGGCCACCAGCGAGATCCAGGGTCAAGAGGCCGATATCACCGGGCTTATCCGGATAGCTGCGCCGATCGCACTCTCCAACACCATTCTCATCGATATGCTGGCCGAATTCGGGCTGCACTATCCCGAGGTACAGTTCGATATCACCCAGACCAATGATCACCAGCACCTGTTCGACAATGATCGGGATCTGGTGTTCTTCAATGGTGAGCTGCCCCAGTCGCTGCCCAATGCGATCTGTCTCGGCCATATCGAGTACGGCCTGTTTGCCTCACCACTCTATTTGACCAAGAAGGGCACTCCCTCCCACCCCAACCAGCTGGAAGAGCACGATCTCATCTACTGCTGGCCTCACCAGCACTGGCAGCTGACCGACAAGGATAGCCAGAGCGTCTGCATCAAACGCAGCGCCAAACTGACCGTCAACCAGACCCAGGCCGCGGTACGTGCAGCCCGGCGTCATCTGGGGATCGTCAATGCCCCGCTGCACTATCTGAGCAGCTTCCTCCATGACGAGCAGCTGGTGCCGGTACTGACCGACTGGCAAACCGGCAATCGCCCCTTCTACATGTTGTGTTGCCAGCACCAGTTCGCTCCGTTGCGTGTTAAGATGTTCGTTGAATTTGTTGAAAAATACTCAGCACGCTATCGCAATCGGCAGTGGGACAACCAATTTTCACAAGGTGATAGCCTCACCCATTGCATCTGACCGTTAGCGGGCCACACTTATAGCATCCCTTGCCAACAGAGCCTGCCTAACGCCATGAATGTATTGATATGTGATGACTCCGGGTTCGCCCGCAAACAGCTGGCGCGGGCGCTCCCGGCCGACTGGAAAGTCGATTTGCACTACGCAGCCAATGGTCTCGAAGGGATCGAACAGGTGCTGATGGGTCATGGCGATCTCATCTTCCTCGATCTGACCATGCCGGAAATGGACGGTTACGGCGTGCTGGAGACCCTCCAACGGGAGGGTTTGCGCAACAAGGTGATCGTGGTCTCCGGGGATATCCAGCCAGAGGCCTATCAACGGGTCATGGGGCTGGGTGCGCTCGATTTCATCAAGAAACCCGCGGCCCCCGAGACCCTGCTAGCCCTGCTCAAAAAGCATGGTTTCTGGAGTGCCGCCCCGAGCGGTCAACCAAGCGCCCCCGAGCAGCTGACAAGCGGTGTAGTAGCCGATGCAGGCGTCAAGATCACCCCCGAAATCCGCGATGTCTATCAGGAGCTGGCCAACGTCTCCATGGGTCAGGCAGCCGACTTGCTGGCTCGTCTGCTCAACGCCTTCGTGGTACTGCCTATCCCCAACGTCAACGTGCTGGAGGTCTCCGAGCTGCACATGGCCCTCTCAGCGGCTGCGGATTCGGATACCCTCTCCGCCGTCTGTCAGGGGTTTATCGGAGCGGGGATCGCCGGTGAAGCGCTAATCCTGTTCCATGACTCCAGCTTCAAAGATTTGGCCAAGCTGATGAACCATCAGGGGACGCTGGATCGCACCGCCGAACTGGAGCTGCTGATGGATACCGCCAACGTGCTGATCGGCGCCTTCCTGCGCGGCTACGCCAACCAGCTCGACACCCCCTTCAGTCAGGGGCACCCGGTGGTACTCGGCCAGCACAGACCCATCAACGAGCTGATCAACACCAACAAGAGTCGCTGGCGCCGCACGCTCGCCATCGAGATCAACTACCGGATCCAGGATTACGCGGTGCAGTGTGATCTGCTGCTGCTGTTTACCGAAGATTCCATCGCCACCATGAACAACAAAATCATGCACATGCTCTAGGAGTGACTATGGAAATCCGTGAATTTCATTGGCTGATGAACATAGTCCAGAACCTGGACGTAGGCTTGGTTGTGCTCGACAAGGAGTACAAGGTACAGGTGTGGAACGGCTTTATGGAGAGCCACAGCGGCCGACTGGCCAGTGACGTGCGCGATGGCGTACTGTTCGAGCTCTTCCCCGATGTGGACAGAGCCTGGTTCGAACGCAAGGCCAACATGGTCTTCAAACTCAACAACCGCGCCTTCAGCACCTGGGAGCAGAAGCCCTATCTGCTGCGTTTCTCCAACTACCGCCCCATTACCGGCTCGGCCCCCCACATGTTCCAGAACCTGACCCTGGTGCCACTGGCCGATTTCGGCGGTCAGGTGACCCACATCGCGGTGATGATCTACGATGCCACTGATGAGGCCATGCTGATGAGCGGCCAGCGGCAGGCTTGAGCTTGCAGCAAATAACAGAGGGCGCCGCGGCGCCCTCTGTTATTTCGGTATGAACAGGTCTTGGTATAACCTCTACCTCACCAGCCGTCTCAACGCGCCCCGAGATACTCGGTGAAGGCGTCGATCACCTCTTCAATATCGTCATCGTTGATTTGCAGATGGGTCACCAGCCGCAGCTCGCCGTAACCGGAGAAGAGGATCCCCCGCTCCTTCATAAAAGCGAGCAGAGGGGCCGATTCCCCCTCACGCAGCCGCAGGAACACCATGTTGCTCTGCACCAGCGAGAGGTCGAGCTCGATGCCCGGGAGTGCAGCCAACCCTTCGGCCAGCCGTTTGGCACGGCGGTGATCATCGGCCAGACGGGTCACATGCTGCTCGAGGGCAAACAGACCGGCTTGCGCCAGAATCCCCGCCTGACGCATGCCACCCCCCAGCATCTTGCGTAGGCGGCGCGCACGGGCGATGAAATCGTGGCTGCCCACCAGCAGCGAGCCCACCGGTGCGCCCAACCCCTTGGAGAGACAAATCGAGATGCTGTCAAACGGTGCAGCGATCACCCCGACCGGGGTCTCGCTGGCCACGGCGGCGTTAAAGAGCCGGGCGCCATCGAGATGAAGCTTCAAGCCGCGATCGGCAACGAATGCCCCCATCTCCTGCAGATAGGAGAGCGGCAGCACCTTGCCGTTGTGGGTGTTCTCAAGGCAGATCAGGCGAGTCTGGACGAAGTGGGCATCATCAGGGGCCAGCGCAGCCTTGATATCATCGAATGCCAGCGTGCCATCGCGCTGCATCGGCAAGGGTTGCAGGGCTACGGAGCCCAGCACGGCACTCCCCTGCGCTTCATAGCGATAGATGTGAGCGGCGTTGCCGAGGATGGCCCCCTCACCGCGCTGACAGTGGCTCATCACCGCCAACAGATTGGACATGGTGCCGGACGGCACAAACAGCGCCGCCTGTTTGCCCAGCAATCTTGCCCCAAAGGCCTCCAGCGCGTTGACGCCCGGATCTTCACCATAGACATCGTCACCGACTGCGGCGTGGAGCATGGCTTGACGCATGGCGTCAGTAGGCTGGGTGACGGTGTCACTTCGTAAATCGATATAGCGCATGAGATCCCTCCTGAAACAGGAGAGTGACGTTAGCCATGCGCCCCTCGCTTGGCAAGGGACGCATGAGCAGAATGTGAAGCCAATAGACGTCCATAGAACCCGCAGGCGGGATTTACCAAGGCAGCGGCTGACCTTTGAGATCCAGCAGCTGACCCGATTGGGTCAACGATAACCCCTCGATGAGATTGAGCAGCTTCACCGCCACCTCGGCAGGCTCCTGTAATTGTTCCAAAGGCAACTCGCTCAGAAAGGGAGCATTCATCGGGGAGTCCATCAAGCCGGGCGCCACCGCCACCACCCCCGCTTGCGGGAAACGTTGCGCCCACTCGAGGGCCAGAGTTTTCACCCCCATGTCGAGGGCCGCCTTGCTCATCCGGTAGCTGTAACGTCCCCCCTCCAGATTGGCGGTGATGGAGCCCGCCAGATCGGAGATGGCACAGAGCCACAGCGGATGGTCATTGCCCATCAACCGACTGAAACGGGCAGCCAGCGCCAGCGTTGGCCAGGCATTGGCAAGCAGGCTGTCGCACAGCCACTTGGGGTGCACCTCTTCGACCCGCCGCTCTGGCATAAAGCTGACATCGTGCAACAGGCCGATGGTGTTGATCACCACAGTGGGAAGCGGATCGGTGTCGTAGAGGGTAAACAGGGCGTCGAACGAGATGGCGTCCACCTCTTGCAGCGGGAAGAAAGCCCCCATCTCGATCCCTTTTGGATAGGTGCGCCCGGCAAGAAGGAAGGACTCCCCCCTTGCCATCAGCTCTCTTGCCAGCGCCGAGCCCAGCGCACCACTTCCGAGGATCAAGTAGCTCATCGCCCATTCCATGGAGAGTTATCTTGCTTAGAGCGTATCAGAATAATCAACCGGCCGTGACACGACCAAAGGGTAATATGCCCCTCATCACGCTTCCCCCAGATGGCGACCAAACTCCCGCGCCAGCGCCAAGTCGAGAAAACCGTCCGCTTTCTTGTGGGTGCGCAAAAACTGGTAATAGGCGAGCAGGGTGACCAGTGCCTCCTCATCGGGCAGCCCCACCCCGGGTTGCTGCTCGCCCAGCAGTAGCTGTGCCGCTGCCAGCGCCTCCCTGTCTACCACTTCCGCCTGACGGTAGAGATAACCACAGCCGGTTGCCAGCCACTCCAGCGAGCAGTTGGCCCCCATGGCGATCTGGTTGGCCCGCGCCAGGCCAGGCTCGGCTCCCTTCAAATATTTGCGGATCAGCGCTTCACTGAGCCCCACCTTGCGGGCAAACGCGCTCACGCTCATCTCCCCGATCAGGCTCTGCAAGCGCTCGGCAAATCCTTCCATCCAACTCTCTCTCCTACTCTGCGATCAGAACCAAAGTTCGAATCATGCCACTGCCCATTATTGCTTTGCCAGCCACATGAGGCCAAGATGCCCGCAGTCATCTATGTTGCACATCGTTTTCGCATCGTGTTTTTCAAGGAGTCAACCATGTCTGTATCCCGTGTCGCCCTGCATCCGCAAGGCTCCACCTTCTCTCGCCTCATCATGGGTTACTGGCGCCTGATGGAGTGGCAGCTCTCTCCGGCCGCTCTGCTCGATCTGATGAAATATCATCTGGATCTGGGGGTCACCACCATCGATCACGCCGATATCTATGGTGGCTACCAGTGCGAAGAGGCCTTTGGTCACGCCCTACGCCTCGAGCCTTCCCTGCGCAGCCGGATGGAGATCGTCACCAAGTGCGGTATCGCCCTCACCGCCAAGCCGGAGCATGCTCTCAACCACTACAACACCGGCAAGGACCATATCATCGCCAGCGCCGAGGCCTCGCTGCACAAGCTCGGCACCGACCATCTGGACCTGCTGCTGATCCACCGCCCGGATCCCCTGATGAACGCAGATGAAGTGGCCGACGCCTTTATCACCCTGAAACAGGCGGGCAAGATCAAGCACGCCGGGGTATCCAACTTCACCGCCCGTCAGTTCGAGCTACTGCAATCGCGCCTCCCCTTCCCGCTGGTCACCAACCAGCTGGAGATCTCGCCGCTTCATCAGGAAGCGACCCTCGATGGTACCCTGGATCAGTGCCAGCAGCTTGGCATCAAGCCGATGGCCTGGTCATGTCTCGGCGGCGGCCGACTGTTCAGCGATGACGCCTATGCCCCGCTGCGTGCCGAACTGGAGCAGATCCGTCAGGAAGTGGGCGCCCAGACTATCGAGCAGGTGGTCTACGCCTGGGTAATGATGCTGCCAAGCCAGCCGCTGCCATTGATTGGCTCCGGCAAACGGGAGCGGATTGCTGCCGCCGTAGCCGCCGAATCTGTCGAGCTGAACCGCCAGCAGTGGTTCCGCATCCGCAAGGCGGCGCTCGGTTACGACGTCCCCTGATAACAGCAAAACGTCCAGAAACAAAAACGGCATGGGGGAAACCCATGCCGTTTTTTTATTGCCGAGGCACCTTAGCGGTGGCGCTGTTGCGGGCGACCACGGGGAGCATCTGTCTTCGGTTTGGCCTGGTTGACGGTGATGGTACGGCCACCGACTTCAGTGCCATGCAGACCAGCGATGGCCTTTTCGGCATCACCATTGACCGGCATTTCAATAAAACCAAACCCCTTTGACTGGCCGGTATCGCGGTCGATGATGATATCAACCTTGTCGACCTGTCCAAACTGGCTGAACAGGGTTTTCAGTTCGTCGGCCGTCATCCGGTACGACAGATTTCCTACGTAAATCTTCATGCCATCCACTCTCGATTCAAGGTGCCTTCTCTATGCAATTCCCAGCATAACGGTAAGGGCACAACCCCTATGCCGGACCTGCCATGGCTTCATGCCGTGGCCTTCTCCACACTGTCGTCAAGTGATTGATCTCTTGGGTTAACAGTGCAGACAAGATCAATTCGAGTCACTGGCAGTATCTGAGCTTTGCCGGGAATTGTCGAGAAAATAGTCGACTCAGGCCGATTGCAGATCTGACAACCGTTGCGCCAGCATCCGGCGACCGTGCCAGGCCCGTTTAAAGCCGAAGCGATAGACAGACGGGCTCACCAGATGCAGCTCCCCCGCTTTGAGATCCAGCAAGGCCATGGCCGCCGCCAGCTCCTCTTCACTCAGCTGCAGATCGAGGCTGAAGTCGAGCCACTGGCCGTCGTGACCCACTCTCCGCTCCCGTTCGAGCGCCACCAGCTGGTTGCGGGGCAGCGCCAGCGCCTCATCCTTGTTGCCATTGAGCAGATAGATATGCTGTTCGTCCCACCCCAGCTCCGCCAGGCGCCAGGGCTGCCAGCTGCGGGGCTGCGACACCATGATCCCGGTGATGCCACCAAAGACCACGCCCACCCAGTTGAGCAGCGCCATGGCGCCCCAACCATCCCACAAGGAGGCCGCCACCACGCCCCAACTCACCAGCAACAGCAGAAAAATGACGCAGCGATAGCGAACCGCTGGCGGCATCAACAGCTGCACCTGCGAACCGGCAAGCAAGGATGTAATACGCATGAAAAGCTCCTGTCATCACGAAATGGCGCCATTGTGAATAGCCATCAGGATGCTGACAAGGGGGTTTTCTTTGTCATCCCCCTATAAAATCAATACCATGGCGTAAATGATTCTCAGTGGAACCCGCTTCTTGACCAGCTCGCAACCCTGTGTGCGCTTTTGTGGCGTCGACAAATTCTATGGCGACTTTCAGGCTCTTCATCACATCGATCTCACCATTGAACGGGGAGAGAAGTGGGTCATCTGTGGCCCGTCAGGCTCGGGAAAATCGACCCTGATCCGCACCATCAACGGGCTGGAGGGGATCGACGACGGCCAGCTGTTCCTGTTTGGCGAGCCGGTGACCCCTTCCTACCTGCGCCGCCTGCAAGGTCGGGTTGGCATGGTGTTTCAGCAGTTCAACCTCTTCCCCCATATGACGGTGCTGGAAAACCTGATGGTGGCACCGGTGCATACCCTGGGGTTGCGCCCTCAGGAGGCCAAAGCCCGGGCGCTCGGGCTGCTCGAGCGGGTGCGCATTCAGGCACAGGCCGACAAGTACCCTAACCAGCTCTCCGGCGGCCAGCAACAGCGGGTCGCCATCGCCCGCTCCCTCTGCATGCAACCCGAGCTGATGCTGTTTGACGAGCCCACCTCCGCCCTCGACCCCGAGATGATCCGCGAAGTGCTCGATGTGATCCGCGAGCTGGCTGACGAGGGGATGACCCTGATCTGCGTCACTCACGAGATGGGCTTTGCCCGTCAAGTGGCGGATCGGGTGCTCTTTATGGACGAGGGAAAGATCATCGAGTCGGCCCCGCCCGCCCAGCTGTTCAGCGCCCCCCGGCACCCGCGCACCCAGGCCTTCCTCGAACAGGTGCTTAGCTATCATGGCTAGGCTCAATCGCCCCCGCCTGCTTGGCTGGCTGTCGGGCACTGTGATGCTCTCTGCGCTACTGGGCTGGGCGCTCTATAGCGGCGCTCGCCAGATGGGCTATGAGTGGCAGTGGCCGCGGGTGTTGCCCTTTCTCGGCGAGTGGGATGAGGGAACCTTTTATGCCGGCCCCTTGCTAAACGGCCTGCTGGTCACTTTGCAGGTGGCGCTGCTCAGCCTGTTGGGCACTCTGGCGGTCGGGGTGTGCGTGGTCAGCCTGCGGCTGCTCCCCTCCCGGCTCGGCCCATGGCTCGCCATCGCTTATCTGGCGCTGGTGCGCACCACGCCCCAGCTGGTGCAGCTCTATATTCTCTATTTCTTGCTGGGCCCCATGCTGGGATTGGCCCCCCTTGCCTGCGCCGTGTTGAGCCTCTCCCTCTATCAGGGGGCCTTCACCGCCGAAGTGCTGCGTGCAGGCGTACAGGCCATTCCCAAAGGACAGTGGGAGGCAGCCCAGTCGCTTGGCTTGTCACGGGCCATCACCCTGCGCAAGGTGATCCTGCCCCAGCTGGTGCGCATCACCTTGCCGCCGCTCACCAACGAGCTGGTCTCCCTTATCAAACATTCGGCGCTGGTGAGTGTGATCGCCATCTTCGATCTGACCAACGAAGGGCGTACTCTGGTTGCCGATACGTTTCTGACCTTTGAGGTGTGGTTTACCGTGGCCGCCCTCTATTTGCTGTTAACCCTGACGCTGTCAGCCTGTTCGCGGGTGCTGGCCCGTCACCTGAATCCGGATCAACAAGGACGCTAACCATGAATTTATCCTTCAAGACCGCCCTGTCGGGCGCAGCCCTGCTGCTGACAAGCTTGCTCACTCCGGCACTGGCGCAAACCGCCCCCTCCGACACCCAGGCGCAGATCGAGCAGAGCGGTACCCTGCGGGTCGGCATGTCCACCTTCGCCCCCTGGGCGATGCGCGACAAGCAAGGGGCGCTAATCGGTTTCGAGATTGACGTGGCCCGTCGCCTCGCCACAGATAACGGCTGGCAGGTAGAATTCGTCCCCACCGCCTGGGATGGCATCATCCCCTCCCTGCTGGCGAAAAAGTATGACGTTATCATCGGCGGCCTCACCATCACCCCCGAGCGGGAGAAGAGCGTGCGCTTCACCCAGGCCTACTCCCATTCGGGGGTGCAGCTGGCCGCCTCCAGCACCATGGCCAAAGAGAAGAAAACCGTGGCGGACTTCAACCAGCGCGGGGTGATCCTGGCGGTACGTCGTGGCGCCTCACCGGTACAGGTGGCAAAAGAACACTTTCCCAAGGCCACCCTGCGCCAGTTTGATGACGAGTCACAGGTATTTCAGGAGGTGTTGAACGGCCGCGCCCACGGCGCCCTCTCCTCTTCCCCGAAACCCGAGCAAGAGGCGCTGCGCCACCCGGATGCCCTCTTTATGCCGTTTGCCGAGCCGTTGGCACAAGGCGATGAAGGCTTTGCCCTGCGCAAGGGGGATGATGCCCTGGCTGAGCAGTTCAACGAGTGGATCGCCGCTCGTCAGGCCGATGGCTGGCTCAAGGCGCGCCATGACTACTGGTTCAAGTCGCTGGCCTGGGAAGCGCAGGTCGCCAACCCCTGATGCTGATTGCTCTAAAAGAGACCATACGGCGCATCGTCCGTGGGGCATGTCGGAACATCAACTGGCTGGATGGGGCGATCGTCCTGATCCTGCTGCTGGCTGGCCTCTGGCTGGCCAGCCGCTTGCACATCGGGGTAGCCTATCAATGGCGCTGGCATGAGGCCTTCGATCTGCTGTTCACCCCTGGCCCTCACGGCGAGTTGCCCTACTTTTTCAGCGGTCTGCTCACCACCTTGCGCATCGCCCTGCTCGGCATGGTGCTGGCGCTGCTGCTCGGCACTGCGCTGGGGGTAGCCGCCTTCAGCCGCCGCCCCTGGCTGGTGATGCCCGCGACCCTGTTTATCCAGCTGATCCGCAATCTGCCGCCGCTGGTCTTTATCTTCATCTTCTACTTCTTTATCGCCAACCAGCTGCTGCCTGCGAGCGGCCTCTCCCGCTGGCTCGGCACCGTATCACTCTCCCCGTGGCAAGAGGCGCTGTTTGGCCCACCTGCCCGCTGGGAAAACCTCATCTCTGGCCCCCTCTGCGTTGGCATGATCAGCGCAGCCTTCGTCGCCGAGATCGTCCGTGCCGGGCTTGCCGCCATCCCCCGTGGCCAGTGGGAGGCGGCGCAGAGCCTCGGGCTCTCTCCCTGGGTGCGGCTGCGCCATGTGATCCTGCCGCAGGCCATGCTGCTGATGTTGCCCCCCCTCACCGGGCAGCTCATCGCGCTGGTGAAGGATACCGCCATCGTTTCCCTTATCTCGGTGCAGGAGCTCACCTTCGTCGGCACCGAGATGGCCAACTCCAGCGGACTGGTCTACGAGATCTGGCTGCTGGTGGCCGCGGCCTATTTATTTATATGTTTGAGTCTGTTCGTATTGCTGAGCCGACTCGAAGCAAGACAAGGAGCACGCACATGCTGACGTCCCTGTTGCTGGCGACTGTATTGCAAGCGGAAGCCATCGGTGGTTATGCCGCCGGTTGCCTGAAAAACGGCGTATCCCTACCCCTCGAAGGGCCGGGTTATCAGGTGATCCGTACCAAACGGCTGCGCTACTACGGCCACCCCGACCTCATCCACTATCTGCAAGCGCTGGCCAACCAGACCCGCATGGCCGGGCTGCCGGATCTCTATATCGCCGATCTGGCGATGGCCCGGGGCGGCCCCTTTACCTCTGGCCATCGCAGCCATCAGACCGGACTTGATGCCGATATCTGGTTTCGCATGGCCAACCGTCCCATCAGCAAGTGGGAGCAGGATGCCCCCAAGGAGTGGGCACTGATCGACGAACCCAGCTACAAAATGTTACCGGGCCGCTTTGGCCCACAGCAGCTCACCCTGCTGCGGCTTGCGGCCAGCAAACCCGAGGTGGCCCGCATCTTCGTCAATCCGGTGATCAAATCCGCGGTCTGCCAACAAGCTGGTAACGAACCCTGGGTCGCCAAGCTACGCCCCTGGGTGGGCCACTTCAGCCACTTCCACGTGCGGCTGCGCTGCCCGGTGGGCAGCCCCGATTGTGAACCCCAGGCTCCCATTCCGCCCGGCAATGGCTGTGGGGAAGAGCTGGCATCCTGGCTAAAAGACAAGCCCCAGCTGCCCAAGGTATCCGGCATCAACAAGCGACCTGAGCTACCTGCGCGTTGTGGCAACTGACCCCAAGCTGGTATGGTTATGCACTCTTGGTCGTACACCATCCATGGCGCACTATCGACTCGAAATATCAAAGGAGAACAACAAGATGGCCACATCACTCTGGCGCAGAACCACGCAGAGCCTGTTGACCCTGACCCTGCTGCTCGGCCTGACCGGCTGCGGCATGAACAATATTCCGACCCTGGATGAGCAGGTCAAGGCGAGCTGGGGGCAGGTGGAGAACCAGTATCAGCGCCGTGCCGATCTCATTCCCAATCTGGTGGCAACCGTCAAGGGCTACGCCAGCCATGAGCAGGAGACCCTAAAGGCGGTCACCGATGCTCGTGCCCGGGTCGGCAGCGTACAGGTGAGCGATCCTGCCCAGCTCAAGGAGTTTGAAGCGGCGCAGAACCAGCTCTCAAGCGCCCTCTCCCGCCTGATGGTGGTGGTAGAACGCTACCCCGAGCTGAAAGCGGATCAGCAGTTCCTTGCCCTGCAGGCCCAACTGGAAGGAACCGAGAACCGCATCTCGGTGGCTCGCCGCGACTATATCGAGGCGGTACGCCAGTTCAATACCGAGATCCGCACTTTCCCCGGCGTTATCTGGTCCAAGCTGCTCTACTCGGATCTGGAAGCCAAACCCAGTTTCAGTGCCAAACCCGGTGCCGATGAGGCGCCCAAGGTCAGCTTCCAATGAAGATGATGCTGCGCTGGTTTCTTCCCTGTCTGCTGCTCTGGGCCAGTGCCCTGCAAGCGGCACCCGACTTCCCGACGCTGAGCGGACGGGTGGTGGATGAAGCCAGTCTGATGTCCCGCAAACAGGCCCATCAACTGACCCAACAGCTGGCCGCCTTTGAAAAGCGCAGCGGCATCCAGCTGGTGGTGGTCTCCGTCGACAGCCTCGATGGGGAGACTATCGAGGAGTACGGCTACCAGCTCGGTCGCCACTGGGGGATCGGCCAGAAAGGCAAAAACAATGGCGTGCTGTTGCTGATCGCCCAGGATGAGCGCAAGGTGCGGATCGAGGTAGGTTATGGATTGGAAGGCGCCCTGCCCGACGCCATCGCAGCCAACATCATCCATGGCCGCATCCTGCCCGCCTTCAAGCGCGGCGATATGGTGGCCGGGATCATGGCGGGCAGCCAGAGCATCATGAAGGCACTCGCCGGAGAATATCAGCCGGTCGAGCAGCCAAAGAGTGACAACGGTGGCGGCCCCTGGCTGTTTATTCTGGTGGTGATTGCGATGATCGTGCTCCACAACCTGCGCGGGGGTGGTGGCGGTGGGCCGGGAGGACGACGTCGGTCGACCTACATGGCTGGTGGATTGGGTGCCGGCTCCTTTGGTGGTCGCTCCGGCGGCGGATTCAGCGGTGGCGGCGGCAGTTTTGGCGGCGGCGGAGCCTCCGGTGGCTGGTAACAGGAGTAAAGAGACAAATCATGATTTCTAAACAGTTCTTCCACACGCTTCAGGCCAAGGTGCGTGAAGCGGAGCTAGAGACTGATGCTGAACTGGTCACCGTGCTGGCCCCGGCCAGCGATGGCTATCGCTACATTCCCACCCTCTGGGCGGCGCTGCTGGCGATGCTCACCCCGCTGCTGGTGTTCCAGCTCGGCTTTTGGCTCGGCTGGTACGAAATCCTGCTGGTGCAGTGGTCGGTCTGGCTGCTGCTGAGCCTGCTGTTCCACTGGACCCCCATCAAGATGCGGCTCATCCCGAAGAAGGTTCGCCAGCACCGGGCTGCCCTGATGGCTCGCCTGCAATTTGTCGAGCAGGGGCTGCACCGTACCCGCGACCGGCTCGGGGTGCTGATCTTCGTCTCGGCCGCCGAGCACTATGTAGAAATACTGGTGGATGATGGCATCGCCCAGCATATCGACAACGGCCAGTGGCAGGAGATCATCGACGACTTCGTGGCGCGCGTGCGCAACAGGGAGATCGAACAGGGTTTTCTGGAGTGCGTGGAGCGCGTTAGCGCCATTCTGACCGATGCCTTCCCAGCCACCCGGGATCAAAACGAGCTGCCGGACAGTCTGATCATCCTCGACAAGCCCTGATCCGGTTTAAAAAACCGGCATTCTGCGCAA
The DNA here is from genome assembly GCF_040907925.1 of Aeromonas sp. s12. Taxonomy (NCBI): domain Bacteria; kingdom Pseudomonadati; phylum Pseudomonadota; class Gammaproteobacteria; order Aeromonadales; family Aeromonadaceae; genus Aeromonas; species Aeromonas sp. s12. The sequence goes on along the minus strand of NZ_JBFOCT010000008.1, from coordinate 74,915 downwards.
GGGTTAGGCATTCGGAAAAGATTATGAAAAATAAGGGGAAAAGTGGTTGACCCACACAGCCCTTTCCCCTAAATTACGCCCCGTTCCAGCGCAACAGCGCAGCGAACGAAAATTTGGTGAGGTGTCCGAGTGGCTGAAGGAGCACGCCTGGAAAGTGTGTATACGGCAACGTATCGAGGGTTCGAATCCCTCCTTCACCGCCAAATCTAAAAAAACCGACCTCAGGGTCGGTTTTTTGCTTTCCGGCAAACACCTATGCCGACAAGTGAGCCAGAGCCACGCAGTGGCAGATCATCCACGCACTCATCCCCCGGTTTGCAAAGCCCTGATGGAACATCAGAGCTTTTCGTATTGCCAGCTCCCGCCCCCTACCTTGTTTTTGTGATTGCCCCACCCAACAAGCGCTCCTTCCTGTCACAACAGGAGCAACGGATGATTGCAATGCCATCTTATGGCCGCAACACGCCTTCTTTTATGGACGTTACCCAGCGCCCATTAATTGCTCAGCGATTGGATTTCATTTTGAAAAACTGATACTTAAGTAGCTACACTAGCCATTATCAACATGCAGGGACGTGTAAAAGATGAGCTTGATTGGCTTGGTACTGGCGTTGATCGCCATCCTTGGCGGCAACATGATCGAGGGTGGTCATCCCAGTGCACTGCTCGATCTGCCCGCATTTCTTATCGTGATCGGCGGTACCATAGGTGCTGCGCTGACCCAGTTCCCCTTCTCCGTTGTCGGCAGCACCATGAGGCGTTTCAAATGGCTGCTCTCCCCCCTCAAACTCGACCTGCTGGAGCAGGCACAGTTGCTGGAGACCCTGGCAGGCAACGCCCGCCGCAGCGGTATGCTGGCGCTGGAAGGGATGATCGAGGAGATCAAGGATCCCTTCCTGAAGAAAGGGGTGCAGATGATGGTCGATGGCTACGAGAAGGCCAAAATCCACGAGGTGCTGGAGAACGAGATCGAATTTGAACAGGAAGATCTCGAACAGACGGTCAAATTCTATGAAGCCATGGGCGGCTACTGCCCGACCATGGGGATCGTCGGGGCGGTATTTGGCCTGATCCACGCCATGGGTCTGCTGGATGCCCCCGACAAGCTGGGCGGCGCCATCGCGGTGGCCTTTATCGCCACCATCTACGGGGTATCCGCAGCCAACCTGATCTTCTTGCCGTTCGGCAACCGCTACAAAGGGTTCGCCCACCAGATCCGCCACTACAAGGAGATGACCCTGACCGGCATTCTCTGCATCGTGGATGGCGAATCCCAAGCGCGCCTGCAAGTTACCCTCGAACCTTATCTGGGAGGTCACGGTGGCCAAAAAGAAAAAGGCTGAAGCACCGGAGAACCATGAACGCTGGCTGGTCTCCTATGCCGACTTCATGACCCTGCTGTTCGCCCTGTTTGTGGTGCTCTACTCCTTTGCCATGGCCAAGCAGTCCGAAACCCGGGTGCTTATCCAGGGCTTTATCGAGTCGCTGGGTAAAATCGGCCTCATCTCCCCGCCTGCCGGCTCACCCTTGATGCAGGGGGGAACAGGGATTCTCGAGCCGGAATCGAAGACCACGCCGAGCAGCCCGAAAGAAGAGACTGTACTGGAAAAAGATGCCCCCATGGCGGCATCGGACCCCTTCAACGAGACCATAGGTGCCTCGGAAAAACCGAGCGCCACCGAAGCCTGGCCCCACAAGACCCGGGAGCAGGAGTGGGTGCAGGTGACCAAGCAGAAGCTTGAGCAGCAACTCAAGGCCCAGATTGAATCGAAGGATCTCGAGGTCGAGCAGCTTGGCAGTCAACTGGTGATCCGCATCGGCGAGAAGGCGCTGTTTCCCGCCGATTCGGCGTTCCTGCAGCCCCAGTTCATCCCGCTGGTCAACAAGATCGCCGGCATTTTGGCCAACATCCCGGGGCAGGTAGTGGTCACCGGTCATACCGACAACTCCCAGGCGCCGGTGGAGCTCTATCGCAACAACTGGGAGCTCTCGGTGCTGCGGGCCTCCTCCATCGTGCAGACCATGCTGACCAATCCCCAGCTCGATGCCAGACGAGTCATCGCTCAGGGTGTTGCCGACACTCAACCCCGCTTTGCCAATGACACCCCCGAACATCGCCAGGCAAATCGCCGGGTCGATATCACCCTCTCCCAGGGCAAGGCCGCAGAAGAGTCGCTGCAACTGCTCAAGCCCTGATCCCCCCGCTCCCGCCTCGCGCGGGAGCCTCTTTTTTAAAAACAAATAACTCAATAATATCAACACCATAAGATCTTAATGATAATGATTGCCATTTATTGTCAAGTGGTCAGGCCTCTGCAATAATGCCGCCCTTCAGGCTTAAATAAAAACAATTATCATTATGAACAAACTGCTTCAGGCATGGCCGGCACTCCTTTGTGCCTCCGCAGGCGCGGCCGATCTTCCCCCTGTGGAGAAGGCGCGCAGCGACGACACCATCATTGTCACCGGGCAACGGGTACAACAGAAACTCTCCGATGTTTCCGGCTCCATCACCGTCATCACCCAGGAAGAGCTGGACCGTCAGGTCGCCAGCGAGCTGACCCATGTGTTTCGCAAGATCCCCGGTGTCTCGGTCACCGGCTCTGCCGGACGACCGCAAAACATCAGCGTGCGCGGCATCGGTGGCAACCGTATCCTGCTGATCAAGGATGGGGTGCGCGTCAGCGACGGCTTTGGCGCCGACAACATCAATGACAAGGTGGGTCGCTTCAACTTCGACCTTGATGACATCAAGCAGATTGAGGTGGCCAAGGGGGCCGGCTCCTCCCTGCATGGCTCCGATGCCATCGGCGGCACCGTGGTGATGAATACCAAGCAGCCGGAAGATTATCTGCAACAGCAAGATAGCTATCTGGCGGCCAAGACCCTCTACGGTGGCGACAGCAACAAGAAGAAGCTCAGCATGACCGGCGCGGTACGGGCACTGGAGAGCGAACATCTGTTGCGCCTCTCCGGCTGGCGTGGCAACGAAACCGCCAACTTTGAAGAGAACCGCATTCCGGCGGATCTGGATGGCATGAGTGCCTCCACCAGCAGCCGCCTCCCCCTCAATGCCCATCACGCTCTGCGGCTGGAGCTGGACTACTACGAGGATCACGCCAAACGCCAGATGGGGCCCAAAGCGGTGCCCCAACCCGATGGCAGCTGGGACGTGGTCGGTTTTCAGGAAGATGGCGATCAGCGCACCCAGGGCGGCAAGTTCAGTTGGGAGGCCAGCGATCTTGGCATGGTCGATACCCTCAACTGGAGCCTGTTTGGCAACCAGTCACGCAACGAAGCCAACCAGCGCCAGCTGCTGCGCAACGATGCCCTGAGCGGCTATCCCAGATATCGCAGCCAGCGCACCCTCTCCACGTTCGAGGAGCTGCGCCTTGGCAGCGAGCTGGAGTTGCAGAGCAAGCTGAGCACCGGCTCGCTGGATCACACCTTCAGCTACGGTGTGGAGCTGGAGCAGGCCAACCACGAGCGGCCGGTCAGCAATCTGACCCTGGAAGATGGCATCACCACCCAGGGACAGAAAGCCCCCTTCAGCAAGGCCGAGACCCGCCGCGATGGTATCTGGCTGAGCGATGTGATCGATCTGGGCAACTGGCAGTTTACCCCGACCCTGCGCTTTGACCGCCAGCGCCTGCGCGCACCGGACAGCAATCTGGCCGAGAACCACAGCGATCACATCTCCCCCAGTGTGGCGGCCAGTTACCGCTTCAACGAAACATGGCGCAGCTGGCTCAGCTATGCCAACGGCTTCCGCGCTCCCGCTTACGATCAGGTTTACGGCAACATTCCCCACTACTTTGCCATGCCGCCATTCGAGATCATTGCCAACCCCAACCTCAAGGAGGAGACCAGCCACAGTCTGGAGTGGGGAGTGAATGGCCAAAGCGACAACTGGAGCGTCAAACCGGCCGTTTTCTACAACCGTTACTACAACTTCATCGACTGGCGCCAGACCGGTTTTCGCCTCGATGACGGTGTCTTCCTGCGCCAATATCGCAACGTTGCCAAAGCAGAAACCTGGGGCGCCGAGCTGGCCGCCAGCCTCTGGCTGAGCGACGAGTGGGAGCTTTCGACCAATCTGGCCTGGATGGATGGCAAGGATCACCGCGGTGAGCCGCTGCGCACCCAGACACCGCTGGAAGGCAACACCACCCTGCGCTGGCAACAGCTCGACTGGGGGGTTGAGCTCAGTGGCAACTATGCCGCCGCCATGACCAAGGTGCCACAGTGCGCCAATGCGCAGACTGGCTACAACGGTGCCTGCCAGAGCAGCGCAGGCTGGTTCAGCCTGGATCTCACCGGCGACTGGCAGATCACCGAGGCGCTCAAGGTCAATGCCACCATCGGCAACCTGCTCGATACCCGCTACGTCCGCTATCAGGATGTGGCCGGACTCCCGGCTGGCAGCGACACCTCCCTCTACAGCCAGAGCGGCCGCTACCTGTCAGCCAGCCTCAGCTACCGTTTCGTGGGGATGTGATGAAGCATCATGCAATCATGGTGGCCCTGTTGGCCGCCCCGTTGGCGTGGGCGCAAGAGGCCCTGCCACCGCCGATCCCGTCCCAATCGCACCTGATTTCAGGCAATCCCGTACGCCAGGATCCCTACTTCTGGTTGCGGGACGAGAGCCGTAGCAACCCGGCCATTCTCGCCCTGCTCAAGCAGCAAAATCGCTGGAGCGAGCAGCAACTCACCGCGCAGCAGCCGCTGGAAGCAACCTTGCGCGCCGAGTTTGCCCGCCATCCGGCGGGGGAATCTGTGCCAGAGAACTGGCTTGTCCGCGGCGATCAGGCATGGCTGCTGCGCCCGGATGGCTCACTCTGGCAACGCCACGGGGGTAAGGTGCAGCAACGGCTTCCCGCCAGAGCGGGTGAGGGCTATTACGAAGCGGGCGGCTGGGCCCTGAGCCCGGATAACCGCACACTGGCCATCGCCGAAGACAGGCGCGGCGATCTCGACTATCAGGTCACCCTGCTCGATCTCCAAAGCGGCAAGGCGCTGGCCAGTTTGGCGCAGCGCAGCGCTGATCTCGCCTGGTCACAAGATGGTCGCACCCTCTACACCATCGCCAACGAGCGTTACACCCTGCGCCCCTGGCAGCTGCGCGGCTGGCAGGATGGCCAGGAGCAGACTCTCTATGAGGAGCAGGATCCCGCCTGGCTGCTCAGCCTCTATCGCACCACGGATGGCCAACATCTGGTGTTGCAGGGCAACAACCACGACAGCTCGGAGCAGTACCTGCTCGACTCGGGCAAGCCGCAGCAGGTCAAACCCCGCCAACGCGGGGTGGAATACTATCTGGACAGCCAATCCGACTGGGTGATCAAGAGCAACCGGGAGGGGGCATTTGCCCTCTACTCAGCCAGCACGCCGCTCGGTGAGTGGCAGCGCCTGTGGCCCGCCAAAGAGGAGGATCTCGGCGATCCCGAGAAGTGGCGACTGTTTGATCGCCATCTGGTGGTGCAGTTTCGCCAGCAGGGGGAGGATTGGCTCGCCCTGCTCGATCGCAACGGCCATGAACGCCAGCGCCTGCCGCTGGCCAGTGGCGCCGGTACCGGCTGGCTGCAAGGAGAACATGACCCGACCAGCGACCGCATTTTGGTGCGCAGTCAGGGCTTGAGCCAGCCCCCCGGCCAGCGCTGGCTGGATTTGATCAGCGGCCAGTGGATCAACGACCAGCACACCGCAGGCAATAAAGCATTGCCCTATCAGAGCGAGCGGCGCTGGATCACCTCTGCCGATGGCACCCGGGTGCCTGTCTCGCTGGTGTGGCGCAAAGATCTGGCCCCCCGTGCCGTGCTGCTCTATGGCTATGGCGCCTATGGCACGCCGATGCGCCCCTACTACCAGAAAGAGCTGTTAAGCCTGCTGGATCGCGGCTTTGTCTACGCCATCGCCCATGTGCGCGGCGGCGGCATGCTTGGGGAGCAGTGGACCCGCGACGGACGGGGCATCAACAAGCAGAACGGCATCAGCGATTTTATCGCAGCCGGCAACGCCCTGCGCCACTGGTCGCCCGACTCTGCTCCCCTGCCTCTGTTTGCCATGGGGGGCAGCGCGGGGGGCACGCTGGTTGCTGCGGCCCTCAACCAGCAACCGACACTCTTTAGCGGCGCCGTGTTGCAGGTTCCCTTCGTCGATATGCTCGGCACCATGAGCGATCCTGCCCTCCCCTTGACCCGTCAGGAGTATCAGGAGTGGGGCAATCCGGCCAAGCCCGCAGAGTATCAGGCGATGCGTCGCATCAGCCCTTACGACAACCTGCACCGCGCCCCCTACCCGCCCCTGCTGGTCACTACCGCCCTGCACGACAGCCAGGTGCCCTACTGGGAGCCGGTCAAGTGGCTGGCCCGCCTGCGGCAGCACAGCACGGGCTCCGGCCCCTACCTGCTGCTGACCGAACTGGAGGGAGGCCACCGCGCCGGTGGTGGCGATCGGGCTCGTGAATTTGCCTTCTTGTTGCATCTGGCGGGGATCAATCAATGACCCTGCCGCTGATTGGGAGTACCACTATGAAACCCCTGTTGCCCGCCCTCTTGCTGGGGCTGGCTGGCTTTTCCACTCAGGCCGCCGAACTGCGTTTTGTCGAACAGGACGCCCCGGCCGATACCCGCCTCTGGCTCGAACAGCAGCTCGGCGTCACCCTGAGTGATGCCCCGGCCTATCAGCGCCAAGGCAAGCTGGGCCACTATCTGCATTATCGCCAGCAGCTCAATGGCGCACCGATCGCCGGCCTGATGGCCGCCGTCAGTCTCGATGAGCAGGGTCGCCCGTGGCGCCTTTATCACAATACCCGGCTGATGCAGGCACAGGCGGCGCCATGTGATGAAGCAAGCCGCGCCGGGGTGGATGCCTATACCGCCACGCTGGATGGTACGGTGTGGAAATTCGCTGGCAGTGACGAAGCCCAGCCGTGGTACTGGCAGGATGGCGACACACTGACTGCGGCCTGGCGTCTGCTGGCGGTGGAAAGCCAGCCGGGCAACAGCAAAAACAGCCACTGGCAACTGTTTGTCACCTGCGATGGCAGCGCCCTGCTGGGGCGCACGCTGCAAGAGGCCAACACCCGTGCCGAAGCGGCACCGCTGGCAGGGGAAACGGCCACGGTGCAGGCCCGCATCTTTGCCCTCGACCCACGCACCCAGCTGCAAGATGGCAACCTGCTGTGGCGCCACGATCTGGTGCTGGACAACCGGGCCTATCGCACCGTCCCGCTCACGGTACAAAAGGTGGATGACACCTACCAGCTAAGCGGCCCTCGCGCCCGGGTCGTGGATGGCACGGAGCCGGAAACAGCTCCCTTTAGCAGCCCTGATGCCGATGGCTTCCAGCTGGATCACCAGCAGCCCGCCTTCCTCGATATCAATGGCTACTACCATCTGGATCTGGCCCAGCGCCATGTGGAATCCCTCGGCTACCCGACGCTGATGGGCGGCCCCCTGGCCATCGATACCGATGCCGGGGAGCAGGACAACTCTCTCTATGACCCCTTCCTGCGCCGGTTGGAAATTGGCCGGATAGGGGTACCCGATGCGGAAGATCCCATGGTGATCTGGCACGAGTTTGGCCATGCGGTGCAGCACCATATCCTGCCCGACATGGGAGAAGAGGGTGACTGGGGCGCCATCGGCGAGGGCTTTAGCGACTATCTGGCCGCCAGCTGGCGCCAGCGTAGTCCAGAGGCTCGCCAGTTCGAGCCTTTCATGGTCTTCAACTGGGATGCCAGGATCAGCGGCAGAACGCCCCGTCAGCTCGATGATCTGCGAGCGCGCTATCATCCGGGCTTCCTCTATCCGGCTCACCTCACCATCAACGGCAGCAACGGCGACCAGCTGTGGGGCACCCCGCTCTTCACCGCGCTGCGCCAGGCCGTTGAACAATATGGCGAGGTAGCCCGTGACGAGTTCGATACCCTGCTGATTGAATCTCACTTCGGCCTCGGCCCGCAGGTGCGGATGCCCCAGCTGGCGCGCGTCACCGTGGATACCGCCAACCGCCTCTATCCGGATCGCAGTTATGGCAAGCTGCTGGAGCAGGCCTTCCGCCATCACGCCCTGCTGCCCACCCCCATCGCGGCCCGCCTTGCCGACGACAGCTACCTGTTGCCCGGGGAGAAAAAGAGCCTCGCCATCGAATTGACCAACCAAAGCGGCCGCCCCCTGACCGTGGCTGACGCCAGCCTGCTCCCGAGCAAGGGGCTCATGGGTGACGGTCACTGGCAAGGAGAGCTCAACGCCGATGGCACCGCCCGCTGGACCCTGCCGCTGGAAGCAGCGAGCAACCTGACCTGTGGCGAGGCAGTCACCTTGCCGCTGCAGTTCCAGCTCACCCTGCCCAGCCCCACCGAGCGCCAGACCCGCCTTGACCTGCAACTGCCGATCGGTGAACCGCTCTGGCAGCGGGCCATCGGCCAGGGTGGCCAGATCAAGGATGCGGTGAGCGATGAACGGCACGGCCTGTCCCGCTTCACTCTCACCCTGCCCGAGAGCAAGGCCCGTATCGACAGCGGATTCGTGGTCGCCCTCGATCTGGAGCACAGCAAACTGGAGCAGCTGGAGATCTGGCTCACCTCCCCTTACGGCACCCGGATCAGCCTGTGGAACAAGGGTTACGCCAGCCATACCCGGCTCAAGGGGGAGTTCCCCCGTGAACTGGTACCGTTCGAATCACTCGATAAGCTGCACGGCGAACCTCTCGCTGGCCGCTGGCTGCTGGAGATCAACGACACCATCGCCGGTGACACCGGTCAGTTGCGCAGCTGGCGGGTCGCCCAGCAAGTCGGCGCCCGCTGCGACAAGGATGAAGCCCTGCCCAACACCGGCATCATTCCCCTTGAGCAGGATGAAGGGGGTGGCGGCACGACTTCCCCCCTGCTGCTGTTGCTGGCCCTCTGGCCCCGCCTCTGGCGCCGGAGCACCCCGCGCCGCTGAATTCTGCACCACGGGGGTTACCGCCCCCGTGAACCTGTGACCGACTCAAGGAATGTGAAGTGAAACCATCCGTACTGGTTATTGCAACCCTCTCAGCCCTGCTCAGCGCCTGTGGCGGCGGGGAAGATAACGCACCACTGGCGATCCCGGACTACCGGGTCGATGTCGCCCTGCCGACTGCCGGTACCCTGTGCGCCGATCTGGATCAGAACTGGCAATGTGATCCTACCGACCCTGCCGTCAGCGGCGAAGGAGTTGTGGCCCTGGTCAGCCGTTCGGCCAACATCGTCAACTCGCCCCTGCTGTTCGTACCGAGGAGCGGAGGCCTGCTGCTGGCACATCCGGCCGCCAAAGGGGATCCACAACGGCTACAACCGACCCTGCTCAGCACCCTGTGGCAGAGCCGCATTGCCGAAGGGGTGGCCGCCGATCGCGCACTGACGCAGCTGCTGGCCGATCTCGCGCCACTGCAACCGGGCGGCGATCGCGCGGCCCTCGCAGGTCTAGGCCAGTTTGATCAGGCGCTACAGCAGGTGGCGATCAGCTTGCAGCAACAGGCCCGCACACGCCTTGCCACCGCCAAGGAGACCCAGTTGCTCACCACCAGCTATCGCGCCATCAGCCTGATGCTGGAGCAATTGGCTCAGGAGTGGCAGCGCAACGGCCAGTTTGCCGAAGAGACCCAAAGCGAGCTGCTGACCCTGCTGGTGCAGCAGCAGCCACGCAACCTGCTGACCGTCACCGGCGTCACCACCTTCAGCGATGGCAACGATCCGCTGCTGGAACAGGAGCCCGACGACTATCCGGGACAAGATGCCAGCTGGAATCGCACTCGTCCCCAGCTTGCCTATCGCAAACTCGATGATCTCGGTCAGGTTCTCCCCGACAACGCGCCGAGCTGGCAGTGCGTCAAGGATCTCAATACCGGTTTGGTGTGGGAGGTCAAATCGGACGATCCCTTGAGCCCGGCCTGGAAAAGCAGACCCTTTGCCTATGAAGATGAGCAGTTCAAGGCGACCGCAGGCGAGCAGCAAGCGGCCTACCAGCATATTCATAACAGGATCGAACAGCTCACCGCCGAAGGAGATCTGTCGGCCCTCGCCCGGGCACAGGCGCTGACCACCATGCTGACCACCCGCGCGTATCAGCAGTGGCTCAATGGCGAGCAGCGCTGCGGCATCAGCCAGTGGCGGCTGCCCACCATGGGTGAGCTGATGTCACTGATGCACTACGGCAGCCTGGCCAAGGACCCGCTGGGTCAGCGCATCATCGTGGATACCCGTTACTTCCCGGATATCGCCTCCTCGGAAGATAACACCTACCATGGCTACTACTGGAGCGCCACCAGCAACACCGCCCAGCGCTTCTCCGGTGGCCCCATCAGCAAACGCACAGTCCTGCTCTTGGGAGAAGATGCGGGCACCACCTATCCCGCGCTGGTGCAGCAAGATACCTATATCGAGCTGATGCAGGTACGACTGGTCGCCACTCCCCAATAATCCGAGGAATATCATGAGCCTTTATCGCTTTTCGTTCGCCATGATGGCACTGATGGCCCCCCTGGCCCACGGTGCTGCCATTTGTGATGACACCATGGATCGCACCGCCCCCTCTGCCCGTTTTCTTGACCATGGCAACGGCACCGTCACGGATCAACACACCGGCCTCACCTGGATGCGCTGCAAACTGGGACAGACATGGAGTGGCAACAGTTGCCTGGGTGAACCGACCGTTTACTACTGGCAGCAGGGGCTGCAAGTGGCGGAGCGGATCCGCAGTGACAGCAGTCATGCTCTCTATCACTTCGGCGGTATCAGCCAGTGGCGTCTGCCCGACATCAAGGAGTTAGCGACCCTGGTCGAGCATGCCTGCTACAAGCCCTCTCTCAATGAAGCCATTTTCCCGCGCGCCATGGCGGGGGGCGGTAAAGAGGTCAATGAGGGCTATGTCTATCTGATGAGCAGCACGGTAACCTCCGCCAATGGTCAGCGGGCGTATCTGGATATCACCTCGGGAGATATCGGTCTTCGCTCCATTGGCGCCTACCCGGATCAGGTCTTGCTGGTCGCCAATAAACCCTGACCGCCCCACGCTCGAAACCGGAACGCGATGACAGGAGAGGCTTGCGAGCCTCTCTTTTTATTGCTCTTGCCGCTCCCCTATCTCACCCGCCATCACGCTCTTCTCCCGCCTGTGCCCCCTGCCCGCGATACCGACCTGATCCTGCTTCGCCCGCGGCATTTACCCCTTTCAGGTGATGACGAGGAGCAGCTCTCTGCGCTTTACAGGCCTTTCTCGCCCGCCATAACCAGCAAAAAAGTGCGCTTCTTAACAAAATTTAATTACCGGTTAACCGATTAATAATTAACCCGTAAAAATGACATGTAAATCAGTGCGAAAGTGTCATAATGCGTAACATTATTGTTAAGTCGCTTGATTAATTTGGTTAGGAAAAACCTCTATGTTTGCTGATATTTCTGCTCAACATTGGGCTTTTGCCATTTATGTCATCGGTGCCATCACCATCTGTCTGGTGATGATAGGCCTCGCCGCCCTGCTGGGAGGTCGTGCCTACGGCCGCACCAAGAACAAGCCATTTGAATCTGGTGTCGACTCGGTCGGCAGTGCCCGCCTGCGTTTTTCCGCCAAGTTCTATCTGGTCGCCATGTTCTTCGTCATCTTCGACGTCGAGGCGCTCTACCTGTTTGCCTGGTCTGTCTCCGTACGGGAGAGCGGCTGGGTCGGCTTTATTGAAGCCACCATTTTCATCGGACTGCTGCTTATCGGCCTGATCTACCTCTGGCGCATCGGCGCACTGGACTGGTCACCGCGCAAACCGCAGCTGAACAACAAAAACAGTGATTGAACCACAGACCCTTTCCTTGAGGTTGCACCATGAAGTACACCCTGACCCGGATTGACCCGGATGCACCCGTTGAGCGCTACCCCCAGGAGCAGCGCCAGACCGTCGATGACCCACTGGCGCAAGAAGCGACGCGCGGCATCATGATGGGCCGTCTCGAGGAGGTGCTGCAAGACACAGTCAACTGGGGCCGCAAAAACTCCCTCTGGCCTTACAACTTCGGCATCTCCTGCTGCTACGTGGAGATGTGTACCGCCTTCACCTCCCCCCACGATGTGGCCCGCTTCGGCGCCGAAGTTATCCGCGCTTCGCCGCGTCAGGCCGATTTCATGGTGATTGCAGGGACCCCCTTCATCAAGATGGCACCGGTGATTCAACGCCTGTATGAACAGCTGCTCGAACCCAAGTGGGTGATCTCCATGGGCGCCTGTGCCAACTCAGGCGGCATGTATGACATCTATTCCGTGGTGCAGGGGGTGGACAAGTTCCTGCCGGTCGACGTCTACATTCCGGGTTGCCCGCCCCGTCCCGAAGCCTTTTTGCAAGCCCTGATGCTGCTGCAGGACTCCATCGGCAAAGAACGCCGCCCCCTCTCCTGGGTAGTGGGCGATCAGGGGATCTACCGTCCCCAGATGCAGGCCGAAAAAGAGCGCAAGCGCGGCGAACGGATCAATGTGACCAACCTGCGCACGCCGGATGAGATCTGACCATGAAACTGACTCGTGATTTTCCCAGCAATTACGCCATGGCCCAGTGGCAGCCCAGCGACCACAAGGATGCCAAAGTCATTGGCGAACTGTTTGCCCACTTCGGGGCCGAGCACTTCACCGTGCAAACCACACGCACCGGCGTGCCGGTGGTCTGGCTTCCCCGCGAACTGCTGCAGGATGTGATGGGCTTTTTGCGCAAGGTGCCCTCCCCGTTCGTGATGCTCTTCGATCTCAGCGCCACCGATGAGCGGCTGCGCAGCCATCGCGACGGTCTGCCCCAGAGCGATTTCACCGTCTTCTATCACCTCATCTCCATCGACCGTAACGCCGATGTGATGTTGAAAGTGGCGTTGGCCGAAAGTGACCTGCATCTGCCCACCATCACCAACCACTTCCCCAATGCCAACTGGTACGAGCGGGAAGTATGGGATCTGATGGGCATCACCTTCGATGGCCACCCCCATCTGACCCGCATCATGATGCCCAAGAGCTGGCAGGGTCACCCGCTGCGCAAGGATTACCCGGCGCGCGCTACCGAATTCGATCCCTTCATGCTCGATGCCGCCAAACAGGACATGGAGCAGGAGAACCTGCTGTTCAAACCGGAAGAGTGGGGACTGGCCCGCGGCAACGAGAACGAGGACTACATGTTCCTCAACCTCGGCCCCAACCACCCCTCTGCCCACGGCGCCTTCCGGTTGGTGTTGCAGCTCGATGGCGAGGAGATCCGCAACTGCGTGCCCGACATCGGCTACCACCATCGCGGTGCCGAGAAGATGGGCGAGCGCCAGTCCTGGCACAGCTACATCCCCTATACCGACCGGGTCGAGTATCTGGGCGGGGTGATGAATAACCTCCCCTATGTGCTGGCGGTCGAGAAGCTGGCCGGCATCAAGGTGCCGCAGCGGGTCGACATGATCCGGGTGATGATGGCGGAGCTGTTCCGCATCCAGAGCCACCTCTTGTTCCTCGGGACCTATATCCAGGACGTGGGGGCCATGACCCCGGTCTTCTTCACCTTCACCGACCGGCAGAAGATCTACACCATCATCGAAGCGATCACCGGTGCCCGCATGCATCCGGCCTGGTTCCGTATCGGCGGTGTGGCCCACGACCTGCCGAAGGGATGGCAACGGCTGGTGCAGGACAACCTGCTGAGCTGGCTGCCCAAGCGGCTGATGGATTACGAAAAAGCGGCGATGCGCAACAGCATTCTGCGCGGTCGAACCATAGGCGTCTCTGCCTACACCACCGAGCAGGCGTTGTCCTGGGGCACCACGGGGGCCGGATTGCGCGCCACCGGCCTCAACTTCGACGTGCGCAAGTGGCGCCCCTACTCCGGTTACGATCAGTTCGACTTTGAAGTGCCGGTCGGCAGCAATGGCGATGCCTACGACAGAGCCACCGTGCGGATCGAAGAGATCCGCCAGAGCATGTCGATCATCGAACAGTGCATGAAGAACATGCCGGAGGGGCCGTTCAAGGCGGATCATCCCCTCACCACACCGCCGCCTAAAGAGCGCACCCTGCAGCACATCGAGACCCTGATCAACCACTTCCTGCAAGTGTCGTGGGGCCCGGTGATGCCCGCTGCCGAGTCGTTCCAGATGATTGAGGCGACCAAGGGGGTCAACAGTTACTACCTGACCAGCGATGGCTCCACCATGAGCTACCGGACCCGGATCCGCACCCCGAGCTTTGCTCACCTGCAGCAGATCCCCTCGGTGATCAAGGGCAGCATGGTGTCGGACCTCATCGTCTATCTGGGCAGTATCGATTTTGTTATGTCGGATGTGGACCGTTAAGTGATCCCGCCTCCCGGCCATGGCCGGGAATTGGGATCGCCGGACGAGCAGTAAAAGGACAAGCCACCAAAGGTCAAGTCATGAGCCAGCAATGTCAGTGTCACAATAATCAGACCCCACAGGGGCAAGGGGCATGCAGCAGCAAACAGGACGACTTCGTTCTGAGCCAGGCTGAATGCGATGCCATCGAACACGAGAAACACCACTACGAAGATCCCCGCGCCGCCAGCATCGAAGCGCTCAAGATCGTGCAGCAGGCCAGAGGCTGGGTACCCGACGGCGCCATTCATGCCATCGCGGCCGAGCTCGGCATTCCCGCCAGCGACGTGGAGGGGGTCGCCACCTTCTATAGCCAGATCTTCCGCCAGCCAGTAGGGCGCCACATCATCCGCGTCTGCGACAGCATGGTCTGCTACATCAATGGCCATGAAGATCTGCTGGCCGGTCTCAAGGAGGTGATGAACCTCGGCCCCGGTCAAACCACCCCGGATGGCCGCTTCACCCTGCTGCCGGTCTGCTGTCTTGGCAACTGCGACAAGGGGCCAGCCATCATGATCGATGACGACACCTATGGCGGCCTCGATCCGGTGACCTTGCTGAAAACGCTGGAGGCTTACCCATGAGCCTGCCGCAGAACAAGATCCTCGCCTCTCTTGGCACCGCCAACCGCACGGCCCGCACCGCCGAGACCCACCCGCTCACCTGGCGGCTGCGGGACGACGGCCAGCCGGTGTGGCTGGAGGAGTATCAGGCCAAACAGGGCTATGAAGCCGCCCGCAAGGCGCTCGGCCAGATGAGCCCGGACGAGATTGTCAGTACCGTCAAGGATGCCGGTCTCAAGGGGCGTGGCGGCGCGGGCTTCCCCACTGGCGTGAAGTGGGGGCTGATGCCCAAAGATGAGAGCATGAACATCCGCTACCTGCTCTGCAACGCCGACGAGATGGAACCCAACACCTGGAAAGATCGCCTGCTGATGGAGCAACTGCCCCATCTGCTGATCGAGGGGATGATCATCAGTGCCCGGGCGCTCAAGGCCTATCGCGGCTATATCTTCCTGCGCGGCGAATACGTTGATGCTGCCATCCATCTGCGCCGTGCGGTGGAAGAGGCCAAGGCCGCCGGTCTACTGGGCAAGAACATTCTGGGATCCGGTTTTGACTTCGAGCTGTTCGTCCACACCGGCGCCGGCCGCTACATCTGTGGTGAAGAGACGGCGTTGATCAATTCGCTGGAAGGGCGCCGCGCCAATCCGCGCGCCAAACCCCCCTTCCCCGCCGTCTCCGGCGTCTGGGGCAAACCCACCTGCGTCAACAACGTCGAAACCCTCTGCAACGTCCCCGCCATTATCGGCAACGGAGTCGCCTGGTATCACGCTCTGGCGCTGCCGGGCTCGGAAGATCACGGCACCAAGCTGATGGGCTTCTCCGGCAAGGTGAACAACCCCGGGGTCTGGGAGCTGCCCTTTGGCATCACCGCCCGCGAGCTGTTTGAAAATTACGCCGGCGGGATGAAGAGCGGCTATCGCCTGAAAGCGTGGCAACCGGGCGGCGCGGGAACCGGCTTCCTGCTGCCGGAGCACCTCGATGCCCAGATGTATACCGCCGGTATCGGCAAGGTCGGCACCCGGATGGGGACTGGCCTCGCCATGGCGGTGGATGACTCCATCAGCATGGTGAGTCTGCTGCGCAACATGGAGGAGTTCTTCGCCCGCGAGTCGTGTGGCTGGTGCACGCCCTGTCGCGATGGCCTGCCCTGGAGCGTCAAGCTGCTGCGGGCACTGGAACGTGGCGAAGGGCAATCCGGCGATCTGGCGACTCTGGAACAACTCTGCGGTTTCCTTGGCCCGGGCAAGACCTTCTGCGCCCACGCACCGGGCGCCGTCGAGCCGCTGGCCAGCGCCATCAAATATTTCCGCTCCGAATTCGAGGCCGGGATCAAAGGCAGCGGTGATAACCGCAAGCCGGTCAAAGGGATCCAGCCCAATCTGCTGGGCGAGCGCTGGTAACGACACCACAGATTTCACAAAACAGGTTTCAGGGAAGTTGTATGGCAACCATTTATGTAGACGGCAAAGAGTACGAGGTAGACGGAGCAGATAACCTGCTGCAAGCCTGTCTGTCGCTGGGTCTGGACGTCCCCTATTTCTGCTGGCATCCGGCGCTGGGTAGCGTTGGCGCCTGCCGCCAGTGTGCGGTCAAACAGTATCAGAATGCCGATGACAAACGCGGCCGTCTGGTCATGTCCTGCATGACCCCGGCCACCGATGGCAGCTACATCGCCATCGAGGATGAAGAGGCTAAAGAATTTCGCAAGAGCGTGGTGGAGTGGCTGATGACCAACCACCCCCACGACTGCCCGGTGTGTGAAGAGGGCGGCGCCTGCCACCTGCAGGATATGACGGTGATGACCGGCCACAACAGCCGTCGCTACCGTTTCACCAAACGCACCCACCAGAATCAGGAGCTGGGCCCCTTCATCGGTCACGAGATGAACCGCTGCATCGCTTGCTACCGCTGCGTCCGTTACTACAAGGATTATGCCGGTGGCGAGGATCTCGGGGTCTATGGTGCCCACGACAACGTCTATTTCGGGCGGGTCGAGGATGGCTCCCTGGAGAGTGAATTTTCCGGCAACCTGGTGGAGGTCTGCCCCACCGGCGTCTTCACCGACAAGACCCACTCCGAACGTTACAACCGCAAGTGGGACATGCAATTTGCCCCCAGCATCTGCCAGCAATGCTCCGTGGGCTGCAACATCAGTCCGGGCGAGCGTTATGGCGAGCTGCGCCGTATCGAAAACCGCTTCCACGGCAGCGTCAACCACTACTTCCTCTGTGACCGTGGCCGCTTTGGCTATGGCTATGTCAATCTGGCCGACCGCCCGCGCCAACCGCTGCTCAAAGATGGCAACGACCAGCTGACCATCACAGTCGATGGCGCCCTCAACCGAGCCGCCGATGCCCTGCGCACGGCCCGCGGCCTCATCGGCATCGGCTCGCCCCGCGCCTCGCTGGAGAGCAACTTTGCCCTGCGCGAGCTGGTGGGTGAAGCCAACTTCTACGCAGGCGTCGAGCAGGCCGAGTGGGCCTGTCAGCTGAAGATGCTGCAGATCCTGCAACAGGGCGGCGTGCCGACTCCGAGCCTGCGGGACATGGAAGAGGCCGACGCCATTCTGCTGCTCGGCGAAGATGTCACCATGAGCGCAGCCCGTATCGCGTTGGCGCTGCGCCAAGCCGTCAAGGGCAAGGCTCGCGAGCTGGCCCGCAAGATGAAGGTCGATCTGTGGCAAGTCGCCGCCGTTCAGACGCTGGGTCAGAACGAGCGCTACCCGCTGCTCATCACCAGCCTCGACACCACCCGTCTGGACGATGTGGCGGCCGACAAGCTGCACGCCCCCTATGCCGATCAGGCGCGCCTTGGCTTTGCCATCGCCAACCTGCTCGACCCGAGTGCACCGGCCGTGGCCGACCTCTGCCCCGAGCTGCAGGCACAAGCGACTCGCTGGGCCGAGCTGCTCGGCAACGCCAAGAAGCCGCTCATCATTGCAGGCTCCACTGCCCGCGATGTGGCGCTGCTTGAGGCGGCCAGCAACATTGCCCGCGCCCTGAAAGGCCGTGGACAGGAAGCCAACATCGCGCTGGTTGGCCAGGAGGCCAACTCGCTGGGGCTGGCCATGCTGGGCGCTCAAACCTTGTCAGACAAGCCGCTCGAAGCCGCCCTTGCGCGTATCGAGGCCGAAGAGGGGTTGGCGCTGGTCACCCTGGAGAACGATCTCTACCGCCGCGCGCCGCGCAACCGGGTGGATGCTGCGCTGGCACGGCTGCAGCACCTGCTGGTCATCGACCATCAGGCGACCCCGACCACCAACAAGGCAGATCTGGTGCTGCCAGCGGCCAGTTTTGCCGAGGCCGATGGCACCCTGGTGAACATGGAAGGGCGCGCCCAGCGCTTCTTCCAGGTCTATGCGCCCGCCTTCTACAACGCCGATATTCAGGTGCGTGAAGGGTGGCGCTGGCTGGCAGCGCTGCAAGGGGCGATCGAACGCAAGCCGCTGCGCTGGCAGAACTTCGACCAGGTCAACCATGACTGTGCCACCAGCAATCCGCTGCTGGCCACCATGCTGGAAGCGGCGCCCAACGCAGGCTTGCGGATCCGTGGCATGCGACTGGCCCGTGAGCCGCATCGTTACAGCGGTCGCACCTCCATGCTGGCGGATCAGAACGTCAGCGAGCCGCGGGTAGCGCAAGATCCCGACTCCCCCTTCAACTTCTCCATGGAAGGGTATGCCGGAGCCCGTCAGCCGCTGCCGCAAGTACCGTTCGCCTGGGCGCCGGGCTGGAACTCTCCCTCCGCCTGGAACAAGTTCCAGGATGAAGTGGGTGGCAAACTGCGTGCTGGCGATCCGGGTCGCCGTCTGCTGGAAGCAACAGACCCGCAGGCAGAAGGCAAGGAGCTGCTCGGCTGGTTCACCACCATCCCCGCCCCCTTCAAGGCCGCAGAGGCGCTGCAAGTGGTCAATTATGCCCAGCTGTTTGGCGGCGAGGAGCTGTCGGCTCGCAGCTCGGTCATTCAGGCCCGGATGAACGAACCCGAGCTGGTGCTCAATCCCCTTGATGCGCAGCGTCTGGCCCTGCATTCAGGCAATCAGGTCTCCTTCTCCTGGGGCGGTAGCCACTGGCAACTGCGTCTGCGGCTTAGCGAGCAACTGAGCGCCGGTCTGGTGGGGCTCCCCCTTGGGGTGAACGGCCTGCCGACGGCCCTGCAACAAGCCTCAATCACTAACCTGCAGGAGGTGATCGCATGAGCGAGTCGCTGATCGATCTGTTGCTGGAGGTGGGCAAGGCACTGATCGTGCTGGTGGGGATCGTGGGGGCTGGCGCCTTCATGAGCTTCATCGAGCGCCGTCTGCTGGCCCTGTGGCAGGATCGCTACGGCCCCAACCGGGTGGGGCCGTTTGGTCTGCTCCAGCTGGCCGCCGACATGATCAAGATGTTCTTCAAGGAGGACTGGATCCCGCCGTTCGCTGATCGGCGGATCTTTATCCTGGCCCCCATCATCGCCTTCACTGCCTTTATTCTGGCGTTTGCGGTGGTGCCCATCACCCCCACCTGGGGCGTGGCGGACCTCAATGTGGGGCTGCTCTACATCCTGGCCATCGCAGGGCTGGCGGTCTATGCGGTGCTGTTCGCCGGCTGGTCGAGCAACAACAAATACTCATTGCTCGGCAGCTTGCGCGCCTCGGCCCAGACCCTCTCCTACGAGGTGTTTCTCGGGCTCTCCCTGATGGGGATTGTGATCCAGACCGGCAGTTTCAACCTGCGGGATATCGTCGAGGCACAGGCAGACTTGTGGAACGTGGTGCCCCAGATCCTGGGCTTTGTCACCTTCCTGTTTGCCGGTGTCGCCGTCACCCACCGTCACCCGTTCGATCAGCCGGAAGCCGAGCAGGAGCTCGCCGACGGCTATCACATCGAGTATGCGGGGATGAAGTGGGGTCTCTTCTTCGTGGGCGAATATATCGGCATCGTGCTGATCTCCTCGCTCATCGTGACCCTCTTCTTCGGTGGCTGGCACGGCCCCTGGCTGCCCCCCTTCATCTGGTTTGCCCTGAAGACCGCCTGTTTCATGGTGTTCTTCATCCTACTGCGGGCCTCCCTGCCTCGCCCGCGCTTTGACCAGGTGATGTCGTTTGGCTGGAAAGTCTGCTTGCCGCTGACCCTGATCAATATGCTGGTCACCGCGGCAGTTGTACTGATAAGTACGCAGTGAGGCACTCAATATGAAAATTGTTAGCATTATTCAGGGTGTCGGCACCCAGTTACGCAGTCTGGCCATGGTCTTCTCCCATGCCTGGCGGCCCCGTGAAACCCTCAACTATCCGGAGCAGGCGGTCTATGCGGCCCCCCGCTACCGCGGTCGCATCGTGCTGACCCGCGACCCTGACGGAGACGAGCGCTGCGTGGCCTGCAACCTCTGCGCGGTTGCCTGTCCGGTCGGCTGTATCTCGCTGCAAAAATCTGAGCGGGATGATGGCCGCTGGTATCCGGAGTTCTTTCGCATCAACTTCTCTCGCTGCATCTTCTGCGGCCTGTGTGAAGAGGCTTGCCCCACCACCGCCATCCAGCTGACACCGGATTTCGAGATGGGTGAGTATCGCCGCCAGGATCTGGTGTACGAGAAGGAGGATCTGCTGATCAGCGGGCCCGGCAAATACCCGGACTACAACTTCTATCGCATGAGCGGGATGGCCATCGACGGCAAGCCGAAAGGGGATGCCGAAAACGAAGCCAAGCCCATCGATGTCAAGAGCCTGCTGCCCTGAGGAGTCAATCATGGAACTGGCATTTTATGCCTCGGCCCTGGTGGCCATTTACAGCACGCTGCGGGTGATCAGCACCAGCAATCCCATGCATGCGCTGCTCAATCTCATCATCTCCCTCATCGCCGTGGCCATGATCTTCTTCTGCCTGGGTGCCGCCTTTGCGGGCGCCCTGCAGGTGATCGTCTACGCCGGCGCCATCATGGTGCTGTTCGTGTTCGTGGTGATGATGCTGAACCTGGGGAGTGCCCAGGCACAGGAGAAAAAGTGGCTCACCCCCATGACCTGGGGGGGCCCAGCCCTGCTCTCGCTGATCCTGCTGGGCTTTCTGGCCCACGGCATTCTCGGGGTGACCGGGGGCCTGATCGGGGTGGCCGAGGTGACCGCCAAGCAGGTGGGTGTCGAGCTCTTTGGCCCCTATGTGCTGGCGGTGGAGCTTGCCTCCATCCTGCTGCTGGCGGGTCTGGTAACCGCCTATCACCTGGGTCGGGAAGAGAAGAGCGGTGAAGTGCTCTCCGTCCCGCGCTCTGCTTCCCGCTCTGCACAAGAAGGAGGTCAGCAATGAATGGAATCCCTATGGAGCACGGCCTCCTGCTGGCCGCGGTGCTCTTCTGCATCGGCTTGTGCGGTCTGCTGATCCGCCGCAACCTGCTCTACATCCTGATGAGTATCGAGATCATGATGAATGCCTCGGCACTGGCGTTTGTGGTGGCGGGTAGCCGCTGGGCCCAGGCCGATGGCCAGATCATGTATATCCTGGTGATTTCTCTGGCGGCAGCGGAGGCCAGTATCGGCCTTGCCCTGTTACTGCTGCTCTATCGTCGTTACCACACCCTGAACGTGGACACTGTGAGCGAGATGCGCGGATGAGCCTCTTATATCTGACTTTTCTATTTCCGCTGCTGGGATGGTTGGTGTTGGCCTTCTCCCTCGGCCGGTTTGGTGAGCGTACCTCGGCGCTGATCGGGGTAGGCTCCATTGGCCTGTCGGCCCTCACTACCCTGTGGGTCGGCATCGACTTTCTGGGCAACCCGCCCGAGGGGGGCGTCTATGTCCAGCGCCTGTGGCAATGGATGGCCGTGGGCAACTTTACCCCGAGCTTCTCGCTGGCACTGGATGGCCTGTCGCTGACCATGCTGGGGGTGGTGACCGGGGTGGGTTTCTTTATCCACCTGTTCGCTTCCTGGTATATGCACGGGGAAGAGGGTTACTCCCGCTTCTTCACCTACACCAACCTCTTTATCGCCAGCATGCTGTTTCTGGTGCTGGCCGATGACCTGCTGTTTGTCTACCTCGGCTGGGAAGGGGTAGGGCTGTGCAGCTATCTGCTGATCGGCTTCTACTACAAGGATCGCAAGAACGGAGAGGCGGCCCTCAAGGCATTTGTCGTGACCCGGGTGGGTGATGTCTTCCTCGCCATCGGCCTGTTTATCCTCTATCGGGAACTGGGCACCCTCAATATCCACGAGCTGCTGGTTCGTGCCCCGACCCTGTTTGCCGAGGGCTCCCCTGCCCTGTCGCTGGCCTGCCTGATGCTCCTGGGCGGCGCGGTCGGCAAATCGGCACAGCTGCCGCTGCAAACCTGGCTGGCGGATGCGATGGCAGGCCCGACCCCTGTCTCCGCGTTGATCCACGCTGCCACCATGGTGACTGCTGGTGTCTACCTGATTGCCCGTACCCACGGCCTGTTCCTGCTGGCGCCGGAGATCCTCCATCTGGTCGGGCTGGTTGGCGCCATCACGCTAGTGCTGGCAGGCTTTGCGGCGCTGGTTCAGACCGATATCAAGCGGATCCTTGCCTACTCTACCATGAGCCAGATTGGCTACATGTTTCTGGCACTAGGTGTCGGCGCATGGGAAGGGGCCATCTTCCACCTGATGACCCACGCCTTCTTCAAGGCGCTGCTGTTCCTCTCCGCCGGTGCCGTTATCGTTGCCTGCCACCATGAGCAGAACATCTTCAAGATGGGTGGCCTGCGCAAGAGTCTGCCACTGGTCTATGCCTGTTTCCTGGTGGGGGGCTCGGCGCTGGCGGCGTTGCCGCTGGTCACTTCCGGTTTCTACAGTAAGGACACCATCCTGTGGCAAGTAGAAGCCTCTGGCCAAAGCGCGCTGCTGTGGGCAGGTCTGGTAGGGGCATTCCTCACCTCGCTCTACACCTTCCGGCTGATCTTTATCGCCTTCCATGGCAAAGAGAAGACCAAAGCCCATGCGGGCCACGGTCTGGCTCACCATCTGCCGCTGCTGGTATTGCTGGTGCTCTCCACCGGCATAGGCGCGCTGATCACCCCGCCACTGGCAGGTGTACTACCCGCAGGCCCTGGTGACCATATCGAAGAGGGTCGCCATGCGCTGGAGGTAGCCTCTGGCATCATTGCCATTGCTGGCATCGCGCTGGCCGCATTTCTGTTCCTTGGTGAGCGCCGCCTGGCCACCTCCATTGCCAACAGCGCGCCAGGCCGGCTGCTCAGCACCCTCTGGTTCAACGCCTGGGGCTTTGACTGGCTCTACGACCAGCTGTGGGTCAAACCCTATCTGCTGGCGACCCGGCTGCTGGCCAGAGACCCGCTGGACTGGATGATGGGCCTGCCCGCCTGGCTTGCCCTGCGTGGCAACCAGCTGCTGGCCTGGACAGTGACCGGCAAGTTGCGCTGGTATGCCGCCTCCATGGGGATCGGCGCCGTGCTGGTGCTGGCGCTGTTGCTGCTGGGATAACGCGATGAACAACACGAAGATCGTACAGCCGGGCTGTTTGCTCTCCCTGATGGAACAGGGAGCGCAATCTCATATGAACTTGAACGAGAGCTGATACCGTGACCTTACTCTGGATCTTGCTAATTCCTTTTATCGGCGGCTTGCTCTGCTGGCAGATGGAGCGTCTCGGCGGGCAGTTTGTCCGTTGGGTTGCCCTGCTCTCCATGAGCGCCAGCCTGCTGCTCTCCTGTGCCATCTGGCTAAGTGGTGATTTCTCCCTTGCCACGACCGGCCTCGACAGCGCGGGCGTCTCTGGTGCTGCCTCCGCCTGGGCCGCCGAGTGGCGCCTGCCGTGGATCCCCCGCTTCGGCATCTCTTTGCATCTGGCGGTGGATGGCCTGTCGCTCTTGATGGTGATCCTCACCTGCTTTATCGGGGTGCTGGCCATCCTCTGTTCGTGGAAAGAGATCGTGCAGCGCATCGGCTTCTTCCACCTCAACCTGCTCTGGATCCTGGGCGGCGTGCTCGGCGTCTTCATGGCGCTGGACCTGTTCCTCTTCTTCTTCTTCTGGGAGATGATGCTGGTCCCCATGTACTTCCTGATTGCGCTATGGGGCCACTCGGTCACTGACGGCAAATCACGGATCAACGCCGCAACCAAGTTCTTCATCTACACCCAGGTGAGCGGCCTTATCATGCTGGTGGCCATCATCGGGCTGGTGCTGACCCACCAGCATGCCACCGGAGTCTTCACCTTCAACTATCTGGAGCTGCTCAATACACCGATGAGCAAGGGCGTTCAGTGGCTGCTGATGCTGGGATTCTTTATCGCCTTCGCGGTCAAGATGCCACTGGTGCCGCTGCACGGCTGGCTGCCGGATGCCCACAGTCAGGCGCCGACCGCAGGCTCGGTGGATTTGGCAGGTATTTTGCTAAAAACCGCCGCCTACGGTCTGCTGCGCTTTGCCCTGCCGCTCTTCCCCGAAGCCTCTGCCGAATTTGCCCCCTACGCCATGGTGCTGGGCCTGATCGGCATCGTCTACGGCGCCATCGTGGCCTTTGCCCAGACCGACATCAAACGGCTGGTAGCCTACACCAGCATCTCCCACATGGGTTTTGTGATGATCGCTATCTATTCGGGTAGCGAGCTGGCCCTGCAGGGCGCCGTGGTGCAGATGATCGCCCACGGTCTCTCCGCTGCCGGCCTCTTTATCCTCTGCGGTCAGCTCTACGAACGGTTGCACACCCGGGATCTGCGCCAGATGGGCGGCCTGTGGGGACGCCTGCGCTATCTGCCCGGCGTGATGCTCTTCTTCTCGGTGGCGTTGCTCGGCATGCCGGGCACCGGCAACTTTGTCGGCGAGTTCCTGATCCTGGTCGGTAGCTTCCAGGTCGCCCCGGTGATCACTGCGGTCGCTACCTTCGGCCTGGTGCTGGCCTCGGTCTACTCCCTCATCATGCTGCAGCGCGCCTGCTTTGGCCCGGCCAAGGACGAGAGCATCCTGAAAGGACTGGATCGCCGCGAGCTGACCATGATGATGGTGATCGCGGGCCTGCTGGTTCTGCTGGGCCTCTATCCCCAACCCGTGATTGATACCGCCAGCAGCAGCCTCATCAACGTGCTGCACTGGTATCTGCTGCCAACTGCTGGAGCTCTGCAATGACTTTCTCCGCTTCCCAACTGCTGGCACTGCTTCCCCTGCTGCTGACCACCGGGGCCATGGCGGCCCTGATGCTGGCCATCGCGTGGCGCCGCTGTGTCACTACCGCCTTTACCGTCACCATCATTGGTCTCAACCTGGCGCTCTTCTCCCTGCCCATTGTGATGGCGCAAGGAGAGCAGGGGGTCACCCCGCTGCTGCAAGTCGATGGCTATGCCGTCTTCTACATGGGATTGGTACTGATTGGTGCGCTGGCAACCTGTACCTTCGGCCAGTCGTGGCTGAAAGCCTACCCGGATAACCGGGAAGAGTTCTTCCTGCTGCTGCTGATTGCAACTGCCGGTGGTCTGGTGCTGGCCTGCTCCCGCCACCTCGCCTCCCTCTTTATCGGGATCGAGATGCTGACCCTGCCGATGTTTGGTCTGGTAGGTTACGCCTATCGCGAGCGCCACTCGCTGGAAGCCGCGGTGAAGTACATGGTGCTCTCTGCCGCTGCCACCGCCTTCCTGCTGTTTGGTATGGCGCTGCTCTATGCCCAGGCTGGCAGCCTGAGCTTTGATGCCCTCGGGGTAACCATGGCCCAGAGCCCGGCTCACCATCCGCTGCTGATGGGTGGCCTCGGTCTGATGCTGGTCGGTTTTGCCTTCAAGCTCTCGCTGGCCCCCTTCCACCTCTGGACGCCGGATGTCTATGAAGGTGCACCGGCACCGGTCGCCACCTTCCTCGCAACCGTCAGCAAGGTCGCCGTGTTTGCCGTACTGCTGCGCTTCTATCTGGCGGTACCGGCTGCTGCCGATCCCATGATCCACTGGTTGCTGGCAGCCATGGCGATCATCTCCATCCTGGTCGGCAACCTGCTGGCCCTGGTGCAGACCAACGTCAAACGGATGCTGGGTTACTCTTCCATCTCCCACTTCGGTTACCTGCTGGCGGTGATCGTGGCGAGCCGATTCGGCCAGATGCCGGTGGAAGCAGCCGGGGTCTACCTGCTGATGTATCTGTTCACCAGCCTGGGTGCCTTTGGGGTGGTGAGCATGATGTCGAGCCCCTATCGCGGCAAGGATGCCGACTCCCTGCACAGCTATCGTGGTCTGTTCTGGAAGCGCCCCTATCTGACTGCCGTACTGACGGTGATGATGTTGTCACTCGCGGGCATCCCGATGACCCTCGGCTTTATCGGCAAGTTCTACCTCATCGGCGTCACCGTCGAGGCGCAGCTCTGGTGGCTCTCCGGTGCCATCGTGCTCGGCAGCGCACTGGGTCTCTACTACTACCTCAAGGTGATGGTGACCCTCTATCTGCGCGAACCGGGTATGCAGCAGCGCGATGCCAGCGCCGACTGGGCACTCTCCTCCGGTGGTGTGGTAGTGCTGCTCTCTGCAGCGCTGGTGGTGTTGCTGGGGCTCTATCCCCAGCCGGTCATCAGCCTGGTACAAGGGTTCCAGCACGTGGTATTGCAGTAACCTTTACCGTTACTACCCCTCATTACCCGCAAAACCGGCAGCCTTGGCTGCCGGTTTTCTATTTCCGGCCCGACAGCATCACGCATTCCGCGAGCCAGCAAATGACAGATCAGTCAGCGAGGGTGATACCCATCATGGTTTTTGCCATACAACCAGAACCGGGCGAGATCCTCATACCCTCTTGAATTCCTTATTGATATATTGGTTACATTCTGGAATGGAGTTCAGATTGATGAAGCAACACTACGTTTGCCAATTTAACCCGACAGAACTGGCCGCCACGCTGGCACCCTTGCAAGGAGGCAAGCTGACCATACTGCTGGCCGAACAGGATTACGCGCAGGTTCCCCTGTTGCAGCAGTTGTGCCGCGACTTCAACATCGCCCTGGATGGCGCCATTTTCCCCCAGCTGATCGGTGCGCAAGGATTGTTGCCGCAAGGGGCCTGGATACTGCCCAGAGCCAACCCCTATCACGCCACACTGCTGCCCCTGACACCGCAGGCCAGCGCAGTATCCCTTGCCCACCGGATTGCGGAACAGGTGGAGAACATGCTGGCCACCTGGCCAACCCCTTCGCCGCCACCAACCCTGTTTCTGACCTTCGACAACCTCATTCCCAATATCGCCTCCATTCTGGATGCGCTTTATCTGCAACTGGCCAATCGCGTCAACTATGCCGGCGCCAACGCAGGCAGCGGCAGCTTCACCCCCCTTGCCTGCCTGTTCGACAATCAACGGCAACTTGCCTACGGGGTCACCTGCACGCTGCTGCCCAGCAATAGCTTTCCCTTTCTGGAACATGGTTACCAACTCTCGGCCCAACCAATGCTGGCCACCAGCAGTGAAGCGAACAAGATTGCCTACATCGATTGG
Source organism: Aeromonas sp. s12 (assembly GCF_040907925.1). Taxonomy (NCBI): domain Bacteria; kingdom Pseudomonadati; phylum Pseudomonadota; class Gammaproteobacteria; order Aeromonadales; family Aeromonadaceae; genus Aeromonas; species Aeromonas sp. s12. Next base: position 47,580 of record NZ_JBFOCT010000008.1, on the reverse strand, counting down.
CAACCGGCCTTTCAAAAATATCAGGGGCTGATCCGCCAGCAATTCCAGCACACGATGGTGCGCGAGGAGCTCTACCGTTTCGTGGTGCACATGCCACTGGGCCTGCTGCGGGCCAACGGGGATGTGATTGTCAGGATCCCCGTCGAGGCAAACGATGACGGCGCCCTGCTCTGCGCCGGCGAGGTCGCAGAGCACAGCATCCTCACCCTGCTGAAGGCGCCAGAGAGTGCCACCGAACATGCCTGCTCACTGGCCAAGCGCCTCAACCAGCAACAAACCCTCACCCGGGCACACTTGTTGGAGGTCTACTACTGCGCAGGACGCCAGCTGCACTTCGACCAGCAGACGGTGACCGAGCTGCGCACCCTGCTGACCCACTCAGGGGCCGGCGATCTGGCAGGAGCCCTCTCCCTTGGCGAAATTGGCAGCGTGCGCCATGGGGATTACCCCCAATTTCATAACGGCGCCATTCTCTGTAACGGGGCAGTGATATGAACAACCACCACGCCATGGCCATCGTCTGCGATCTGGCGCTCTGCATCGGGCGTGAAGTCACGCTGGATGCGCTGCTCACCAAGGTACTGCAACGTTTTATGCATCACTGCGCCACGCCGGTTGGCGCGGTATTGCAGCAGCAACAGGAGGGATACAAGCTGCTCAAGGTGATCGGCGACGAGCAGCTGCGTCAGCACACCGGCACCACCCTGACCCTGCCTGGGTGGGTCAGCGAGGAGGAGCACTGCCTGCTGCAACAGACGCTCCCCCTGCCGGGCAGCCGCCCCTACCAGTTTGCCTATCGGCTCAAGGTTGAAGGGGGTTATCTCATCTTGCTGCTCGCCCCCCAGCCACATCAGCAGATCGTACCGGTCTGCCATCTGTTCAGCCCGGTGCTCGGCAACTTGGCCCGCGCCATTTCCCTGTGCAAGGACAGCGAGCTGCTCGCCCTGCGTCAGCAGGCCGAACTGAAGGATCTGAAACACTTCAACGAATCCCTGCTCAAGGCTATCCCGATCCCGGTGTTCTACAAAGATATCGAAGGGCGATTCCTGGGCTGTAACCAGGCCTTCAATCAGGTGATCGGCCTCGGCAAGGAGGCGCTGCTGGGTCGACGGGTCGAGGAGCTGCTGCCAGTCGGGCTTGCCGAGGCCTACAGCATGCGGGAAGCCGAATTGCTGCGAAGTCGCCAGCCCCAGTGCATCGAACAGCAGTTGCATGACCGCAATGGCATGCGCTATCAGGTCATCTGTTTCAAGGATCTCTTCTATGACCATCAGGGGATGGTTGCCGGCATCATCGGCACCCTGGTCGACATCACCCGCCTCAAGGAGAGCGAGCGCCACCAGCGTGACCTGCTGTTCCAGACCATCAGTGCCCTCGCCAGCGCCATCAGCCACAAGGATCGCAACAGTGTGGGCCATGAGCTGAGGGTGCGCGATTTGGCACTGGCCATCGGGCAGGCCATGCAACTGCGGCAAGAGCGGCTGGATGCGCTGGGACTGGCGGCCATGGTGCACAATATCGGCCTGCTGCAGATCCCCACCGAGATCATCACCCGCCCACGTGAATTACGGCCGGTGGAGTTCGAACTGATCAAGCAGCACCCCCAGGCCGGCCACGATATTCTCAAACAGATCGACTTCCCCTGGCCCATCGCCACCATAGTGCTGCAGCACCACGAAAACCTCGATGGCAGCGGCTATCCGCAGGGGCTGGCGGGCAACGCAATTATCCTGGAGGCGCGCATTATCCGGGTGGCCGACTCGCTGATCGCCATGACCTCCCATCGCCCGTTTCGCCGGGCCATGCCTCTGAGTGACGCCATTGCCGAACTGACCCGCTATGCCGGGATCCATTACGATGAAAAAGTGGTCAACAGCTGTATCGTACTCTGGCAGACCGGCTACCACTTCGGCCCTCCCATCAGTCAACTTGCAGACAAGGCGGGATAAGATGTCCGAACTCCTCACCTCCTGTACACTCCCCCACCCACTGACCGATGCGCTCCCCTCCTCGGCGCTGTTGCTGACCCAGGTGATGGATCAGCTTCCCTATCGGGTGCTGCTCAAAGACACCCGCTTCAGCTACATCGCGGGCAACCGCCTGCTGGCGGCGGATCTCGCCCTCTCACCAGAGGCACTGGTGGGCAAGAATGACTGCGACTTCTTTCCCCCCGAACTGGTACAACGCTATCGGGAGGATGACGCCCGAGTCATGCGCGAGGGGATACACCAGCACATCGAAGAGCCCTATCTGAAGGGGGGGGAAGCCCGCTGGCTCAGCACCACCAAGTTTCCCCTGCGTGATGAGGCGGGGAGTATCGTGGGGGTCGGCGTCTTCTTCGAAGACATTACCGAGCAGAAGTGGCAGCAGGAGAAACTGCAACAGTACAGCTGGACCCAGCAGGCGATCAGCCGCGCCCACCACGCCCTGCTCAAACCGGGCGATGAGCCGCAACTGCTGCAGGATATCTGCGATGCCATCGCCGTCGATGACCGTTTTCCGCTGGTGGCAGTGCTGCAAGGCCAGCCCGAACTCGCCCACCCGCCGAGGATCGTGGCGCAGGCAGGCAGTGCCGATGCCTCGGAACAAACGCTGTGGTTGAACGATGAGGCCCTCACCCAGGCCATCCTCCACCAGCGGCGTCTCAATCAGGTGATCTTCCACGAGCGGCCCCATACCGGCCACCACCCGTTGCGTTCCCGCCTGCTGATCCCCTTGCCACTGCAGGAGGATCTGGCCGGTGCGCTGATCATTCACAGCGACCAGCCACGGTTGTTCAGCCAGGAGGAGGAGCAGCTCTTCATCCAGCTGACCGACTACCTCACCTATGGCCTGCAGGCGCGCCATACCCAGCAGGCTTATCTGCGCTCGCAACAGGAGAAGATCTTCCATGCCCGCCAGCTGGAGCTGGCACTGGAAGATGCACTGGGTGCCATCGCCGCCGTGCTGGAGCAGCGCGATCCCTATACCGCTGGCCATCAGAAACATGTGGCCAAGCTGGCCCAAGCCATCGGCCGGGAGCTCAGGCTGGAAGAGAAGCGGCTGCGGGGGATCTATCTGGGCGCCATGGTGCACGATATCGGCAAGATCCAGGTACCGGCCGAAATTCTCACCAAACCGGAGCGCCTCACGCCACTGGAGTTCGAGCTGGTCAAGGAGCACCCCGCCATCGGTTATCTGGTGCTCAAGGATATCGACTTCCCCTGGCCCATCGCCCGGATGATCCACCAGCACCACGAGTATCTCGATGGCTCCGGCTATCCGCTGGGACTCAAGGGGGATGAGATCCTGCTGGAGGCCCGCATCCTCACCGTCGCCGATATCGTCGAATCCATGTCCTCTGATCGCCCCTATCGCGCCGCCCTCGGCATTCCCCAGGCCAGGGAGCAGATCATCCAGATGCGCGGCCATCAGCTCGATGAGGATGTGGTGGATGCCTGTCTGCGGATCCTCGACCGGGGAGACTTTATCCCCCAACCGCTCGGCAAGCCGTAACGACACGGATAAAAAAACCGGCCAATTGGCCGGTTTCTGTTTTTATGCGCTGGTGCTGTCTCTATTAACCCAGACGAACCCGGGCGTTGCGGAACATCCGCATCCAGGCACCATCCTCGCCCCAGTTGTCAGGGTGCCAGGAGTTGGCCACGGTGCGGAACACCCGCTCCGGGTGCGGCATCATGATGGTGGCGCGACCGTCGGTGGTGGTCACGGCGGTGATACCATCCGGCGAGCCATTCGGGTTGGCCGGGTAACGCGAGGTCACGCTGCCGCGGTTGTCGACAAAGCGCAGCCCTACCAGACCGCTCTGCTGTAGTGCGCTCAGGTGAGCGGCATCGCGTACCTCGACACGCCCTTCCCCGTGGGAAACGGCAATGGGCATCACGGAGCCTGCCATGCCGGCGAAGAAGGCCGACGGGGACTCCTGCACCTCAACCAGACTGAAGCGGGCTTCGAAGCGCTCGGAGCGGTTGCGTACAAAGCGCGGCCAGAGATCGGCACCCGGGATAAGGTCTCGCAGGTTGGACATCATCTGGCAACCGTTGCAGACACCCAGAGAGAGGGTATCGCCACGCTCGAAGAAGCGCTGGAACTGCTCGCGGGCGTTGTCATTGAACAGGATGGACTTGGCCCAGCCTTCACCGGCACCCAACACGTCACCGTAGGAGAAGCCGCCACAGGCCACCAGGGTCTGGAACTCCTCCAGCTTGATGCGACCGGAGAGAATATCGCTCATATGGACATCGACCGCCGCGAAACCGGCACGATCGAACGCCGCCGCCATCTCCACATGGGAGTTGACCCCCTGCTCGCGCAGCACCGCCAGACGGGGGGAGACCCCGCGAGCAATGTAAGGTGCAGCCACATCCTCGGACGGGTTGTAAGTCAGCTTGGCATGCAGACCCGGATCGGTGGCGTCCTGACGGGCCGCGTGCTCACTGTCGGCGCACGCCGGGTTGTCGCGCAGGCGCTGCATCTGCCAGCTGGTCTCGCCCCAAATGGTGCGAAGTGCGGTACGGCTGGCACGATAGACCTCCTGACCGCCCCGCTGCAAGGTGATGAGATCCCCTTCGCGCACGGTACCGAGCACATGGGAGCAGGCCGCCAGACCGTGACCGGCCAGCAGGGTCATAACCGCCTCTTTATCTTCACGACGCACCTGAATGACGGCGCCCAGCTCTTCGTTGAACAGCGCCGGCAGCAGCTCGCCGCCGATGCGATCGAGCTGGATGTCGAGGCCGCAGTGACCGGCAAACGCCATCTCGGTCAGGGTGACGAACAGGCCACCGTCGGAGCGGTCGTGGTAGGCGATCAGCTTGCGATCGGCCACCAGCGCCTGAATGGCGTTGAAGAAGCCCTTGAGCTGGACCGGATTGTCGAGATCCGGCGCCTTGTCACCCAGCTGGCGATAGACCTGCGCCAGCGCCGAGGCGCCGAGGCGCTGCTTGCCATTGCCAAGGTCGACGAGGATAAGGTCGGTTTCACCGAGATCGGTACGCAGCTGTGGCGTGACTGTGTTGCGCACATCCTCGACCCGGGCAAAAGCGGAGATGAGCAGGGAGAGCGGCGAGGTGACGCTGTGCTCCTTGCCATCCTGCTGCCAGCGGGTCTTCATGGACATGGAGTCCTTGCCCACAGGAATGGTGATGCCCAAGGCCGGGCAGAGCTCCTCGCCCACCACCTTGACCGCCTCATAGAGACCGGCATCTTCACCCGGATGACCGGCAGCGGCCATCCAGTTGGCGGAGAGCTTGACCCGCTTCAGCGACCCGATATGAGCCGGCGCCAGGTTGGTGAGCGCTTCCGCCACCGCCATGCGAGCGGAGGCGGCGTGGGAGAGCAGCGCCACCGGGGTACGCTCGCCCATCGACATGGCTTCGCCGTGATAGCTGTCATAGGTGGCAGCGGTGACGGCGCAATCGGCCACCGGGATCTGCCAAGGGCCAACCATCTGATCGCGATTGACCAAGCCAGTCACGCTGCGATCGCCGATGGTGATAAGGAAGGACTTCTCCGCCACGGTCGGCAGACGCAGAACCCGCTCGGCCGCGTCACTCAAAGTGATGCCATCGAGCTGGAGCGCTTTGCCCTGTGCTGGCAGAGTCACCACGTCGCGGTGCATCTTGGGCGCCTTGCCGAGCAGCACATCCAGCGGCAGATCGATGGGCTGATTGTCAAAGTGGCTGTCAGAGAGGGTCAGATGCTTCTCTTCGGTCGCGGTACCGATGACGGCATAGGGGGCGCGCTCACGCTCGCACAGCGCCTTGAACAGCGGCAACTTGTCCTGCGCTACCGCCAGCACGTAACGCTCCTGAGATTCGTTGCACCAGATCTCCAGCGGGCTCATGCCCGGCTCGTCGCTCTGGATGGCGCGCAGATCGAAACGACCGCCACGCTCACCGTCGTTGACCAACTCCGGCATGGCGTTGGAGAGACCACCCGCCCCCACATCGTGGATAAAGACGATAGGGTTGTCTTCACCCAGCTGCCAGCAGCGATCGATCACCTCCTGGCAACGGCGCTCCATCTCGGGGTTGTCACGCTGCACCGAGGCAAAGTCGAGATCTTCGGCTGACTGGCCGGAGGCCATGGAGGATGCGGCACCACCACCCAGACCGATGTTCATCGCCGGGCCGCCCAGCACGATCAGCGCAGCGCCGACCGGGATCTCCCCTTTCTGGACATGTTCGGTGCGGATGTTGCCGATGCCGCCTGCCAGCATGATGGGCTTGTGGTAGCCACGCACCTCGACGCCGTTGTGGCTCGGCACCTCCTCTTCGAAGGTACGGAAGTAGCCGAGAATGGCCGGACGGCCGAACTCGTTGTTAAACGCGGCGCCGCCGAGCGGCCCCTCCTGCATGATGTCGAAGGCACTGACGATACGGCTCGGCTTGCCGAAATCCTGCTCCCAGGGCTGCTCGAAGCCGGGAATGCGCAGGTTGGAGACGGAGAAACCGACCAGACCCGCCTTGGGCTTGGCACCGCGACCGGTGGCTCCCTCGTCGCGAATTTCGCCGCCGGAGCCGGTGGCTGCGCCCGGGAACGGGGAGATGGCGGTCGGGTGGTTGTGGGTCTCCACCTTCATCAGGATGTCGACCTGTTCCTGGTGATACTGGTATTCGCCGTTGGCCGGGCTCGGGAAGAAGCGGCCACCCTGGCTCCCTTCCATCACGGCGGCGTTGTCTTTATAGGCAGAGAGGACATGATCCGGCGTCTGCTCGAAGGTGTTCTTGATCATCTTGAACAGCGACTTGGGCTGCTGTTCGCCATCGATGGTCCAGTCGGCATTGAAGATCTTGTGACGGCAGTGTTCGGAGTTCGCCTGGGCGAACATGTAGAGCTCGATGTCGTTGGGGTTGCGACCCAACTTGGTGAAGTTCTCCACCAGATAGTCGATTTCGTCGTCGGCCAGCGCCAGACCGAGCGCCACGTTGGCTTCGGCCAGGGCTGCGCGACCACCGCCCAGCACATCCACCTGGGTGAAGGGGCGCGGCTCGTGGTGAGCAAACAGGGCGGCAGCTTCGCTCATCTCGGCAAACACCACTTCCATCATCCGATCATGGAGCACGGCGGCAATGGCGCTGCGCTGGGCGGCACTCAACTCACCCTGCCCCTTGATGGTCAGGTAATAGGCAATACCACGCTCCAGCCGCTTGACCTGTTTCAGGCCGCAATTGTGGGCGATGTCGGTTGCTTTGGAAGACCAGGGGGAGATAGTGCCGGGGCGGGGGGTAACAAGAAACAGCTGACCGCTGGGGGTGTGTTCGGGGATGGTCGGGCCGTAGCGCAAGAGCTGGCCCAAGGTCGCTCGCTCGGGGGGAGAGAGGGGGCTTGTCAGCTCGGCAAAGTGCACGTATTCGGCATAGACATCCTCTATCTCTACTCCGCTCTCTACTCCACTCTCGTTTCTCATCTGTGCGAAGCGTTGCAGCAGTTTTTGGACACGAAAATCAGACAGTGCTGGGGCACCACGCAAGATATCCATATGACCTTTCTCACCAAGTTTTAAAGTGGGGGGGAATTGAGACGCGCGTATTATAGGGATCTGGCTCACAGCGGACAAACGTTTTTCTCACTTCGTGCAGTGTGACTCTGCGCACACTCTCTGGTATAAAGGTGCCTCTTTTTTGACAAATGCCGATTTTTTCAACAAAGGTACTCACCTACTTGCGCTGCATTTTTCGACTGTTTATCGGGCTGTTGTTGACGCTGACGCTGGTTGGCTGCGACTTCTATAGCCCCTCCAGCCAGCTGGAGCAGATCCGCCAGCGAGGCGAGATCCGGGTTGGCACCATCTATGGTCCCACCTCCTATTACCAGCGTGACGACCTCGCCCAGGGGTTCGATTACGAGCTGGCGCAAAATTATGCCGACTGGTTGGGGGTGAAACTCACCATCATCCCGGTCGACACCACTGACCAACTGGTCACCCTGCTGAAAAAGGGCAAACTCGATCTGGCGGCTGCCGCCATCATGGTCACCCCCGAACGGCGCGAGCTGTTTCGCTTCGGCCCGGGCTTCTACCAGGTCTCCCCCAAACTGGTCTACCGCAACGGCAAACCCAAGCCGGCCTCATTGAACGATATCAAGGGCAAGCTGGTGGTGGCCGCCGGCTCCACCGGTGAAGATCTGCTCAAAGAGATGAGCAAAGAGAATCCGAAACTAGCCTGGAGCACCAGCGACAACGCCGATGTGGAGGAGCTGCTCAAGCAGGTGGTGGATGGCAAGATTGACTACACGGTGGTGCAGGATACCGTGCTGGCCCGTACCCAGCGCTACTACCCGGAGCTCACCGAGGGGCTGACCCTGGCCCAGAAGCAGACCGTTGCCTGGGCCATGAGCAAGCTGCCCGATGACAGCCTCTATGCCAGCGTGATCGACTTCTTCGGTCAGCGCTTTATGGATGGTGCCATCGCCAAGCTGGACGAGAAGTACTTCGGCCACGTGCAGAACTTCGACTTTGTCGATACCCGCACCTTCCTCAAGCGCGCCAAGAGCCTGCTGCCCAAGTACCAGCCGCTGTTCCAGACTCACGCCAAGAATATCGACTGGCGTCTGCTCGCCGCCATCAGCTATCAGGAGTCCCACTGGGACCCGCAGGCCCGCTCCTACACCGGCGTGCGCGGCATGATGATGCTGACCGAGCCCACTGCCAAGGCGATGGGAGTCAACGACCGGCTTCATCCGGAAGAGAGCATCAAGGGTGGCTCCCTCTATCTGCAACAGATGATGGAGAAGGTGCCGGATTCGGTGCCCGATGACGAGAAGGTGTGGTTTGCCCTCACCGCCTACAACATAGGTTACGGCCACATGATGGATGCCCGCCGCCTGACCAAAGAGCTCGGCAAGAATCCCGACGCCTGGAGCGACGTGAAAGAGGTGCTGCCGCTGCTGCAGCAAGCGCGCTGGCACCGCAAGGTACGTTACGGCTATGCCCGTGGCAGCGAGGCGCGCAACTATGTCAACAACGTGCGCCAGTATTACCAGAGTCTGCTCTGGCTCGACAACGAGCAGCAGAAGGCACATCAGCGGGAGAGTCTCGACAACGACAGCGAGCCCGAGCTAGCCGAGCGCCCCACCGCAATCGCCGAAGTGGTCAATCAAATCACCATGCGCTAACCAGCCATTATTCGGCTGTTTTCACGCAAACTTCTCTGTTACCATCGATTCACATCGGAGCCTATCCGAAATCGCATTGTTTTCATTATGTTGAGAGATTAAATAACAGCAATTTCGGATGGGCTCCATCAATGACCCAAGGCCGGGATGGCCAACTTAGTTGGGAGGAGACCAAGATGCAAAAACGTAGAAAAATCAGTCTGGTCAGAAAAGCGAAGTGCAGCTGGAGCCCCAGACGCAAACTCAAGCTTAATGACATCAAGCGCAACCTGTGGCGCAGAAATCGATCCTATACCCTGCTTATTGCAGAGCACACAGCATAAACCCGGCATTCGCCGGGTTTTTTATCTTCTTTCTCACCTGAATACTGTCTTACACCAGCGCCGCCTTGAACTGTACCGACCGCTTGGAGATCAGCGAGTTGCAGTGGTTGCAGAAGTAATCCACCGCGCCGCACGCCTTGAGACGTTCCAGCTCCTGCTGGCAGGTAGGGCAGATGGCCGTGACGTGGACATTGGCCTGGCACTGGCCACAGGTTTGCTCCTTGCTGCGGGTATCCAGTTCAGCCTGGCATGATGGACAAAGCTGGGCTTCCATAATCAACTCCTCGAAAAGTAGATCTGCCATGGTCTTGTTCCATGGCAGATCCCCCTCACCTTATTCCTCACCTTAACATGGCGAGGATAACAAAGCGGCTGCCGGTAAGGGCAGCCGCAAGGACTTATTTCTTCTTCATTTTCAGCAGGCGTTTGCGCTGACGTTCCTGACTCAGGGTCATGGTGTTTTTCTTGCCTTCAAACGGGTTGATCGACTCCTGGAACTCGACCCGGATCGGCGAGCCCATGATCTTGAGGGACTTGCGGAAGTAGTTGATCAGATACCGCTTGTAGGAGTCCGGCAAATCGTTCAGCTGGTTGCCGTGGATCACGATGCGCGGCGGGTTGTAGCCACCGGCGTGGGCATACTTGAGCTTGACGCGGCGACCATTGACCATCGGCGGCTGGTGATCTTCCTGCGCCATCTGCATGATGCGGGTCAGCATGGCCGTGCTGGTACGACGGGTGGCGGACTGGTAAGCCTCCTGAATGGATTCAAACAGATGGCCGACACCACTGCCGTGCAGGGCGGAGATGAAGTGAACGCGGGCGAAGTCGATGAAGCCCAAGCGACGATCCAGCTCGTTCTTCACATCCTCTTTCACCTTCTGATCCAGACCATCCCACTTGTTCACCACCAGCACCACGGAGCGACCGGCGTGGAGCACATAGCCAAGGATGCTCAAGTCCTGATCGGTGATGGTCTCCTGGGCGTCGATCACCAGCAGGCAAACGTTGGCATCTTCGATAGCTTTCAGGGTCTTGATAACGGAGAACTTCTCAACCGTCTCGTGCACCTTGCCACGACGACGCACACCGGCTGTGTCGATAACCACATACTTCTGCTCGTCACGCTCCATCGGAATGTAAACAGAGTCACGGGTGGTGCCGGGCATGTCATAGACGATGACCCGATCTTCACCCAGCATGCGGTTGGTCAGAGTAGATTTACCGACGTTGGGACGACCAACGATGGCGAACTTGATGGGCAGGTCAGCGAACGGGGTCTCCTTGGTGTCCTCTTTGGTATCGAGTTCACCGGCAGCCACCATGCGCAGCAGGGCTTCTTCGTCGAAGTCCTCCTCTTCCTCATCCTGCGCATCTTCATCGGTAGCGGAGTCGACCAGGGTCTCCAGATGGGGAGCCAGGGCCAGTTCCAGCAGGCTCAGCACGCCACGACCGTGGGCGGCCGCGATCTGGTAGACCTCACCCAGCGCCAGACCGTAGAACTCGGAGACCGCGGAATCACCGTCGATACCGTCGGTCTTGTTGGCCACCAGAAATACCTTCTTGTGGGCCTTGCGCAGGTGCTCGGCGATGGCTTGATCCGCCGCGGTAAGACCGGCACGGGCATCAACCATGAACAGCACGACGTCTGCTTCTTCGATGGCCAGCAGGGATTGCTCGGCCATCTTCAGCTCGATCCCCTCTTCGGTGCCATCGATACCACCGGTATCGACCACGATAAATTCCAGCTCGCCCAACTTCGCCTGACCGTATTTACGGTCCCGGGTCAGACCGGGAAAATCGGCAACCAGGGCATCCCGAGTACGGGTCAAGCGGTTAAACAGGGTGGATTTCCCCACGTTGGGGCGGCCCACCAGGGCTACTACAGGAGTCATAAAAGCCTCATTCTCAAGACGACAAAGGCTCCGGGTCCGAAGACCAGGAGCCGGATATTCACATTATCGGACGATCAAGGACGCTTGAGGGCGTACAACTTGCCGTCACGGCTCTGCACATACAGGGTCTCGCCATCCACCAGCGGGGCGGCATAGAGACCACTGCTATCGAGCTGCTGCATCGCCTTGATGGTACCGTCGGTACGATCAAGCCAATACAGGTATCCTTCCACATCACCCACCACCACATAGTCACCGAAGATGACAGGTGCAGTGACGGTACGATTTTCCAGCTGGGTGTTGGACCACAGCTCCAGACCGTTGCGACGGTCGATGGCAAACAGATGGCTGCGGCTGTCGGTCAGCACGATGGCATTGCCGGTCATCGCCAGATCGCGATAGCCGGAATACTTGCGCTTCCACACTTCATCGCCGGTCATCAGCTTGCGCGCCATCAGCTGACCGTTGTAGGCGATGGCGTAGAGCTCATCACCGGCAATCAGCGGGCTGGCATCGACGTCAACCATACGGTCCAGCTCGGTGGCACCGCGCGGATCAGCCACCTTGGACTGGCGCACCGGCTGGCCGTTGCTCAGCAGGGCGATGCCCACCTTGCCATCGGCACGACCGTAAATCACGGCGCCGTTGGTGATCACCGGTGCACCGGCACTGCGCAGGGTCAGTGGCGGCTGCTCTTCGGAAAGCGACCACTGCATCTTGCCTTCATCGGTATCGAGCGCAATCAAGCGACCGGAGGTGGTCAGCACTACCACGCGGCCATCTTCCACCGCGGGGCTTGCCACCACTTCGCCGGGCACATTGGTCTGCCACAGCACTTCACCATTCTCTTCGTTCAGGGCGTAGACCACCCCGTTCTCGGAGCCGAGGAACAGCTTGCCGTAACGGGAGACCAGACCACCGGAGAGGCGGGCGCTGCGCTTGTCGGCGTTGACCGGCAGGTCGGCCAGATCGACAGTCCAGAGGCGATCGCCACTGGCACGGTCAAAGGCGCTGACATCGCCGTCGCGGGCCGCCGCATAGATACGATCCTCTTCCACCACCGGCTTGAGCTGGGAGTAGAAGTCACCGATGCCATCACCCACAGTAGATGACCATGCGGTGTCGGCAGTGAAGGCAGATTCAACCTTGGGCAGCGGCGCCATCGGGTTGAGATCCTCTTCGGAACTGAACAGGGAGCAACCCTGCAGAGCGAAGGAGACCGCAGCCCCCAGCGCCACCATCTTGAATAGATTACGCATCCGGTGCCTCACCAGTCGCAACGGCCGGCAGGGCCAGATCGTCCATTTTCAGCTTGAGCTCGGCGCTACCCTGCAGGCCGTCGGCATCCGCCGCTGCCTGATAGGCATCACGAGCCTCTTCGGTCTTGCCCTGCTTTTGCAGCACATCACCACGGGCTTCGGCTACCTGCGCCTTGAAGGCCTCATTCTGGATGGTCGCCAGCTTGGCCAGTGCTTCATCTGCCTTGCCCTGATCATTCAGCACACGGGCCAGACGCAGCGCCGCGATGGGACGAATGCTCTCGTCACCCGTGGTCGCCACCAGCTCCAGCTGCTCGGCAGCCAGATCCAGCTTGCCCGCCTTGACGGCAGCGGCAGCCAGTTGCAACGCAGCCAGTTCACCGTAGGAGTCACCCTTGTTGGCGGTAACAAACTGCTGTGCCTGCTCGAAACCGGCGGCATCGCCCTTGGCCAGCTGCTCAATCACCTGGTTGTAAGAGTGGGAGGAGGCCTCCATGGTCTCTTGCTGGTGCTGGTTGTAATAGCGCCAGCCGAACAGACCGACCAGACCGATCACGGTCCCGGCAATCACCGAGGTTCCGTTCTCTTTCCACCACTCCTTGATAACCTCAACCTGTTGTTCTTCGGTGGTATAGACTTCCACAGCTTACTCTCCTTTGGCTGCCAGCAGGGCAATGGCGGCGTCAACCTTGACGGTCTGTTGCTCGGCCTGACCACGCAGATATTTGATAGTGATCTCCCCGTTTTGCACCTCGGTCTCACCAAGGATCAGGGCGATTGCCGCGCCGCTCTTGTCGGCACGTTTGAGTTGTTTCTTGAAGTTGCCACCACCGCAGTGGCTCATGAGGCGCAGGTCCGGCAGGGCATCGCGCAGACGCTCGGCCAGCTGGAAGCCAGCCTGTTCGGTCCCCTCGCCCACCATCGCCAGATAGACATCCACTGCCGGGCGGATATCGGCGTTGAGCTCGAGAGTTTCCAGCATCAGCACCAGACGCTCCATGCCCATGGCAAAGCCCACGGCCGGGGTCGGTTGACCACCGAGCTGCTCTACCAGACCATCGTAGCGGCCACCTGCACAGACGGTGCCCTGGGCACCCAGACTGCTGGTGACCCACTCGAACACGGTCAGGTTGTAGTAGTCAAGACCACGCACCAGACGCTCGTTCACTTCGTATTTGATACCGGCAGACTCGAGCAGGCGCTTGAGCCCCTCGAAATGGGCCAGGCTCTCTTCGCCCAGATGGTCGAACAGACGCGGGGCACCCGCCAAAATGGCCTGCACCTTTTCATCCTTGGAGTCGAGCACCCGCAGCGGGTTACTGTACATGCGGCGCTGGCTCTCTTCGTCCAGCTGCTCCTTGTACTGCTCCAGATAGGCCACCAGCGCATCGCGATAAGCGGCACGCTCGACGCTCTGACCCAAGGTGTTGAGCTGCAGGGTGACATGCTCGCTGATGCCAAACAGACGCCACAGGCGGTGGGTCAGCATGATCAGTTCAGCGTCAATGTCCGGCCCGTTGATGCCAAACAGCTCGACACCGAACTGGTGGAACTGGCGATAACGGCCCTTCTGGGGACGCTCGTGACGGAACATGGGGCCCATGTACCACATCCGGCGTTCCTGGTTGTAGAGCAGACCGTGTTCGATACCGGCACGGACGCAGCTGGCGGTCCCTTCCGGACGCAGGCTCAGGCTGTCGCCATTACGGTCTTCAAAGGTGTACATCTCTTTTTCGACCACGTCGGTCACTTCACCGATGGCGCGCTTGAACAGATGAGTCTGCTCGACAATCGGCATGCGCACTTCGCTGTAGCCATAGCTGGCAACGACCTGGCGCAGGATCTGTTCAACCTTCTGCCATACCGGGCTCTGCTCCGGCAGGCAATCATTCATACCGCGAATAGCTTGGATCTGTTTTGCCACGTTGATACTCGAGAAAAAGAGGTAAAATTTGGCCGCATTATAGGGATTTTCCCCCCCAAGGTAAAATCAGGGAATCCGGATGCGGGATTTAAAATCAGTCACCTGGAAAAAGGGCCACCCAATGTGGCCCTGTTTCGCTCACTCCTTGTCCATCGGGATCCGGTTAGCGGGATCCAGCATGGCGGCGCGGGCACGAATGCGGCGCTCCAGAGTTGGAATGAGATCCTTGTTGTCGAGCCGATCGACCCGCTGGCCCCCTTCATAGAAGGCACTCTTGTTGGCGGCACCCGCCAGACCAAGGTCGGAGACCAGCGCTTCGCCCGGGCCATTCACCACACAGCCGATGATGGAAACATCCATCGGGGTGATGATGTCTTCGAGCCGTTCTTCCAGCGCGTTGACAGTGGCGATCACATCGAACTCCTGCCGTGAGCAGGATGGGCAAGCGATAAAGTTGATGCCACGGGAGCGAATACGCAGGGATTTGAGGATATCGAAACCGACCTTCACCTCCTCCACGGGATCCGCCGCCAGCGAGATCCGCAGGGTATCGCCGATGCCGTCGGTGAGTAGCATACCCAGACCGATGGCAGACTTCACCGCGCCGGCACGGAAACCGCCCGCTTCGGTGATGCCAAGGTGCAGCGGCTGTTCAATCTGCTTGGCCAGCAGGCGATAGGCACCGACTGCCAGAAACACATCGGAGGCCTTGACGCTCACCTTGAAGTCCTGGAAATCGAGACGATCGAGATAGTCCACGTGACGCATGGCGGACTCCACCAGCGCCTCTGGGGTCGGCTCGCCGTACTTCTCCTGGATATCTTTCTCCAGCGACCCGCCATTGACCCCGATACGGATCGGGATATTGAGGTCGCGCGCGCAATCGACCACCGAGCGCACCCGCTGCTCGTTGCCGATGTTGCCCGGGTTGATACGCAGGCAATCGGCACCGTACTCGGCCACTTTCAGGGCGATGCGATAGTCGAAGTGGATATCGGCAACGATGGGAATGCGGGTTTGCTGTTTGATGAGCCGGAAGGCTTCCGCCGCTTCCATGGTGGGCACGGAGACACGGACGATATCGGCACCGACCCGCTCGATCCGCTGGATCTGCTCGATGGTGGCGGCGACATCTGTGGTCTTGGTGTTGGTCATGGTCTGCACGGTAATAGGGGCATCGCCCCCAACCGGTACATTACCAACCATGATCTGTCTGGATTTACGACGAATGATGGGTGATTCGTGAGAAGACATGGGAAACAGATTACTCCTGCGGCAGTGAGAAGCGGGCTGTACGACCGTTGTTGTAACGGCTCATATCAAACGACTGCCCCTTGTAGTCAAGCTTGACGGCCATGGGCGCGCCAATGATGAACTTCAGGGGCTCGGCGCCTTCCAGCACCAGCTCGTCGTTGGCCTTCTTCAGACCACTGAACAGGGTCTTGCCGTTGGCATCCTTCACATCCAGCCAGCAATCGGCGGTGAAGCTCATCTTCAGTTGCGGCGCAGTCGCCGGATCAACGACAGCCTCTTCAGATTCAGTGCCATTGGCACCGGATACTGCAGCATCGGTCGCAGTGCCGACAGCCGCACTGACATCGGTCGGGGCAACAGCCGCAGAAGCAGGCGCCAGGGTAGCAGACGCATCAGAGACCACTATAGGGGCAGCCACATCCGTGGCGGCCGGTGCGATGGCTGCGCCTTCCACCGGGGCGGTGTTGATCGCATCGGGCGGCGTGATAGCAGGTTCAGCCGGAGTCGAACCGGTTGCACTCATCTCGGTGGCTGCCAGCGCTTCATCACCGGCGGAGCGACGGGAAGTACTCTGCCACCACCAGGCGACCGAGAGCGCAATCAACACCAGGATCACCAGCCAGGTCACCACCTTGAGCCGACTGTCGTTGGCTTGCTGGCGGGAGCGACGGGAGAAGCTCTGCATGTCGATATTGTCGGGAGGAGTCAGACCCAGCTTGTCGTAAGCAGCCAGAATGGTCTCGTCGGGGATCCCGACCAGCTTGGCATAGGTACGCAAATAACCCCGAATAAAGGTGTGGGACGTGTGCTTGTCGTAGGTATCCGATTCGATAGCGGCGATCAGGGTCAGACGAAGGTGAATGCGGGACGCAACCTGTTCTCGTGTCCAGCCAAGCTGTTCACGGGCGTTGCGCAGCAATTGGCCTGGGCCTACTGCCTGGGAGTCGTCTTGGAAATCGTGTTGCTGTTCAATAGTCATTGGCTAAATAACGCTTGGCTTGTTGCGAAGTGGGATATTGCCTTACCAGCTCAGTCCCGAATTGGTGAAGTAATGCCGGCTTGTCCATCGCCTGTGCCAGCCGAAGTCTCAACCAGAGACTCTCCTCGTTCTCGTCTGACACATCGGCAAAACGGGCGAGGTAGGACTGCACATCAGGCAGCTTGCCATCTTTCATGGAAAGCTCGGCCAAGTCCAGCAATAACCCTGGATTGCGGGGATTATACCCCAAGGCCAGGCGATAGTACTCGCCTGCTTTATCATTTCTGCGATTTTGCAGCGCACAAAGTGCCGCATTTTCATAGGTATCGGCAATTTTTACGTAGCCTGGCTGAATAACAGCCTGGTTGAACGCCTGATCTGCCTCGGCATACCTGCCGCGATCACAGAGGAAGGCACCATAGTTGTTCATTGCGTCAGCATTGGACGGATCCATGGCAAGGGCGTTCTTGTAATGGGTCTCGGCTGCCTTGAAATCTCCTACCTTCTGGTAAAAGTAGGCAAAACCGATCTGGATCTGGGGGTTGGAGGGGTCATACTGGAGGGCGCGGTCAAGATTGAACTTGGCCTGCTCGGCATTGCCCTGACGCAGGTACTGGATACCCAGGTCGAGGCGGGTTTGGGCAGCCGCCTTGAGGTCAGGACCCACTTCACGCTGGGTCGAGTTCTGGCCAGCGTAAGTGGTCTCGGTCACACAGCCTGGCAGCGCGCAGAGCGCTGCCACTACGATCAATGTACGTGTATCCATTCCCTGTCTATACAATGGCTTAGCATTTAAACCATTTTGACGGAAATCCCATCCTGTTGCATCCGATTTTTGATAGTTCGCTTGGTACGGTCAATCACGTCACCCACCAGCTGACCACAGGCGGCATCGATGTCATCACCACGGGTCTTGCGGACAATCACGGTAAAACCGTACTCCATCAGCACCTTGGAGAAGCGATCGATACGACTGTTGCTCGGCTTGCCGTAAGGGTTGCCCGGGAAGGGGTTGAACGGGATCAGGTTGATCTTGCTCGGCGTGTCCTTGAGCACCTTGGCCAGCTCGTGAGCATGCTGCATATCGTCATTGATATGATCGAGCAGCACATATTCGACGGTCACCCGACCACCGTTGGCATTGGATTTGGCCAGGTAACGACGGACACCGGCGAGGAACTCCTCGATGTTGTACTTGTCGTTGATCGGCATGATCTCTGAACGCAGCTTGTCGTTCGGGGCGTGCAGGGAAATAGCCAGCGCCACGTCGATCTGGTCACCCAGCTTGTCCAGCGCAGGTACCACGCCAGAGGTGGAAATGGTCACCCGGCGCTTGGAGATGCCAAAGCCGTAGTCATCCATCATCAGACGCATGGCGGGCACCACGTTGGCGAGGTTGAGCAGCGGCTCGCCCATCCCCATCATCACCACGTTGGTGATGGGACGCTTGCCACCGACCACGCGGGCCGCACGCCACACCTGACCGATGATCTCGGAGACTTTCAGATTGCGGTTGAAGCCTTGTTGAGCCGTGGAGCAGAACTTGCACTCCAGCGCACAGCCAACTTGAGAGGAGACGCAGAGGGTCGCGCGGTCATCTTCCGGGATGTAGACGGTCTCTACCTCCTGATCACCCACCTGCAGGGCCCACTTGATGGTGCCATCGGCAGAGCGCTGCTCGCGGCTGATCTCGGGCGCCTTGATCTCGGCGATCGCCTTGAGGCGCTCTTTGAGCACCTTGTTGACGTTGGTCATCTGATCGAAATCATCACACCCAAAGTGATAGATCCACTTCATGACCTGATCTGCCCGGAATGGCTTCTCGCCCAGTTCGACGAAAAAGGCACGCATGGCATCCCGATCAAGATCCAGCAGGTTGATTTTTGTTTCGCTCATCAATGGCCTCAGTTCAAACACTTCATCAATTATTGGCTGACGACGTCAGGGGGCGGCATTGTACAAATAATGGGTCTGGCTTTCCACCTGGAGAATAGAGGGATATTGCGTAAACGGCGAAAACAACAAAGGGAGCCGAGGCTCCCTTGGGTCATCATCCACAAAAATCAGCCGCGCGGGCAGATCTCGTTGTCAGAGAAGAAGTAGGCAATTTCGCGGGCAGCGGATGCAGGTGCATCGGAGCCATGCACTGCGTTGCGATCGATGCTCTCGGCATAACAGGCACGCAAGGTACCAGCCAGCGCCTCTTTCGGGTTGGTAGCACCCATGATCTCGCGATTGCGACGGATGGCGTCTTCCCCTTCCAGCACCTGCACCATGACAGGGCCAGAGGTCATGAAGCTGACCAGATTGTCATAAAAAGGCTTGCCCTGATGCTCGGCATAGAAACCGGCAGCCTGTTCACTGCTCATGTGCAGCATTTTGGATGCCACCACTTTCAAGCCTGCGCTTTCGAAACGGCTATAGATGGCACCGATCAGGTTCTTGCTGACAGCATCCGGTTTAACGATAGAGAAGGTACGTTCGATGGCCATTGATATCTTTCCTTAACTACAGAGTTTTATTGTTAGAATCCATGTTCGCTGGCGATTATACGTAAACAAAAACCGGAAAAACACACAAACAAGCAACTTTTTATTAAACATCACTCCCTTGCAATCAACATCCACACTCATCTTGACCGAGCAGAGCCGGAAAATATGTGCGCTTGCGCACGATAGTTACCTTAAGCCGCCAAAACCCCATCTTTTGTTTACAATTCGAACAGCATGAAAAAGGCACCCGAAGGTGCCTTGTCTCGCCTATTTGGCTTCCGCCAGCAGGGCCCGCGCTATGGTGCGCATCCCCAGGGTATTGGCCCCCGGCGCCCAGAGGGCATCGCCGTTGTCACTGAAGCAGGCGGCCAGATCGATATGCAACCAGCCCATCCCTTCGTTGGCAACGAAACGGGAGAGGAAACCCGCAGCGTTGGAGGCACCACCCGGCCCGCCCCCCTTCACCGGACGGCTGTTGGCCGTGTCGGCGTAATGGGAGGGGCACTGCTGGCGGTGCCAGGGCTCCAGCGGCAGCGGCCAGGCAGGCTCATGCTCGGCATCGGCATAGGTCATGGCCCGGCTTACCAACCCTTTGTCGAGGCCGAACAGAGCATTGTAGCGCCCACCCAGCGCCATCACAGCAGCACCGGTCAGGGTCGCGGCATCGATGATCAGCGGTGCGCCGGACTCGCTCGCCAGTTGCAGGCCGTCGGCCAGCACCAGCCGCCCTTCGGCATCGGTATTCACAATCTCGACCGTGGTACCGTTCTTGTAGGTGAGGATGTCGCCGAGCTTGTAGGCGTGGCCGGAGACCAGGTTCTCGGCGCAGCAGAGGATCAGCTTCACCCGCTTGTCGAGCCCACGCAGCATAGCCAGCGCCAGCGCACCGGTGACAATCGCCGCACCACCCATGTCGCACTTCATGGTGAGCATCCCCTCGGAGCTCTTCATGGAGTAGCCGCCGGAGTCAAAGGTGATCCCCTTGCCCACCAGCGCTGCCGCCACCGGCGCCTTGGGGTCACGCCCCGGGTTGAAGTCGAGCTCCAGCAATACCGGTTCGCGCGCACTGCCGCGGCCCACCTGATAGAGGCCGACCCAGCCCGCCTGTTGCAGCGCTTCGCCTTTCAAAATACGATGACTCACCTTGTCCGGCGCCAGCTCGGTAATAAAGGAAGCCGCTTCCACCGCCAGCTCCAGCGGGCCCAACTGCTCCGGGGTGGCATTGGTCATCTCGCGCACCCAACGACCGCAGAGCCAACGCGCTTCCAGCTCCTCTCTGTCGTCTTCCGAGGACATGGCCCACTGCAGTTGCACCTCCGCCTTGGGGGTTTGCAGCCCTTGGGCAAAAGCCCACTGCTGTTCACGCTCCCAGTGACCAGCCAGGGTCACTTTCTGGATCCCCTGCTGGCAGAGGCGACGGGCCGCCTGCTGGATATCGAGCAGCGGATTGTCCGTCACCAGATGGATCACCATGCCGTCGGTACGGTGAGAGAGCAGCGCCCCCTCCCCCCACTCGGCCGGTGCAAATTCACGACTTAACCAGACATTCATGCGGTTACCTCCTGCAGCCAGCGGGCGATGGTACGCAGACCGTGCCCCTTGGCGCCGGTCGCCCAGAGATCATTGCCCGATTTCTGATAGGAGGCTGCCAGATCCAGGTGCACCCACCCCTTGCCCTCATCACGTACGAAGCGGGAAAGGAACGCAGCAGCCGTGGTGGCACCGGCCGTGCCTTCTGCCGAGGCGACGTTGCCCAGATCGGCAAAGGCCGAGGTGAGCTGGCTGGCATGCCAGGGCTCCAGCGGCAGCGCCCACGCCTGTTCGTTTTCCACCTTGGCGGCGGCCAGCGCACGCAGCTGTTCGGTCTCATCGAGGGCAAACACCGCATTATAATCGCGCCCCAGCGCCATCTTAGCGGCGCCGGTCAGGGTGGCTGCGTCAAGGATATAAGCCGCACCGCTGTCGGAGGCCGCCATCAGGCCATCGGCCAGCACCAGACGACCTTCCGCATCGGTGTTCTGGATCTCGACCGAGATGCCGTTTTTATAGGTAAGGATGTCGCCCAGCTTGAAGGCGTGGCCGGAGACCAGGTTCTCGGCGCAGCAGAGAATGAGCTTCACCCGCTGGTTCAGACCGCGGCTGATAGCCAACGCCAGCGCGCCGGTCACCATGGCCGCGCCGCCCATGTCGGACTTCATCGGCAGCATGTTGTCAGAGGACTTCATGGAGTAGCCACCGGAATCAAAAGTGATCCCCTTGCCCACCAGCGCCGCCACCACGGGCGCATTGCGCTCCCCGGTCGGGTTGTAGTCGAGCTCCAGCAGCACAGGCTCGCGCTCGCTGCCACGGCCAACCGACCAGATCCCGATATGACCGGACTCGCGCAGCGCTTCACCGGCGGTGATGCGAGCTGTAACCTGATCCCCGGCCAGACCACGAATAAGCAACAGGGCCGATTCCGCCAGACTCATGGGGTAGATCTCTTCCGGACAGCCATTGGTGATGTCACGTACCCAGCGAGCAGCCTTGAGCAGCGCATTCAGTTCACGGGCGTCCGCGTCGCTCTGCTGGCCGAAATCCAGTTCACGGGCTCCCTTGGCGGCGTAGAACCCCTGGGCGAACGCGTAGCGACGCTCCAGATCCCACCCCTCTCCAGCCAGCGTCACCCGCTTGATCCCGCTCGATTCGAGGCGACGGGCAGCGCGCTGAACGGTGCGCAGGACATCCTTCTCCTGACCGGCGGCACCGAGATGGATCAGTGCCTCGTCGCCATTGAAACTGAGCTGGGCGCCCTCGCCCCAATAGGCAGCCGCAGCCTGGGTGGATAACGCTACCTTCATCATGTCAGCCATCGTGTTTGCTTCCTTTTTACTGGCACTATGTATAAGCACTCTTTATGGGAAAGAGCTTATTAGCAAAGAGAGAATAACGAATACAAAAAAGGCCGTGCCCCCGAGGGTCACGGCCTTCCACCATATCACTGAAGCACCACAGGATGCTGCACGTGCAATTCACTCATGTGTAATTAATGGCGTTCAGAGGCAAGGTTCAGGGTGTACTTGGGCAATTCCACCACCAGATCCTCGTCCGCCAGTTTTGCCTGGCAGCTGAGGCGCGATTCCGGCTCCAGCCCCCACGCTTTGTCCAGCATGTCGTCTTCCAGCTCGTCACTTGGCTCGAGGGAGTCAAAGCCCTCGCGCACCACGCAGTGGCAGGTCGTGCAGGCACAGGATTTCTCGCAGGCATGTTCGATTTCGATACCATTGCGCAGCGCCACATCCAGAATGGTCTCGCCGCTTTGCCCCTCGAGGGCGGCGCCATCCGGACAGAGTACGGGATGAGGAAGAATGATCAGTTTTGGCATATTACACCTTGTTGACGTTTTGTCCGGTCAGCACCTTGCGGATGGAGGCATCCATCCGGCGGGCTGCAAACTCGCCACTGACAGCATCGGCTGCCTCAATGGCTTCTTTGATTTGATGGGTTGCGCCGCTGTTGCGCATGGTCAGCAGATGGGCGATGGCGGCATCAATCTCGGCACGCTCGGCAGCATTGAGCAGGGTATCGCCATCGGCGGCCAGCGCCGCATTGAGACTCTCGACCACCCGGTCGGCTTCAACCTGCTGCTCGGCCAGCATGCGGGCATCCATATCCTGCTGGGCATTCTCGATGGAGGCACTCAGCATGTTGAGGATATCCTGCTCCGCCAGCCCGTAAGAGGGCTTGACCTGGATCTCGGCCTGCACGCCGGAGGATTTCTCCATGGCGCTGACCGAGAGCAGACCATCCGCATCTACCTGGAAGGTGACGCGAATATGGGCGGCACCAGCGGCCATCGGCGGAATACCGGTCAGGGTAAAGCGGGCCAGGGAGCGGCAATCGGCCACCAACTCGCGTTCACCCTGTACCACGTGAATGGCCATGGCGGTCTGACCATCCTTGAAGGTGGTGAACTCCTGGGCGCGAGCCACCGGAATGGTGGTATTGCGCGGGATCACCTTCTCGGCGAGGCCCCCCATGGTCTCCAGACCCAGCGACAAGGGGATAACGTCCAGCAGCAGCATCTCGGCATCGGGCTTGTTGCCCACCAGAATATCGGCCTGGATGGCGGCGCCAATGGCGACCACCTTGTCCGGATCGATGCTGGTCAGCGGCGTACGCTGGAAGAACTCGCCCACCAGTTCACGCACCAGCGGCACCCGGGTGGAGCCACCGACCATCACCACTTCCAGCACTTCCACCTGCTCGAGGCCGGCATCGCGCAGGGCGCGGCGACAAGCCAGCAAGGTCCGTTTCACCAGCGGGGTGATGAGTTCATCAAACTGGCTACGGCTCACTGAACCCTGCCAGCCAGCAAAGGTGCACGCCACCTGCTCGGCATCGGTCAGGCCGTGTTTGACGGCAGCGGCCACATCCAGCAGCTCTCGCTGCAGATGGGCATCCAGCTCACCGGAGAGGCCCGCTTGCTCCTTGATCCAGTCCGCCAGCAGGTGATCAAAATCATCACCGCCGAGGGCGGAATCGCCGCCGGTCGCCATCACTTCAAACACACCGCGGTGCAGACGCAGGATGGAGATATCGAAGGTGCCACCCCCCAGATCGTAAACCGCGATCACCCCTTCCTGACCGGAGTCAAGGCCATAGGCAATCGCGGCTGCGGTCGGCTCGTTGAGCAGCCGCAGCACGTGCAGACCGGCCAGACGGGCCGCATCCTTGGTGCCCTGACGCTGGGCATCATCGAAATAGGCGGGCACGGTAATGACCACGCCATCGAGATCGCCCCCGAGTGTCTGGGCGCCACGCTCGGCCAGCTTTTTGAGAATTTCGGCCGATACCTGCACCGGATTGACCACCCCCTGACGGGTTTGCAGTTGCGGCATGCCATTGTCGGCGGCAACAAACTGGTAAGGCTGCTGGCGGGTATCGATATCGGCCAGCGCCTTGCCCATCATCCGTTTGACCGAGACGATGGTGTTGTGAGGATCGAGCGCCGCTTCGCGCTTGGCATCAATCCCCACTCGAATGGCGTCGCTTTGATAGTGCACCACTGACGGGAGCAGGTCGCGCCCTTGCTCATCGCAAAGGGTATCGGCGTGACCGCTGCGAACCGCAGCGACGAGAGAGTTGGTGGTGCCGAGATCGATGCCGACGGCACGTTTGTGCTGATGAGGAACAGCGCTCTGGCCGGGTTCGGCGATTTGCAGTAATGCCATGGGTAATGAAACTTCCAGCGTTAAAGGATCAAGACTCGAGAAGCGAGTCTTCGAATCGTTCCAGCTCTTCGAGGAGCTTGTCGACAAACTTGAGTTTGCGAACGCAATCAGCGGCAACGAGATCTCTGCCGGCGGCAAGAGACTCGGTCAGCTGCTGCATCAACATCTGGTGATCATGCCTGATCTCGCTGCGAAAATCCTTGATGGCGCGCTCAGGGTCGGCGTCATCTTTCAGATCGGCCAAACGCTCGCGCCACTCCAGCTGCTGCATCAGAAACGCGGTATCTTGCAGAGTCTGCTGTTCACCACGGATATCGGTGCCACGCAGGGAGAGCAGATATTCTGCACGGCGCAGCGGCGCCTTGAGGGTGGTGAATGCTTCGTTGATCTGGGCGGCACGTTGCACCGCAGCCAGCTGCTCCCGTTCGGGGGCGGTGGCAAAACGATCAGGATGGAATTGGGTTTGCAGCTGGCGGTAGGTATCAGCCAACTGACGGGTATCGAGCTCGAAGCCTTCAACCAGCCCAAACAGCTCGAAATGATTCATGCAAACCTCTTGGAAACGTTCGCCACAACCTCACTCGCCCCTGGCAAATGAGATGTGGTTGAACGGGTCATGGGCAACCCGCTCAACCACAGACGAAGGATCATTGACGTCAAACAGCTCAGACACTGAAGCTTTCGCCGCAACCACACTCGCCTTTGGCGTTGGGATTGTTGAACTGGAAGCCCTCGTTGAGGCCCTCCTTGACGAAATCCAGCTCGGTGCCATCCAGATGGATCAGGCTCTTGGCATCGACAATAATCTTGACGCCCTGCTGCTCGAACACCTGATCCTCATCGGTCAGTTCATCAACGAACTCAAGCACGTAGGCCAGACCGGAGCAGCCAGTGGTTTTGACGCCGAGGCGCAGGCCAATGCCCTTGCCCCGGTTAGCCAGAAAAGAGGAAACCCGTGCCGCGGCGGCATCTGTCATGGTAATAGCCATACTGCTCTCCGGCGCTTAGAGACCTTTCTTCTGCTTGTAATCGGCGATGGCGGCCTTGATGGCGTCCTCGGCCAGAATGGAGCAGTGGATCTTCACCGGTGGCAGGGCCAACTCTTCAGCGATATCTGTGTTCTTGATGCCAGCCGCTTCGTCCAGGGTCTTGCCCTTGACCCATTCGGTCACCAGGGAGCTGGAGGCGATGGCGGAACCGCAGCCGTAGGTCTTGAACTTGGCATCTTCGATGATGCCTTCGTCGCTGATCTTCAATTGCAGCTTCATCACGTCGCCACAGGCGGGCGCACCGACCATGCCGGTTGCAACGCTGGGATCATTCTTGTCGAAACCACCGACGTTGCGAGGATTCTCGTAGTGGTCGATTACTTTTTCACTGTAAGCCATATCTCACTCCTGCTAATTCTGTTGCTCACTGACCAAATAGATCAGTGATGAGCCCATTCGACCGTGTTCAGATCGACGCCGTCTTTGTACATCTCCCACAGAGGGGACATCTCGCGCAGACGACCGATGGAGTCACGAATAAGCTTGACCGCGTAGTCAATCTCTTCCTCGGTTGTGAAGCGACCCATGCTGAAACGGATGGAGCTGTGTGCCAGCTCGTCGTTCAGGCCCAGTGCGCGCAGCACATAGGAAGGTTCCAGGCTGGCGGAGGTACAGGCCGAACCGGAAGAGACTGCCAAATCTTTCAGCGCCATGATGAGGGATTCCCCTTCCACATAGGCAAAGCTGACGTTGAGGTTGCCCGGAACACGCTGATCCAGATCGCCATTGATGTAGACGGCTTCAATATCCTTGATGCCATTCCACAGACGCTGGCGCAGAGCCAAGATGCGCTCGCCTTCACTCACCATCTCTTCTTTAGCGATGCGGAAAGCTTCGCCCATCCCGACGATCTGGTGGGTCGGCAGAGTACCGGAACGCATGCCGCGCTCGTGGCCGCCACCGTGCATCTGTGCTTCCAGACGAACGCGGGGTTTGCGGCGAACAAACAGTGCACCGATCCCTTTCGGACCATACACCTTGTGCGCAGAGACAGAGAGCAGATCCACTTTCAGTGCTTCCACATCTACCGGGATCTTGCCCACACTCTGAACGGCATCCACGTGCAGCAGGATCTTGCGGGAACGGCACAAATCGCCGATGGCGGCAATGTTCTGAACCACGCCGATTTCGTTGTTCACATGCATGATGCTGACCAGGATGGTGTCATCACGCATGGCATTCTCGATCATCTCGATAGTGAACAGGCCGTTGGGCATCGGCTCAAGATAGGTCACCTCGAACCCTTCACGCTCCAGCTGGCGACAGGTATCGAGCACCGCCTTGTGTTCGGTCTTGGAGGTGATGATGTGCTTGCCCTTGCTGGCATAGAAGTGGGCAACACCCTTGATGGCCAGGTTATTGGATTCGGTCGCACCGGAAGTGAAGACGATCTCGCGGGGATCGGCACCGATCAGATCTGCCACTTGATTACGGGCCAGATCCACCGCCTCTTCGGCTTGCCAGCCAAAGCGGTGAGAACGGGAAGCCGGATTGCCGAACAGGCCATCCATGGTGAGACACTGCATCATTTTTTCTGCGACACGCGGGTCCACCGGACAGGTTGCCGAATAATCAAGGTAAATAGGCAGTTTCATGTTTTTCTCCGTCACAGTCCGGGTCATACAGAGTCCCGCTGTGGAAAGCACGTTTATAGTTGGACTTTCAAGCTCACATCGCCGTGTTCTGCCCGATCAACCAGGGACAACACGGTCTTCATTTGTTCATCTTGCTTGCCGGCAATGCGGCGCACATCGGCCTGGCGTACCAGCTCGGCCAGGGTGATATCCCCGAGGAAACTGGAGATCCGCTCACTCAGGTCGCGCCACAGGGAGTGCGTCAGACACTGGGTACCACCGTGGCAACCGCCCTTGCCTAGGCACTTGGTTGCATCGACCGACTCATCGACCGCGGTTATCACCTGACCAACCGAAATCTCGCCTGGAGCCAACCCGAGGCGATAACCACCGCCCGGGCCACGCACGCTGCTCACCAGACCATGTTTGCGCAGGCGGGCAAAGAGCTGCTCGAGATAGGACAACGAGATGCCCTGGCGCTCGGAAATATCGGCAAGGGGGACGGGCCCCTGCTCTGCATGCAGCGCCACGTCGAGCATGGCGGTTACAGCGTAACGTCCTTTTGAAGTCAGTCTCATGTGCCTTACCGTCTTGCGAAGCAATTTAATGGTGCACATGGTCACATACCCGACCAAATCAGTCAAGTATATGGTTGAGTAAATCAGTCGGATTAATCCGGTACGCGCGCTTTCTGCACCGAGGTCAGAATACCGCGCAGAATGTTGAGCTCCGCCGCTTCCGGCCGAGTCCGATTGAACAGGCGACGCAGCTTGCTCATCACATGACCCGGATGGTCATCGGCAATAAAACCGGTCTTCATCAGGGTTTGTTCCAGGTGCTGATAAAACCCTTCCAGCTGGGCGGCACTCGGATAGACCATCTCCTCTTCAGGCTCGGCGGCCTGCCCCTGCAGCCAGCGCATCCGCACTTCGTAACAGAGGGTCTGCACCGCCATGGCCAGATTGAGAGAGCTGTAATCAGGATTGGCCGGAATGGCCACGTGGTAGTGGCACTTTTGCAATTCGTCGTTGGTGAGACCGGTGCGTTCACGGCCAAACACCAGCGCGACCGGGTGCTGCATCCCCTCAACCACCGACTTTTCGCCGGCCTCACGGGGATCGAGCATGGGCCAGCTCAGGGTTCGAGAGCGGGCGCTGGTGCCAATCACCAGACCACAATCGGCGATCGCGTCGTCCAGTGTCGGGACGATACGGGCATTGGCAAGCACATCGCTGGCACCAGCAGCCAAGGCGAAGGCATTGTCATCCGGCAAGGCTTGCGGATCAACCAATACCAGCTGGGTCAACCCCATGGTCTTCATGGCGCGAGCCGCAGACCCCATGTTGCCGGTATGAGAGGTGTTTACCAAAACGATACGAATCTGATCCAACATGCCCAGTCATTCTTCAGTCAAAAATGGCGCGCAATTGTAACATAAGAGAACACGATGTTGGCACCGTAAAAGCCGAGCCATTTCAGAACAAAACTACCCGTTTGTATAACAAACCAGCATGAGGGAAGTGAGAGGGGGGGGCTAAACTTGATGGATATCCGATAAACGGCACAGGAGACACCACGCCATGCTTCCTCCCTTTATCTATGAGAGATTGCCCAGCCTCTACCTGCTGGCAGCCATTGCCATTATTACGTTGAGTGATCAGCCCCTGCTCTGGTTTGCTGGCGCCTTGCTGTTTATCGCCGGAGCGGTGACCTGGATGATGCGCTCCAGCTACCGACGTACCGATCTGATTATCTTTCCGAGCAAACGCTGGCTACAGCCGGAGTGGCTGTATGAAGCGCAGCCCTTTATCTGGCTGGCTGCGGGGCTGGCCATGTCACAGCTGCCCGCCCCTGCGGCACTCATCGCCTTGGTGCCCTGTCTGTGGGCCTGTCGTTGCCTCTGGGCACGGCACCATTATCGTCGCCATGCCCATGGGGTGATTGTCCACTTAAGACGGGATCCCGCCCGGCGCCGTCTGCACCGGAGCCTGCGCTGACTCGGTGCGGGCCCGTTCGATAAACGTCGCCAGATCCATCAGGGGATACTTCATCAGGCTTGGCAAGCCATCGAGATCCAGACTGTCCATCAGGTTTTTCACCTCAAGGCCCAGTTCGGTATCCCCTTCTATCTTCAGCTTGCGCTGGAAAAAGAGCGAATCCGGATCCTCTTTGCGACCGGCAATCAGGATCAGGTCGTTGGCGGTACCGCTGAAGCAGACATCGGCCTTGTCACACTCGCGAGCCACCACCAGCTGGCCATTCTGCTCACTGATAAACCAGCACAGCTCCAGATCAGAGACTTCGACTTTCAGCCACTTGTCTGCCAGAAACTCGAAATCGCCATCTTCGATAGCCTCTTTGAATACCCGGGCCAGTAAACTCTCCATCAGCTGCTTTTGCAGATTGAAGGGAACAAGCTTGAGGGGATGGCGCAAGAAGCGCGGAGCCTGTTCGACCAGGCGGCGTTGCAGTTGTTGAAACACGATAGACTCCCTTTTTTGCGCATTCAAACACAGGGAGAGTGGCAAGATCCTGTTGGAAATCAAACTTGTGCAGGGTTACCTCAAGAAGGGTAAAGCCACATAAAGCTGCCTCAGGTCAAAAAGCGGGAGTGCATGGCTGCATACAATCAGGGCTCGTTTGCCCTTCATATGCACTCTCGGAGCGTACCAATGGAATTACTCTGTCCGGCAGGCAGTTTGCCGGCACTGAAAACCGCCGTGGATAACGGGGCCGATGCCGTTTATATCGGTTTCAAGGATGACACCAATGCACGCCACTTTGCCGGTCTCAACTTTACCGACAGCAAACTGGAGAAGGCGGTAGATTATGTGCATCAACATGGTCGCAAGCTGCATATTGCCATCAATACCTTTGCCCATCCCGGGGCCGATATTCGATGGAAACAGGCGGTTGATCGCGGGGTGGCCCTCGGCGCCGATGCGTTAATCATCGCCGATCTCGCCGTGCTGGAATATGCCAGCCGCCACTACCCCGAGATGGAACTCCATGTCTCGGTGCAGGCCAGCGCCACCAATGCCGCCGCCATTCGCTTCTATCAGCAGCAATTCAATGTCACACGGGTGGTGCTGCCCCGGGTGCTCTCCATGCATCAGGTCAAGCAGCTGGCCCGCGAGACCGATGTTGGCCTTGAGGTATTCGCTTTTGGCAGCCTCTGCATTATGGCCGAGGGGCGCTGCTATCTCTCCTCCTACATGACTGGCGAGAGTCCCAACACCGTCGGCGCCTGCTCACCGGCCAAGTTCGTCCGTTGGGAAGAGACCCCGAATGGTCTCGAGTCGCGGCTCAACGAGGTGCTGATCGACCGCTATGGCCCGGGCGAAAATGCTGGCTATCCGACCCTGTGCAAGGGGCGTTTCGACGTGGATGGCCAGACTTACCACGCGCTGGAAGAGCCCACCAGTCTCAATACCCTGGGTCTCCTGCCCGAGCTGTTCAAGACCGGGATCCAGTCGGTCAAGATTGAAGGGCGCCAACGCAGCCCTGCTTATGTGGAGCAAGTGACCCGGGTCTGGCGTGCGGCCATCGATGCCTATCAGGCCAATCCCGAGGCCTATCAGGTCAAAGCTGAGTGGGATGCCCAGCTCGCCCGCGTCTCCGAAGGTAGCCAGACTACCCTCGGCGCCTACCATCGTCAGTGGCAATAAGGAGTCCACCCATGCAATTTTCTCTCGGGCCTGTGCTCTTCTACTGGCCCAAAGCCGATACCGAATCCTTTTACCATGCTGCTACCGACAGTCAGGCCGACATCATTTATCTGGGGGAGACCGTTTGCAGCAAGCGGCGCGAACTCAAAGTCGATGACTGGATTGCACTGGCCCGTCAGGTGGCCAGCTCCGGCAAGCAGGTGGTGCTCTCGACCCTCGCCCTTATCTCCGCCCCCTCCGAACTCAAGGAGGTGAAGCGGCTGGTCGACAATGGCGATCTTATGGTCGAAGCCAACGATCTCGGTACGGTGCAACTCGCCAGGGAGGCAGGGATCCCCTTCGTCTGTGGTCCCGCCATCAACGCCTATAACGCCGATGTGCTGCGCATGTTGCTCAAACAGGGGATGAAACGCTGGGTCATGCCGGTGGAGCTCTCCCGTGACTGGCTGATCCAGCTCAATCAGGATCTGGGCACCCTGCGCGACCAATTTGAGGTGGAGGTGTTTGCCTACGGCCATCTGCCGCTCGCCTACTCGGCGCGCTGCTTCACCGCCCGATCCCTCGACAAGCCCAAGGACAACTGCGAGCTAGCCTGCATCAACTACCCCACCGGACGACTGGCCAACAGCCGCGAGGGGCAGCGGGTGTTCAATCTCAACGGGATCCAGACCCAGTCCGGTTACTGCTACAACTTGGGTAACGAGCTGGCTGGTATGGAAGGTCTGGTGGATGTGGTCAGACTTTCACCGCAAGGGATGGAGACGCTGGAGATGCTGGCTCGCTTCAAGGCTAACCAGCAGGGCAATCAGCCCCTCGTTCTGCAGCAGGATCGCGATTGCAACGGCTACTGGCGCCAGATCCCCGGCATGAGCCTGGTGGAGTAAACCCGCCATTCGCCCAACAAAAAGGCCTCATCGCGAGGCCTTTTTTACCACTATCTGGCAGTGGATCAGGAGGGCTGATCACCCTTGTTACGAGCGCTCTGGGCACCTGGCGGCAAGGGCTTGCGCGCCATCAACTCCAGCTCCAGCAGCGCATAGCGGTGCTCGATAAAGTCATAGACGTTGTTGGATAAGGCCAGCTTGAAGTAGCTGATGGCTTCCTTGCGGTTGCCTTTGCCCAGCTCGAACTTGCCCAGATAGAAGTAGGTTTCACACAGACGCTCGGCAAGCTCCCGGTTATCCTTCACCCCTTTCACCACGTTGCCCATCAGCTGGGAAGCGTTGATCTCGCCGGTATAGAGGCGAACCAGATCCCAGTTCCAGGCATCGTCATCGTACTTGTTGAGACGCTCGCGCATCCGGCTCATGGCGGCCGATGGGTCGAGTTTCTGCTCGGCCAGATAGAGCCAGATCACCCGATAGGGGTCTTCCGGCTGCGCCTCGTAGAAACGCTTCATATCGGCCGCGGCCAGTTCGGGACGGTTGCCGTAATAGAGGGCGATGCCACGGTTGAGATAGGCATAGTCATAGTCCGGTGCCAGTTCGAGGGCGGAATCGAACGCATCATAGGCTTCGTCGTAATTCTGCTGCTGTACCAGATAGACGCCGATGAAGTTGTAGGCTTCGGCGAAATCCGGTTTCTCCCGCAGGGCACGGTTGAAATCGAGCCGCGCGAGGGAACGCAGACCAACCCGATCAAACACCACGGCACGCTCATAGAACAACTCTGCCCGTTGCTCGGTGGTCAGTTCCATTTCACTGAGCATCTGCCCGAGTCGGGCGAGCGCCAGCTCACTCTGGTAGGAGACCTGCAGGGGGGTCGCCAACACCAGTGAAGCAGGCTGCGGCTTGGGAACCTTGGGGGTGTTAACCTGACTGCTACTGCTGCAACCCCACATGGGAAGCAACAACAGGATACCGAGGAGGTATCCAATCCCTTTCCTGACGTTCAATGAACACTCCGACGCTTACGCTTGACCCCGCATATGGTAAAGGTCAACTGCCGCTTTGTCATGTAGCTGTGCCCCTCTACCTCAAATAAATCAGGATTCGACAGGGTATCCGGCATCGCACCAACCGCGAAACCCACCGTCGACGCTGATCACCTTGCGATAACCCATCTGTTGCAGGTTGTCCGCCGCCAGAATTGAGCGAAAACCACCACCACAATAGAGGTAGAGCTCGGTCTCGAGATCCGGGAACTGGGTCTCGATATCCCGCTCAATCACTCCACGACCCAGATATCGGGCACTGGGCAGATGGCCTTTGGCCCACTCGCTCTCTTCCCGCACGTCGATCAGGTGAAACGTGCGCCCTTCGTCCTGCCAGCGCTTGATCTGGTGAACATCGGTTTCGGTGATGCGGGAGCGGATCCCGTCAACCAGCGCCAAAAAACGGGGATTGTGATGCATGACAAACTCCTGTTGTTTAAATCATGTGCGTCAGCAAACGACACGCAGAGATAAGAAAAGAGCGCCATGAGGCGCTCTTCACTGTTACGGCAGGATTTCCTGTTGGTCCGCACCCTCTTTCTCTACCTGGGTGGGCAGCATGTGCTCGCGCTTGACGCCGAGGAACATGGCAAACGCACTCGCCACATAGATGGAGGAGTAGGTACCGAACGCCACACCGATCACCATGGCCACGGCAAAACCGTGGATCAGCGCACCGCCCTTGAGCAGCAGCGCCAGCACCACGATAAAGGTGAGGCCGGAGGTGATGATGGTACGACTCAGGGTCTCGGTCATGGAGAGATCCAGAATGTACTCGGTATCCCCTTTACGCACCTTGCGGAAGTTCTCCCGCAAGCGGTCGAACACCACGATAGTATCGTTCAGGGAGTAACCCACCAGGGTCATCAGTGCCGCCAGTACGGTCAGGTCGAACTCGTACTGGAAGTAGGCAAAGACACCTAGCGTGATCACCACGTCGTGCACCAGGGAGAGAATGCCCCCCAGCGCCAGACGCCATTCGAAACGCACTGCCACGTAGGCCAGGATACAAAGGATGGAGGCCAGCATGGCCAGCGCACCGTCTGTCGCCAGCTCATCACCCACGGAAGGGCCGACGAACTCGACGCGTTTGAGCACTGCACCCTCGTCGAGCTGCTTGGCCGCCGCCAGCACTTCGTTACCCTGTTGTTCTACCTTGACCCCCTCTTTCGGGGTCAGGCGGAACAGCACGTCACGGCTGGAGCCAAAGTGTTGCAGGGTTGCCCCTTCAATCTTCTGCTCTTCCAGAGCGTCGTGGATCTTGTCCAGGCTCACCGACTGCTGGAACCCCACCTCGATGGTGGTACCACCGGTAAAGTCCAGACCCCAGTTCAGACCCCGATCAAACAGGAAGAACAGGGCTACCACCATCAGCACGGAAGAGAAAACCACACCCGGCTTGGCATAGCGCATAAACGGGATCGGTTTTTCAAAATGTAGAATCTGAAACATCTCTCTATCCTCAGATGGGCAGCTTGTCGATACGCCGTCCACCCCAAGCCAGGTTGATAATGGCACGGGAAACTGTGATGGCAGTAAACATGGAGGCGGTCAGACCAATGCCCAGCGTCAGAGCAAAGCCCTTGATGGCGCCAGTACCGATACCGAACAGGATCACGCAGGTGATCAGCGAGGTCACGTTGGAGTCGGCGATGGTGGAGAATGCCCGATCAAAGCCCAGATGGATGGCTTGCTGAACACCGCGACCGTTGCGGATCTCTTCACGAATACGCTCGTAGATCAGTACGTTGGCATCCACCGCCATACCCAGCGTCAGGACGATACCGGCGATACCCGGCAGGGTCATGGTGGCACCAGGGATCATCGACATGATGCCGACAATCAACACCAGGTTCATACAGAGCGCCAGGTTGGCAACCCAGCCGAACGCGCGGTAGTAGATCCCCATGAACAGCACGATCACCAGCATGGCCCAGCCGATGGCTTCCATACCGCTGTCGATGTTCTGTTGACCCAGGCTCGGGCCAATGGTGCGCTCTTCCACGATCTGGATCGGGGCGATCAGGGCACCGGCACGCAGCAGCAGCGCCAGGTTGTGGGCTTCGTTGGCGTTGTCGATACCTGTGATACGGAACTGGCTGCCAAGACGCGACTGGATGGTGGCGACGTTGATCACCTCCTCCTGCTTGCGGAACTTGCGCTTGCCATCCGGACCCGGTTGACCGACCGGTTTGTACTCGATGAAGACGGTCGCCATCCCTTTACCGACGTTGTCCTTGGTAAAGTTGGCCATCTTGTTGCCACCCTGGCCATCCAGCTTGATGTTGACCTGGGGACGGCTGTACTCGTCGAAACCGGACTGGGCACCCACGATGTGGTCACCGGTCAGGATCACTCGCTTGTGCAGCACCACGGGACGACCATTGCGATCGTTGTAGACCTTGGAGCTGGGCGGGACACGGCCATCGGCCGCAGCCTGGATGTCGGCTGTCTCATCGACCATGTGGAATTCCAGGGTCGCGGTTGCCCCCAGGATCTCCTTGGCGCGGGCGGTATCCTGAATACCGGGCAGTTCAACGACAATGCGCTCGGCACCTTGCTGCTGTACCAGCGGCTCGGCCACACCCAGTTCGTTGACCCGGTTACGGATGATGGTGATGTTCTGCTCGAGGGCGTACTTCTTCACTTCCTTGATCTTGGCTTCGCTCAGACCAGCCAGCAGGATGAACTCATCCCCTTTCTGCTCGGTAGTGAAGGTCAAATCAGGGTTCTGACGACGCAAATGAGAAACGGCGCGTTCCTGATCGGCTTCGTCACGGAAGATCACCTGCACCTGATCACCGACCCGGCGCACGCCGGAGTAACGGATCTTCTGGGTGCGCAGCTCGGAGCGGAAATCCTGCACCATCTGCTCTTGCTGCTTGGTCAGTGCTTCGGCCATGTCCACTTCCATCAGGAAGTGCACACCACCGCGCAGATCAAGACCCAGCTTCAGAGGCGCCGCACCGATGGCTTCGAGCCAGGCGGGAGTGGAAGGTGCCAGGTTGAGTGCGGTAATGAAGTTGTCGCCCAGCTTGTTGGCAACGATATCGCGCGCCTTCAGCTGGTCTTCGGTGTTCTTGAAACGGATCAGGATAAAACCGTGCTCGAATGCAGCATGTTTGACCGGGATCTTGGCCGCTTCAAGGGTCTCTTTCACCAGATCAAGAGTATCTAGCTTGACTTCGGCACCACGGCTGGCAGAAACCTGCAAAGCCGGATCTTCGCCGTAAAGATTGGGGGCTGCATATAGAAAACCGATGGCGATCACCAGGATCACCATCAGGTATTTCCACAGCGGATAGCGATTCAACACGCTGTGCTCCTTGGGAGATTAAAGGGACTGGATAGAACCCTTGGGCAGAACGGCAGAGACGAAGTCCTTTTTGATGGTGACTTGAGTCTGGTCGTTCAGGGCGATCACCAGGTAATCGCTGTCTGCAGCCACTTTGGCAATTTTGCCAACCAGGCCACCGGAAGTGAGCACTTCATCACCCTTGGACAAGGAGCTCATCAGATTGCGGTGATCCTTGGCACGTTTGGCCTGGGGACGATAGATCATGAAGTAGAAGATCAGGCCGAATACGGCCAGCATGATGATCATTTCCATACCACCACCCTGTGCACCCGGTGCTGCGCCTTCTGCATACGCCTTGGAGATAATGCTCATTTAACAACCTCTTATTGATGTAGATTTAAAAAAACAAAATTATATGTTGTTGTTATTTAACGTCATTTTCAGCTAACGGAGGCACAGGCTTCCCTTGCCGACGGTAAAACTCTGTTACAAAGTCGTCTAATTTACCCTGCTCGATCGCGTCCCGCAAACCCTGCATCACACGCTGGTAGTAACGCAGGTTATGAATCGTATTCAGACGGGCACCAAGGATCTCGTTGCACTTGTCAAGATGGTGCAGGTAGCTGCGGCTGTAGTTCTTGCAGGTGTAGCAATCGCACTCGGCATCCAGGGTGCTGGTGTCGTTGCGGTGCTGGGCGTTGCGGATCTTCACTACGCCATCGGTGGTGAACAGGTGGCCGTTGCGGGCGTTGCGAGTCGGCATGACGCAGTCGAACATGTCGATACCACGGCGCACCCCTTCCACCAGATCTTCTGGCTTGCCGACACCCATCAGGTAGCGCGGCTTGTCGGCCGGGATTTTCGGGCAGACGTGCTCTAGGATGCGGTGCATGTCCTCTTTGGGTTCACCCACGGCCAGACCACCGACCGCATAACCGTCGAAACCGATCTCCAGCAGCCCCTTGAGGGAGACATCCCGCAGATCTTCGTAGACCGAGCCCTGAATGATGCCGAACAGGGCGTTCTTGTTACCCAGCGCATCAAACTTGTCGCGGGAACGCTTGCCCCAGCGCAGGGACATCTCCATGGACTTGCGCGCTTCTTCATAAGTGGCCGGGTACGGGGTGCACTCGTCGAAGATCATCACAATGTCGGAGCCCAGATCGTACTGGATCTCCATGGATTTCTCGGGGTCGAGGAAGATCTTCTCGCCATTGATGGGGTGACGGAAGTGGACGCCTGCTTCAGTGATCTTGCGAATATGGCCCAGGCTGAACACCTGGAAACCACCGGAGTCGGTCAGGATCGGGCCCTGCCAGTTCATGAAGTCATGCAGATCGCCGTGGGCACGCATCACTTCCTGACCCGGACGCAGCCAGAGGTGGAAGGTGTTACCCAGCAGGATCTGGGCGCCGGTTTCACGCACTTCTTCCGGGGTCATCCCCTTGACGGTGCCGTACGTCCCGACCGGCATAAAGGCCGGCGTTTGTACCACACCACGTTCGAAGACCAGTTGACCGCGACGGGCACGGCCGTCGGTGGTTTTCAGT
The DNA here is from genome assembly GCF_040907925.1 of Aeromonas sp. s12. Lineage (NCBI taxonomy): Bacteria > Pseudomonadati > Pseudomonadota > Gammaproteobacteria > Aeromonadales > Aeromonadaceae > Aeromonas > Aeromonas sp. s12. Next base: position 10,052 of record NZ_JBFOCT010000008.1, on the reverse strand, counting down.
TCAAATTTCATTGCTACCTCGGCTGCGTCAGATAAACAGTCTGACAATAGGAGGGCCGCGCACGGCCCGGTAAATAAGCTGAAGCTTATGCTTCAACCTGGCGACGGGTGACGAACATGGCGTCCCCGTAGCTGAAGAAACGGTACTGCCCGGCCACGGCTGCCTGATAGGCCGCCATCACGTTGTCATAACCGGCAAAGGCGCTGACCAGCATGATCAGGGTCGACTCCGGCAGATGGAAGTTGGTGACCATGGCATCGACGATCTGGAACTGGTAGCCAGGGAAGATGAAGATATCGGTGTCACTAAAGAAGGGCGCCAACGGTTTGCCCTGGGCCAGGGTGACCTTGGCCGCGCTCTCCAGCGAACGGACCGACGTGGTCCCCACCGCAATCACCCGGCCACCACGGGCACGGGTGGCCGCGATGGCATCTACCACCTCTTGCGGCACTTCCGCATACTCGGAGTGCATGTGGTGATCTTCAATCTTCTCAACCCGCACCGGCTGGAAGGTCCCCGCCCCTACATGCAGGGTGACGAAGGCCGTTTCAACCCCTTTGGCCCGAATTTTCTCAAGCAGCGGCTCATCAAAGTGCAGGCCGGCGGTCGGCGCAGCGACAGCCCCCGGTTTTTGATTGTAAACGGTCTGGTAGCGCTCCTTGTCAGCATCCTCGTCGGGACGGTCGATATAGGGGGGCAGCGGCATGTGGCCGATGGCCTCCAAAATCTCCAGCACCGGACGCGGGTCGAGGAAGTGGATCTCGAACAGGGCGTCGTGGCGGGCGCGCATCTCTGCCTCCACACCACCATCCATGATCATCCGGGTGCCGGGCTTGGGCGCCTTGGAGGCACGGACATGGGCCAGCACGCTGTGCTCGTCCAGAATGCGCTCGACCAGTACCTCCAGCTTGCCGCCGCTGGCCTTCTGGCCAAACATGCGCGCCGGAATGACACGGGTGTTGTTGAATACCAGCAGGTCACCCGGATTGAGCTGATCCAGCACATCGACAAATTGACCGTGGCGCAGGGCGCCAGTTTGACCATCGAGCTGCAACAGGCGGCTGGCGGTACGCTCTGCCATCGGATAGCGGGCAATCAGCTCGTCTGGCAGATCAAAATGAAAATCGGATACTTGCATCTTTCACCTCGGGGGGAATCGGCGGCTAGTCTAGTTATCCCCATCTTCCAAGGCAACCCAAAAGACCAAAAACCCAAGAGAGACAAGGGGTAGCGAGCAATATTGAGACACACCTCCGGTTAATGATTCTTTAATGTTCTGTATTGACCCTGATCATGTTTTGCCAGTTGGGGCTGGGCTAGGGTGAAAGCAGATACACAAGGAGGCCCACCATGATGACCCTATCCGAAATCATGACCGAACACCCCTTCACTCTGGGTCCGTCAAACAGTGTCAAACAGGCGATGGACCTGATGCAGCAGGAGCGGATCCGCCACATTCCCATCGTCGACGAGCAGCACCACCTGCTGGGGCTGGTGACCCTTACCGATATCCTGGCCACCCGGGAATCCAAGCTGCTGCTCATCAGCCCGGAGCGGGAAGCCGAATTTACCGACAGCGTGCAACTCGACGAGATCATGACACGGCAAGTGGCGAGCGTAGATCCTCACGCCGGTATCAAGGAGGCAGCACTCTACCTGCAGCGGCACAGATATGGCTGCCTGCCGGTACTCAAAGGACGCAAGCTGATCGGCATTGTCACCGAGTCGGACTTTATTGCCGTGGCCATCAACCTGCTGGAATTGATGGAAGAGCAGGAACCACCTATCGACTTTTGATAGATCTAGCTGTAATTAAATTACAATAAAAGCGTTTTCAGCCGTCAAAATAAGCTGAAATGATGAAACACTTTCATTTTGATTGAAAAATTACACCAAATGCTTGCCTTGTGATCTGCGTCACACTATCATCCCTCTCATGCAATAGTTGCCGAGGGGGAGACGAGGGATTGTGCACCCATTATCTTCCTCTCATATGTCTGCAAGTTTGCACACCCCGTAGTTAGTCTTTGCTGTAAAGCATTTGTTTATATAGCCATTCCTTGTTTGATGACCCGGCCCTGTCGTTGCGATAGCGCCGGGATTTTTTTTATCTGCGCCTTTCTGCCTCCCCTTGCCAGCACATCCCCCATCGCTGCGAGCAGCGGCCTCAACCTCCTGCGCCATCTGTTTGCTCCATATGTTTGCACCACCGTTTATCTCATCGCGTTATCGTGGCTCTGCACACCTCTTCCCATGCCTTGAAAAGGCGATGTAGCGCACAGATATTGAACCACGACAAGGAGTTATCTCAGTAGGCCTGAGATATTCATGTTAGGTACAGCCATAGTGAGTTATCTAATAAGTAGATTTAAGCGATTCAAAATTGCGGCTTTTCTCGATTAGCGGAAGCCCCTATGATGAATCCATCGAAAGTTAAGCGCCTCGTCTGGCAAGACTCTTCAACACCAGACCGGCATATGTACATCACCAAGGAGCAATTACATGTCTACCTACATCAACACTGAAATCAAGCCGTTCAATGCTACCGCCTACCACAATGGCAAATTCGTTCAGGTGTCTGACGCTGACCTGAAAGGCAAGTGGTCCGTGGTCTTCTTCTACCCGGCTGACTTCACCTTCGTTTGCCCGACCGAGCTGGGCGACCTGGCTGACAATTACGCTGAATTCCAGAAACTGGGCGTCGAGATCTACTCTGTCTCTACCGACACCCACTTCACTCACAAAGCATGGCACGACACTTCTGACACCATTCAGAAGATCCAGTACCCGATGATTGGTGACCCGACTGGTACCATCACCCGCAACTTCGGCGTGATGATCGAAGAAGCTGGTCTGGCTGACCGCGGTACCTTCGTGATTGACCCGCAGGGCATCATCCAGATCGTCGAGATCAACGCTGGCGGCATCGGCCGTGACGCACTGGAACTGCTGCGCAAAGTCAAAGCAGCCCAGTACGTTGCCTCCCACCCGGGTGAAGTGTGCCCGGCTAAATGGAAAGAAGGCGAAGCCACTCTGGCCCCGTCCCTGGACCTGGTAGGCAAGATCTAAGCCTCCCGCTTCCAAGACCGGCCCGTATAAGGGCCGGTTTTGTTTCCGGCCCCAAGCAAAGGCGCCGGTCTGCTTTCCGGCTTACATCTCACGCCGACCCGCAATCACAAGAAGGAATTCGAAGATGTTGGATACCAACCTCAAACAACAGCTGAACACCTATCTGCAGTACATCGTCAATCCCATCGAGATCAGCGTGTCCGGCAACGACAGCGACAAATCTGCAGAGCTGCTGGCACTGGCCAGCGAGATCGCCGAGATGTCCCCCAAGATCACCCAGACCTCTGGCACTGCCGCTCGCAAGCCTTCCATGAGTGTCGCGCCGCAGGGCCAAGCCCCGCGCGTTCACTTTGCCGGCATCCCCATGGGTCATGAATTTACCTCTCTGGTGCTCGCCCTGCTGCAAAGCGGCGGCCACCCCTCCAAGGCCGATGCGGCCGTGCAGGAGCAGATCCGCAATCTCAAGGGTGAGTTCCACTTCGAGACCTATATCTCCCTCTCCTGCCACAACTGCCCGGACGTAGTACAGGCCCTCAACCTGATGGCGACCCTGAACCCCGGCATCACTCACACCATGATCGACGGCGCCCTGTTCCAGGAAGAGGTCAATGAGCGTCAAATCATGGCGGTACCGAATGTCTACCTGAACGGCCAACCGTTCAGCCAGGGCCGTATCTCGCTCGAAGAGATTGTCGCCAAACTCGACACCGGTGCCGCCGAGCGTAAGGCCGCCGAGCTGAATGAGAAAGATCCCTACGATGTGCTGGTCGTGGGCGGTGGCCCGGCTGGCGCCGCAGCGGCCATCTATGCCGCACGTAAAGGCATTCGCACCGCCATCGTTGCCGAACGTTTCGGTGGTCAGGTGATGGACACCGTCGGCATCGAGAACTTTATCTCCGTGCCCTACACCGAAGGCCCCAAGCTGGCCGCCAGCCTGGAGCAGCACGTCAAAGAGTATGGCGTGGAAGTGATCACCGAGCAGCGTGCCGCCGCCATCAGTAAAGATGGGTATGTGAACGTGGATCTCGCCTCTGGCGCCACCTTGAAGAGCCGCGCCGTGATCCTGGCTACCGGTGCCCGCTGGCGTGATCTGAACGTACCGGGCGAGCTTGAGTACCGCACCAAGGGCGTGGCCTACTGCCCGCACTGCGATGGTCCCTTCTTCAAGGGCAAGCGAGTAGCTGTGATCGGTGGCGGTAACTCCGGCATCGAGGCAGCGATCGACTTGGCTGGCATCGTCGAGCATGTGACTGTGGTGGAGTTCGCCGACACCCTGCGTGCCGATGAAGTACTGCAGAAGAAGGCTCGCTCCATGGGCAATATCGACATCATCATGAGCGCTCGCACCACCGAAGTGATCGGTGATGGCAGCAAGGTGGTCGGCATGGATTACGAAGATCGCACCACCGGCGAGATCAAGCACCTGGCGGTAGCGGGCATCTTCGTCCAGATCGGCCTGGTACCGAACACTGAGTTCCTCAAAGGGAGCGAGATTGCCATGACCCGCTTTGGCGAGATCGAGATCGATACCAAAGGGGCTACCTCCCTGCCCGGCGTCTACGCCGCAGGGGATGCCACCACGGTACCGTTCAAGCAGATCATCATCTCCATGGGTGCTGGCGCCACCGCCGCACTGGGTGCGTTTGATTACCTCATCCGCAACCCTGCTCCTGAAGCGACCAAGGTTGACGCTGTGACTGTCTGATAAACCCAGCGCAACAAAAAGACGACGCCCGATGAAGTAAACACGAGCGTCGACTTTTTTATATCTGCATCGATGCGCAATAAAAACCCCGCAGCAAATGGCGGGGTTGTTCATGACTGGACTTAAACGACGGGCATCACTCCAGCAAGAAAACAGCCTCGATATTATCACTTACCGTGATCTGCTGTTGTTGATAGCTGTTGTCCGCCATATCCGGCGCGGGAGCAGCCATCGCCATGGCCTGCACCACCTTCAGGTTGCGGCTGTAGGCGGTAATGGGCGAAGCATTGCGGTACTCCACACTGTAGACCTTGCCAAGCTTCATCCCGAACGCCTTGGCCAGAGATTCAGCCTTGGTTTTGGCATCCTCAACTGCATTCAAACGGGCCTGCTCCTTGATGACCTGCGGCGACTTCAACCCGTACTCAATCTGGGATACGGACTCCAGCCCAGCTTTGAGGGCGGTATCCATCAGGGGGCTCAATTTATCCAGTTGATAGAGTTTGACCGCCAATTGCCGCTGGGCACGGTATCCCAGCAATACCGGCTTTTTGTTCTCGCCATACTGATATTCCGGAGAGACCATCAGGTTGCCAGCCTCAACATCGCTGCGCTTGATCCCCAGCCCTTCCAGTTGGCTGAAAAAGGCTGCGACCTTGGTATCGACCTGCTGCTTGGCCTTGAGGCCCTGCTTATCCAGTGCACTCACCGCCACATTGAGGGTGAGCATATCGGGTTCGGTCTTCTGCTCGGCATAACCACTCACCACCAGATGGGGCGCTTGCGGCACTTCAATCGCCAGCAGCGGAGCACTGACAACCAGAGCAGAAAGAGTAAGAAGGGGACGCCACATAGAAAAAAACCTCAATCGGAAAGATTGAGGTCATTATGCCCGTGCAGTTACGGGATTCATATATCATGCAAGGGGGGGAGCTGATCCAGTATCTGATTGGTCAGATCGAGACTGATGGTGACCACGCTGCAGACATCTGGGCTCTGCTCTACCTTATCTTGTGACGATGTCGCACCGCAGACCTGCACCTCATCATCGAAATGGAACGAGTCCCACGACAGAACATGTCCTTGCACCACCTGTCCGATATCGGTGCCACCACTTGCCTCCTCCATCGCAGACCAAGGGATGGTATCAGACGGCCCAAGCAAATTTTGCAACAACGGAGGGTGAAAACTGACCAGCGGATACTCCTGCTGACCCTGCTCATGGCCAACCAGAATCATGTTATGGGCAGACTCGGTATCCAAAACAGGCACATAGGTGATAGAGGCTGCAGCAAAGTCAACATAGAGCGAGCCCGCGACATCACCGGCCTCATTCTCTATCTCCATCCCATCCAGCCGATCACCGGCGATCGAGGCCTGATAGCCAAACTGGCCTGCGCAGGTAATGTTCCCCTGCCCATCCCAGCTATAACGGATGCCATCAATGTCGACCCAGTTGAATGACTGCATGATTACCCCTCTCCTCTACTGCCGCTATCTTATCCATCCCCTTGAGGAAAAAACAGGGGCCAGGCAAGCCCGGCCCCGAGACAGGGTTACGGATCAACCTTCAAGTTACCGTCATCCAGCAAGTGCTTGATGATATCCTGATTGGATCCAAGCGAAGCCAGATCGAGTGAGTTATGGAACTGGATGGTCAGTTCCGGGCTCCCACCGGCCCCGGCAGGATCTATCGTCAACGTCTTGGTCGTCGTGTTGAACTGCAGATAGTTGTCCAGCACGGCTGCCAGATCCTCGTTGTTCCCCACTGCAGGTACGCCGACCAGCAGATCCGAGAGATCCAGTACATCTCCACCATTGTTGGTATCACCTAAAGTGAAATCAGTAATGGTATCGATACTGCCGTCCGCATCCCCCGCCAGCCACTTGAAGGTGTCACTCTCCCCAGCACCGGTCATGGTATCGCTGCCAAGGCCGCCGATCAGAATGTCCTTACCAAGGTCGCCCGTGAGTATATCGCTACCAGAACCACCATCCAGATAATCATCACCGACACCTCCAACAAGGGTGTCGTTCCCTTCCTGGCCAAAAAGGATATCGTTGCCACTGCCACCATATAGGGTGTCATTACCACCACTGCGGCTACTCTCCCCACTCAGCTCAGTAATATGGGTCCGGATGTAATCCACCGTCTGTTCACGTGTCCACCCATGACTGGACTCCAGCGTTTCAAATACCAGCCAACCAGAACCTTGGGGCAGATCCAGTCCCAACTCGCTGGCCAGCGTATCGGTATTGAGTACATCGCCAAACAGGATGTCATTGCCAACACCACCATCGGCCACGTCATTGCCGGCCCCCAGCAACACGGTAATCTGATCCCCCTCGGTCAGGGCTGCCGTCAACTGCTCGGCACTGGTCACAATCTGGGCATCGCCGATCGGGGCATTGAAACCCTGCTCGATCCGGATATTGTCTATCCGTACCTCAGCATTCCGGTCATTGGAGCTGTCGAGCAGTTCGAACACAAACCCGTATTGCCCGACAGGCAGTCCATCGGTTGTGATAGTGCTGTAAGCCGTCAAAACAGATGAACTAACGCCAGTAATGGTGCCCGTTTGCACTGGATTGAGCATATCCCAGACGCCACCCTCGAGTTTCACCAACTTCCAGGTGAAGCTGTCGCTGCTATTAACACCATTCAAGGCATACTGGAACTGCAGACTTGCTCCGGCTTGTGCCGCAGAAACCTGGATGGCATTGGCCACGGCGAGCGCCAATATTGTCCTGTCAGAATCAGAACCGGTTCGATCATCCCGGATCCGCAAGCTTCCATTTGTAACAGTATGCGATCCCTGAGCATCACCACTGAGCACCCATCCCGGGGCGGCATTTATGCCGCTACCACTACCAAATGTGGCCAAGTCAAGGAAGCTGCCTGCCGAGTAAAACTGATCTGCCGTTTCAGTCGTGTTATCAAAGAACTTCAACAAATCCTTGTTAACATCATTGGTCACCCCGATTGCATTGACCTGGCTGATGGCACTGAGTGAAACAAAAGCATCCACCGACTCCTTGATCACCTCAAATGTGGTGCTGTTGCCTGGTCCGGCGACCTGATTGCTGTCATTGAGGTAGTAAGTCGGGTTACCATCCGTGACAAAGAATGTCAGGTTCTGGTAACCGGGAGCAGCCTTGCTACCATCATTGAACCACTGCACGGCCTGATTGAACGCGGCTTCATAGTTGGTGCCACCATTGGCAACCAGTGCATCAATGGCATTGGTCAGGTTGCTCACATTACTGGCATCAAGCCCTACTATTGTCACACTCTCGCTGGCATTCGCCGCAAAACCAATCAAGGTGACATTGATCTCACCATCATGATCTTTCAACTGGTTGGCCAAATGGGTCAGGGAGGCCTTGAGCATATTCAGTCGTGCTCCAGCCATACTTCCAGACACATCGACCACCAGGGCAATATTGTAATTCTCACCCGGGATGAAATTGGTACTGGTGCCGCCGATGTCCCCCACCACAATATCGTGACCAGCACCGCCTGCAACCAGACCATCCACACTACCGTTGGAGTTGGGCACCTTGTGATCATCATCCGTGCCGGGGGTCCCGGTAGTGTCGGGGGTATCCGAGGTGTTGCTGCCCACAACCAGAATATTGGACGCGACGGGAGGCTCATTGCTCTTGACCGATACAGTAAAGTTGGCGCTGGCTTTATCTCCATCGGCATCAGTCAAGGTAGCACTGAAATCAAGGTCAATATCAGGAGGCGTGATCTTGTCGATCACTCCGAAATTCTCGATCCTCACTGAGTCATTGCCATTCAGCACAAAGCGGACATAAAGCTGGCTGAACTCCCCATCGGGTTCTATGCTGGCCAACTGCATCGACCCTTTGAGTCCTGACAGAACAAGCTCTCCGGAATCGACGACGGTCACGCCATCGGCAGCATAAGCCACCCACTGTATGGTGCTGGTATTGGTGTTGCCAACCCCGTAGACGTTGAAAGAGAGCCCATCAACGGCTGCAGTCGTGGATACCTTGAACCCTTCGTTATTGTCCAGGTTGCCGTTCTTAATCCCGAAACCATTGTTGTTCGGGTTGAGATTATCTGCATCACTCCCCGGCAGATCCTGAGGATTATTGACGCTGCCATTGAACAGCAGACCATCGAACAGTACACCAATCCCGCCAGCAGTAACTCCGATCGTCTCAACAGGCCCGCCAGCACCGAACTGTGCCCCGATCGAGAAAGTTTGGGTTGGCTGGGGAGTAACCAGTTCAAAGCTGTAAGTATTGTCGTCATTGAGTGTCAATGTATAGAACACTTTAGGTGGCTGCCCACTACCATCAATGGTTGCTACCAGAGTCTTGCCATCAGTCGACAAGGTTTCGGTGATCCCTGCCAAATCAGGCCATCCAGTCAGTTTCAGTCCACCAGTACCCAGAGGGCCATCAGCACCAAAAGAGACGCCAAACAATCCACCGGTAGTGATGTCGGCTACATTCATCACTTCCAGACTTTCGATGCCTGTGATCACGGGCATATCGTCTTCAATAACAACACTGACCTGCTTGGTATCACTCAAGTCACCATCACTGGCTGACAGGTTGAAGGTAAATGTCTTCAGTCCTTCCTTATTGTCTCCAAATTCATGATCGATGGGCCCCAGCAAGGTGACGGTATATTTACCAACCGGATCTACAGATACTTGTATGACTGGGATCCCTCCCGCTGAACCCACCAGTGTCGCAGACCCTATACCACTCCACACAACTGGTACCCCTCCAGAGCTCAGGCCAGATGGAGCAGAAAGAGTGAACGTAAAGGTATTGCTGTCGATATCTGTCACACTTGCCGTCGCATGGGTCGAGGTGCTGTCGGTAATATCGCCGGGATTGGGTGAATTGTCTGGATTGGATCCCGGTAATCCCTCCTCGGATATGCGCAGATCCGAGACAGTCAGCATGGGAGCATCATTAGTTGCAGTGACGGTCACGGTGAAGGGCTTGCTGTCTGCCCCACCCTCGTCCGTGGTCCCCGCCACATTGCCATTCACGACCCCGCTCCAGTCCGCCGGCAAGCTAAAGCCAGGNACGCCCGCTGTGCTCGCACCGCTCCAGCTGTAGCTGCCCGCCACCGCGCCAGCCACCCAGCCTGCCCCCATCAACGCACCTGCCGGGACACCGCTCAGGGTCACCGTCACGCCGGTCACCTGCTCCGAACCATCCGCGTCGGTCGCAGTGACACCCAGCTGCGCCGCCAGCGATACCGCCACCGGTGCATCCGTTTCTGCCA